>DATKYO010000115.1:0-69128 GCA_035528475.1 Methanoregulaceae archaeon | reverse complement strand
GGACCGGATAACGATCCATTCCCGCAATCGCCATCTTTTTTATGCAAAATCACTAACAGTATATGGCGCCTCAGTGGCTTAGTTGGCAGAGCGGCTGACTTGTAATCAGCAGGTCCCGTGTTCAAATCACGGCTGAGGCTTAGGCTCAATTTTGTTTATTTTTGAAATTACAGCTTAATTTAGAGATATTTCTTAGTATTTACGCTTTTAAGCGATTTGAACACCGGCAAGTCTGTTGAAATGATGGGGACTCTTACGTGAAAGTTGTTACAGGCCGTCTGCAGTGTTCTATTCAACCAATTCAAGATGATGTCTAGGGCAACCAATTCTTTAATCTCTTCTTCCTCCTCATCATCACTGTGTTCACTTTCCCCTATTTGATGGTGGTGAAGCACGAGTTGGTGGATTGAGGGCGTCTTTTAACAAATCAAAGAATCTCATGAAATTCTTCCGTTGGAATCATTTTAGTGTCACCTCTAATGTTTGAGTTTTCAGAACACCATTAAGGGGTGGAATCCAACGCGGCCGGAGGGGGCAAGGCCACTTCCGTGAGTGTATTAGAATATTGAGAAGATGGACCTGCGGTATGGCCCAATACAGTGCTTTATTATATCAGGCAACATAGTTGTTACACAGTTTTTCAAACTGTTTGAGCATAAACATGTATAAATCAGATAATTTTGGTGGCCCGAGAAATTTCGGACCCCGTGAAATGACAAAGGTAGTCTGTTCAGACTGCGGAAAGGATTGTGAAGTACCGTTTAAGCCCACCGAGGGCAGACCTGTCTATTGCCAGGAATGCCTTCCGAAACATAGGCGTCCCCGGTTCTAATTTCTCTTTTTTTAATCAGATAGCCCGCTATGGCGGCAGCTACAATGATACTAGGCATATATACACTTTGACAGCCTATAATAGTATAGCCAGTAAAAAATCTGGGCATAAACGCCTTTTGATAGAAATTAGAAAAAAGAAGGATTCTATCATTAAACGTATGCCGCGCGCATACCGCAAGTATCGAAATATGATAATTCAGATTGGATGATGTTACAATCTATCATTGGAAAACATCGGAAAGATTGATACAATGATGAAAAGTTCAGTAAAACCAGCGGTTGTTGGGACGAGATCCGGGTATGTAATCCGTTTCACCTGTCCCAGTTGCCATAAAGAGAATTCGATTGTTTACAATATGCCAAAAGCCTATTACAAAGAGTCCAGGGACGGAACGTGTGCACAATGCAGGAACCATTACACTGTTCTGACACCAGGCAAGACTTAACAAATGCAATAAAAAGCCATAAAAGTTACAATCATTCTTTATTTCATCCAATAAATTACGATTTCTTAAATAATCCTATTTTTCCATAACAGCAACATTCAAGCGCCTCGTCGTATCCCCGACTTGTGAGAAGATCAAGTCTTCGGAACAGAGAAAACATTCCCAATGAATTTATTCGATAAATAGACCTTTATAGAATTCCTGGCAAGTTTCCAGCGATATTTTCCAATTCAATAACCACTCATGTTTCTCTTTTTAAACAGAAAATAGAGAAGGGTGGCAAAAGCAATAATTGACAATGCCACACCCAGTCCGAGGAAGAGATTTGTCAGCAATAACCTCCAGATGAGTTCAAATCCCACTCCAAACATGAGGCATTCGGCCGTGGCGCCTAAACCGACGGCGAGCAGGATTTGCCGCGATGTAAGGCCAACCATCTTCCCCACGAGTACCGCTCCCATCCCCCCGGTTCCCTGAAGAGGCAGCCAGACAAAAAAGGCCACACCAAGGACCCCCCAACGGGACAGCCACGGTCGTCGGGCCATGAATCCATTCCCGGATTCGAGAAAACGGGAAATCCACGTCCCCAACATGGGGATACGGAGTACGATCCCGAAGTTGAGAATCATGAAGAGTGCTGTGAGAATATCCAGCAGGGCAAGTGAGGATGCCATAAGCCACCAGGGAATCCCGAGTACAATCCCCAGTGGAATAATCGACTCTTTCCCGGCCGGGGGGATGAAGTAGGCAATCATCAGCCCTCCAAGGATCAGGGCCTTATCGAGGGGAAGGATAAGAATACACCCGGAATAATAGGCAAACGCCAGAACAACAGGTAATATGAACCGGGCAATGACTTGTATAAAGGTAAATTTCTTATTTTGCGCGAAGTGATCTTCCAGGTCAAAAAATCTCATGCTATCCCCTATAGAGGTGTGATGAGAATATTGAATTCAATTTTTTAGAAAGTATTTGTTTCACTCTTTTTCATCCATAAAGAGCATCATCAGAATAGTCCTTCTTATAGGATCCGGTATTGCAGATGCAGAGCTCACGGTGAGGATCCTTACGATGCGTATCGATAGAATCAGTTTTGAAACGCGGCAGCCTGGAAGGATGCAGCACAGCCTGCCTGATTAACGTTGTGGAACTGAATGAAATTGATAATTCTCTAGGTATTGCGTTTTTCCCATAATTATGCATAGCATTGTTCATATCATCTAAAAAAAGAGAGAATTGTGAATTCTCTTACTTCCGGAGATCAAATATAAGAGTGGCTTTCCCCGTCTCTCCGGAGAGGATAAGTTCGTCCCCTGAAATGTAGTAGATGTTCATATTCTGGAGCAGCTGGAGATACATCGTCTCCTGGTCCATTACCCCGTCTCCAGGGCAGGCCATCAGCGTTGATGCGAGCGGGCCAATCGAAATTCTCCCGTCGTCCGGGATGGTATAAGTCCCGAAGAAATTATTGCACCCGGCGCTTCCGGTAACATCGCCGCCCTCGTCAAACTGCACGGTGAGCGTTGTGCCCGATAGGGGAGTAAAAATCTCCCCTTTTACGTCTATATAGGCTGTAAGGTGCCAGGCTCCCCCGGTAAGCGGGGCAGACGGTTGTGACCCCGGTACGACTTTCGTAAAGGTGAGAATGGCATTTCCATTGCCTTCCATGATGGTCAGGATATCGCCTTCGATTTTAAAAGTTGAAGCACTCTGGACAGTGGTCAGGTAATACGTCTCCTGGGTCATTATCCCTGAAGGCGTGTCGCAAATCATTCGTGTGGTTGCAGGAGTGCCGATAGCCAGGCCATTCAGGGTGCCGGAATAGGATGCGGTATACCGGTTGCATCCGGCGGAACCGGATACGGCGCCATTTCCATCAAAGAAAGCGGTGATCTCTGTCTCTGGCAGGACATTGAGTGAACCCGAGGTGCCGGAATTGAATGCAACAAGGTACCAGGCTACTCCTGCAAGTCCCTGCTGCGTGCCTGTTTCCGAAGAGATAGTAGTTGTCTGAACAGGTGTTGCTGTTGGTTGAGTGGTAGCCGCAGTGGTTTGCGGAGCACCAGGCTGGGTGGTGCATCCACTGATGCAGAGCAAAAGGATAAGGGCTCCGGTAAGGAGTCCGAAAAGTAAAGGTTTCATGCATAATACTTGCCTCTCTAAAAATATAGCTACCTGCCATCCCGTGGCCTTACTTCTTTATGATGTATCCTCTGCAACCGGTTTGTGCAGCGCGATGAGCACTTGCGAGATGAATGGGTATCGGGTATTGGTGTGCACAGATCTAAAGAATGAAGAAGTTTTGAACCAATGAAAGGGAAATAGCCTGGAATGTCCTGGCGAAAATGCCCAATTCATTCATCTGCGTTCAGGGAAAACCGGATCGCTTCATTTCATCATTCAGGAAAATCCGGGCCACCGGAGTGATGCGATATACGATATAATTGCCCTGTTGCTCACCTTCAATCAGCCCGTTCTTTTTTAAAATGGAAAGGTGGTAGGAAAGCTTTGAATCAGCCATCCCGACCACGCCCTTGATAACGCAGACGCAGAGCGGCTGAATCCTCAGCATGAATAGTATCTTCAGCCTTGCCGGGTCTGCACAGGCCTTATACCAGCCTCGCATCTTAACGAGGAGAATGTCAGGGGGAAGGTTTGCGATCAGCCCCTCAAGCCCGCCACAGGAACAGAGTGATTCAGCAATCTCATCCGGAATAGAGATATCATCAATCTCTCGTATCGATACACTGGAGCATGAGGTTTTTTTATCCATTTCAAAATAATATAAAATACTCTCATCACTTAATCATTCTCTCTCGACATCACGGGCTACATGCATTCTGAAAGTATTCATTCAATTTTCGTATCATAACACAAGATTTATTGTTGAGAATATTTCAAATATAATTGAAATAATCCTCTCCAAATTTAGAAAGAGTTCCGGTTACGAATAAAAATTGAATTACGGAGAAAGGAATGGAATATCACTCGCGAAAAAACGATCTCAGTCCAGGCTGTAGAGGTGAACTGTCTCCATGACCGACCCCGTCACAGGTGCCCTTCTATCTGGTGTCAGCGCAGTCGTTGAGTACCTTGCTGCCCACACAGTCACCTGCCTGGTGCCTGCATTCTTTATTGCAGGGGCAATTGCTGCATTTGTGAAAAAGGAGGCAATTCTAAAATATTTCAGTCCTGATGCAAAGAAATCGGTCTCCTACGGAATCGCGTCCATATCCGGTGTGGTCCTGGCTGTATGCTCCTGCACCATTCTCCCCATGTTCGCCGGCATTCTCAAGAAAGGGAGCGGCATCGGCCCTGCTACCACGTTCCTCTATGCCGGGCCGGCAATCAACATCCTCGCAATCATTTATACGGCGAGTGTGCTGGGCTGGGACCTTGGGTTCGCGAGAGCTCTCTTTGCAATCGTGATGGCCATTGCCATCGGCTTGATCATGGCAACGCTCTTTCGGGAGTATGATCGAAAGCTCAGTGCATCGAGCAAAGGGTTTATGCCAATTGGTGAGGACAAAACGCTTCGACCGAAATGGGTCGTTCCTGTCTTTTTTATCTTTTTGGTTCTCATTCTTGTCATCGGCGCCTCACAACTGAATCTGATCATTCGCCTCTCAATCGTGTATCTCCTGACTCTTGGCGTAGCCTTTCTGCTCATTTACTATTATGAGCGTGACGAAGTGACCGAGTGGGGATACGAGATTTGGGACCTCGTGAAGAAAATTTTCCCCGTACTCATTGCAGGCACCTTCTTCGTGGGAATTATTGCATTTTTCCTTCCTCCTGAGACCTTTCGCCCGTTATTTGGAGAAAATTCACTATTCTCATGTCTGCTTGCGTCCCTTGTGGGCACTATTCTCTATATGCCCACACTCCTTGAAGTGCCAATCATCGGCGGGACGTTCGGTTATACCCAGGGGATAATGGCAGGGGGTCCGGCCCTTTCCCTCCTCCTTTCAGGACCGTCGATCAGTCTTCCCTCCCTCCTTGTGCTGTATCGAATAATGGGATCAAGAAAGACCCTTGCTTATATGGTCCTCGTAATTGTGTTCTCAACTGTCGCGGGAGTTATCTTTGGAAATTATTTCCCGTATCTGGGGATTCCAGGATGTGGGGTGAATGGATAAAAAACCCTGCTGTGCTGCGGAGGCGCTCCGGCGGATTCGCCGGATTGACGTCGATGGAGTGGTGGTAGGCATTGCAATGCTTGACCGGGTCATTACAGACGTGAGAGAAATGAGCCTGATCGACAAGAAAAGGATAGCAGAGGAATTGCTGAAAAGAGTTAAAATTTACAATTATGTTCCCCGGTCTGCGGAGGAGAAGTACATGAAGGCATTGATGATAGAATACGAGAAGAGTGCAGAGAATAATGGTGAATAAGATGGTCGTAATTGAAGTTCTTGGAACAGGGTGCATGAAATGCAAACGCCTTTTGAAAAATGTCGGGATTGCGGTAAAAGAACTCGGAATTGATGCCGAGATTAAAAAAATTGACGATATCACCGAGATAATGGATCGCGGTGTAATGCTCACTCCAGCCCTGGCCGTGGACGGGGAGATGAAAGTCTCCGGAAGGGTAGCGGATGTGAAGGAATTAAAAGAGATCCTGCAGGGGTAAGAGAGAATGGCGAAAAACGGTCCAGAATGTGCCTGTGGTGAGGGGTCCGGACCTGAAGAGAGAAAGATACGGATACTCTTTCCCTGTGCGGGTCTGGCAAATGTAGGCCAGATATCTAATTGCGCTGCACTCCAGCTTACCGAAGAAGGATACGGAAATGCGACCTGCATTGCCCTTCTCGGGAGTGGTAATCCCGGCCTCATGGAAGGAATTGCCGGTGCGAATGAAGTAGTGATTATAGACGGGTGCTCCAACGAATGCGGGAAAAAGATTGCAGATTCACAAGGGGTAGGGATTGCCCAGCACCTGATAATCACCGGTCTCGGGATTGAGAAGGTGCATTCACAGGATTATACAGAGGACGATATCGAAAAAGTGGTATCTGCAGCCTGGGAAGGAAAGGGAAGAGTACAGGACGATTAAGGTTCCCATGCCCGGAGAAGTGTGCATCACGAAAGAGTCCAAAGGGCTTGGATGGTTCGAACGGTATCTTACAGTGTGGGTACTGCTCAGTATAGGGGGAGGAATCATTCTGGGCCGTCTTGCACCCGGGACAGCTCTTTACCTGGATTCGCTTTCAATCTATTCGGGAGATGCTCCTGTCGTCTCCATCCCGATTGCAATCTGTCTTTTCTTCATGATGTATCCCATTATGGTGAAGATTGACTTCGCTGAAGTGCTCAGTGCAGGAAAAAATATCAAACCCGTTGCCCTGACGCTTTTTGTCAACTGGGCAATCAAGCCGTTCACTATGTATGCCATCGCCCTCTTCTTCCTGGGAACGGTCTTTATCGGGTTCATCGGCACCGAAGCGATCGACTTGGTGAAGATGCCGTTCGGACTGGATCTGCCGGTGGGAGCGACCTATGGGGATGGGACTGTGGTGTTTGTTGACGGGATGAAAATGCTTGAAATTCCGTTGTGGAGAAGTTACCTTGCCGGCTGCATCCTGCTTGGAATTGCGCCCTGCACGGCTATGGTGCTTGTCTGGGGTTACCTGGCACAGGGGAATGACGGACATACCCTTGTGATGGTTGCGATAAACTCCCTTGTCATGCTCTTTTTATATGCCCCAGTGGGAGGATACCTTCTTGGTGTCGGCCAACTTCCGGTCCCCTGGCAGGCTTTGGCACTTTCAATTGGCATCTATGTAGCCTTGCCCCTTGCTGCCGGGTTTCTCTCACGAAGAATCATCATTAAGGTGAAGGGAAAAGACTGGTTCGACAAAAAGTTCGTACATCTCCTCACGCCGGTGACCATCACAGCTCTTCTCATTACCCTTGTTCTGCTCTTTAGTTTCAAGGGCGATGTCATTCTGGCCCAGCCGCTCACGATCCTCTGGATTGCCATTCCACTTTTTATCCAGACCATGTTCATCTTTTGCCTGGGGTATTTTCTTTCCAGGTTTATCAGGCTGGATTATGAGGATGCTGCCCCATCGGCTATGATAGGGGCCTCAAACCATTTTGAGGTGGCCATCGCTACCGCAACAGTACTCTTTGGACTGGCTTCCGGTGCAGCACTGGCCACAGTGGTTGGTGTGCTGATCGAAGTGCCAGTGATGCTCATGCTCGTAAGGATCTGCCTCCGGACCCGGGGGTGGTTCTCATAATGGATGACGAGAAATCTGTAACCCTTCTCACCTGTTCAGGGATCTCACATACGGGAAAACTCACCACGCAGGCCGCACACGCTCTCCGGCAAAGGAACCCGTCACTTATTGCAAGGCACCTGAAACTCACCGCTCTCCATCACGCTCTTGAAAAGGAGATGGAAGGGGAAGACTACCTGGTTGTAGTGGACGGTTGCGAGGAATGCTGTGCCAAAAAGAGGACGGAAGGCATTGGAATAGACCCTGATATATATATTGTAGCCACGCGTGAGGGCATCGTGAAGCGGGGACTGGAAGAAGTACGGTATGACGAAATCGAGACCCTTTCACAGGCAATTTCTCAGAAAATCAAAAAATAGAAAATTAAAAGAATGCACAATGGAGTAAAAATGAATAAAAAGGCGCTATTACTGACCCCACTTGTATTGCTTCTCCTCGGATTTACAGTGCTTGCCTGCGGTTGCTCAGGCCAGACTGAAAATAGTATGGATGCAGGAATAAATTCCCCCCCCACATCAAACAGCTCTGTGGAAAAAGTGGAGATATACCATTTCCATGCGACCCGGCAATGTTATTCCTGCATAACTCTTGGTGCATATGCGGAAGAAACAGTGAATACGTATTTTTCGTCTGAGAATGAGTCGGGAAAAATTGTCTTTGCCCACATAAATTTTGACCTCCCGGAGAATCGATTACTGGTGGAGCGGTACGAGCCGACCGGCTCTTCCCTCTGGATTGGGGTGTATGATGGCGAGGGATTCCATAAAGAGGAAAATAATGCGGTGTGGTACAAAATCGGAAATAAGGATGAATACATGGCTTATCTGAAAGAACTGATAGAGAAGCGGCTTGCGGGGGATTATTCCTGATAGACTTCATGGGTGCCTTGGAAGCGCTGGGGACGAACAGCATCCCGATCATCGCTGCCTTCTTCATCGGGTTGGTGATGGCATTTTCCCCATGCCCGCTCGCCACCAATATTACTGCCATTGCATATATATCGCGTAAAATCGGAGACAGCAGTCATACGCTGCTTGTTGGAATGGTGTACAGCCTGGGGAGGATGGTGGCATATATTGCCATAGCTTCCCTTATCGTATACAGTGGATTGAATATCCAGGCAATTTCCTTCTTCCTCCAGGATTACGGGGAAAAACTGCTCGGCCCCTTTTTGATTCTCATGGGAATTGTGATGCTCGGTATCATCGATCTTCCCCTCCCCGGAACGAGGGGGAAGCTGCAAAAAATTGAGAAAATCCTGGCGGAGAGAGGATATATAGGGGCATTTCTTCTTGGAGTTATCTTTGCTCTCGCTTTCTGCCCATTCAGTGCAGTCTTGTTTTTTGGAATGCTCATCCCCATCGCTTTAAAGACAGGTGATGTGATTGTTGTCCCTGCAGTTTTTGCACTGGCAACCGGTCTCCCGGTAATTGTGGTCTCTTTCCTGATTGTGCATGCTATGGACAGGATCGCGAAGATGATGTCGGCAGTGCAGAACGTGGAAAGCTGGGTGAAGGGCGGGGCAGCGGTGGTATTCATCGGAGCAGGCGTGTATTATGTGTTTATTGTATACGGGCCGCTCACGGGCATGATATAGGCATATCTTTTTCTTTCAAAGCAGCCGTGCTGGTTATATAAGCAAATGTGATTGGAGAAGAGAAGGGATAGGAGAGAAATGGAGTTCATTTCTCCACAGGATACCCGGCATCAACCCAGGCCTGGTAATTCCCTTCCAGCCGGTAAACATTCGTAAAGCCTGCATCAACCAGTTTCTGCGATCCTGCGATTGATACACTGTCCACATGGCAGTAGATAAGGTATTTCGCGTTCTTATCCAGCGAAGGGATGGCCTGGTCCAGCGATCCATCACCAAGATAATAACTCACTGCACCGGGCAGATGCCCGTTGGCATAATGCGGTGATACATCGATAATAACGAGGTCGGGATTATCATCGATCAACTGTTTTGCCTCTGCCGGCGTAACGTCCGTATATCCGGCAGGTTGTTCGGTTGTCGTCGTACACCCGGCAAGTAACAGAAGAAGTATGGCGATTCCGCAAATGATGAATTTCATGACATTTCACCAATGGAAGGAAAAGAACCAGGGCGTATAAATGTATTTGCCATAAGAACTCCTTGTGCAGGATATTTATGTTCAAGGTGAAATTGGCGAGTTATGAAATCAGATTCTGCGATTGAACTCTTCCAGTCAGATAAAAGATATTTGCAGCTTGTCCAGCCATCATCCTGTAGACTTTGGATATGGAACTTTGATTCGACAAAAAAACCGGGCATAAAAACGAACAATTGCATAAGAGAACAATACTTATTTCCTGTTTCCGATATCCCTGGCAATACCGAGAACGACGGTTTTGTTTCGTGTAACGATAGGTATGGCCCTCATTTCAGCCAGGACCTGTCTATTATCAAGGCAATTAAGCGTCAGAGTGAGAGGGCCAACAGGGAATCCCAGCCTGTTCTGAGCGAGGGCCTTAATAATTTTCGGGATATCTTTTGCATGAAGAATATCAAGGTCCAGAAAACTTTTACCGATGAATCCCGCCTTTTCCCCGCCAATCATTTCTTCTGCCGCCAGGTTTCCGTCTATGAATCTCCCTTTGAGATCATAGAGGTAAATCGCATCCGGAGCGCTTTCAAAGAGTTGTCTGAACCATTCCTTTCCCTCTTCCAATTCCTGTGTGGCATAAATTCTTTTCATGGCATTTGCCAGAAGCGAGGTAAGTGCGTTGATAACTACTTCACCTTTGAGTGTTTCCCCATTTATAAAACCCAGGGTTACCCCGCCATACAACTTTTGTTCCCATATAAAACCGTGATCATAAATACTGGTTTTTCGAGAACCTTCTCGATACTTCTGAATGCAATAGCCGGGAAATACTTTCCACCGACGATATCATGAAATTTAGGCTGTAAAATGGAATATTTATCTGTGCGACTCCATTGAATGCTGTAGTGCGATTCCGGCAGGTTCCAGTTCTCTGATGACACTCATATTACTGCATCAAGTCCTATCGATCCCGCATACACGATCATCGCCACATGGAAGAGCGGGAGCACTTTTAGCCCCGCATCCGGGGTATGGTCCCTCGATATCGCCAGGTTCGCTATGAGAAGGAGAGCAATGCCTAATATTATCCCTCCCCGGGCAATCCATCCCAGTTGGCTCATGAAGAACAGTGCCATGAATATATGGAGGGCAGTAAATCCGCCAATCCAGATTACGGTTCCTGAAGGTCCGTATAGGGAGGTGACGCTTTTCATTCCCCTTGCCAGGTCATTTGCCGCATCAATGAGATCATTAATCCCGAGATGCGCCAGCGCAAATGGGTAAAAGAACATGAAATAGAGAAGAGCCGTCATATCCGGGCTTCCGATGGCGAGATAGCCTGCAACCGGAAACAGGGCGAAGTCGGTCCGGCCGATTAGCTGGGCGATGGGAAGTGTCTGGGTTCGCTTCTTTACCTGATAAAACGCTTCAACCGAATAACTGTAGATCATGATAAGGAAGACGTAAAAGGAATTGGGTGAAGGGAGCGTGAATATCAGGAATGTAGCGATTGCAACGAGGATGATGAAGAGAGTAAGGGCTCCGCGGGGGGTGATGTCGCCGGCAGTGAGAGGCCGGGTGCCGAATAGTCTCCAGTATTTTGTGAGGCGCCCGGATTCGATATCTCTTATGTCATAGTCGCGGTCGATATAGTCATTGAGCACGAAACCTGCTTCAAATCCGAAAAAGCCAATCAGGGCAGCGCGGACAAAGTCCGGCCATGAAAAATTCCCATAAACCGTTGTGGCCAGAAGATACCCGGAACAGAAGAGGAGTGGCCAGGCAAAAAAGAAATGAAGCCGCATGAGATCGATATAAGAACGTATGGTCATTCTTCTCTCGCATCTCTTTATGATATGAAATGATACATCCTTCGATTTGAGGATGCCACAACGCTTTTTAAAATAGTCAGATATTTTGCGTGAACTTCACTGCCGATCCCGGCAGGCCAGGCCATATCCTGCGCAAATGGACAACGGAGGAGTCTGATTGCTATTTCGATATCTATTCTTTATCGTTTTACTGCCTCAAAGGCGATATCCCCAAGGCCCTTCTGACGAAAAGGAGCCTTTGCGGGCAACCCGTTGCTTCTCGCAGCGAGGTTCTCTAATAGAACGAATACCCGTTGATATATTGATATTGCACCCTGCTCTGGAAAGCGAAATATCCACATGATCGTGCTTTTTCATAACACTCTCCCGCCGGCTCTTCCTTGCCCAGAATCTCCAGACAATACCCCTTTTCGTAATATGCAACCCCACATTCAGGGTCGATGGCCAGAACGTGGTCATATGCATGAATCGCCTCATCATTCCGCCGCCATCCTGCCAGGCACAGTCCTTTTTCAAACCAGGCGTTGCTATTCCCTGGATCCAGTGCAGTGGCTTTATCAAAACAGGTCATTGCTTGTTCGAACCGCCCCAGATGGCTCAGGCATTTACCAAGCACTCCCCACGTTTTGGCATTTTCGTAATGGATCTCAAGGATTTTTTCATAGCAGTTTGCGGCGTCTTCAAACCGTCCCATCCGAAAAAGTGTATTGCCTTTTCCGCTCCATGCATCCAGATAATCCGGGTTCTCCCGGATAGCAGAGTCAAAGTATGTAATTGCTTCCTGGTACTGTTCCAGTCCAGAAAGACAGCGGCCGATTCCGGCCTGGATATCGGGAGCCTTAGGACTGCGCTTGAGATCTTTCCGGTACCACAGGAGAGCATCTTCAAATCGTATTGTCTTTTCAAGGCAGATTGCTAATCCCATCCTGGCATCGGAATTTTCCGAATCGATGGCTATTATGATGTGATATGCCCTGATAGCATCTTCATACCTTCCCAGATGTTCCAGACAAAGGGCAATTCCCGATAGTGCATGTATATTTTCTGCTTCGTCTTCAAGTACATTTTCAAAAAATGGAATTGCCTCTTCATATCTGCCCTGAAAGAGGAGATCTTCCCCGCAATGCAGATCCGGGTTCTCCCGACGCACACGGAAAATACCGTTCAGAATCCCCATTCTGCGCCCCCTGGTACCTTAAGGAGTATACCTTTCACAGCACCTGATGATTAAGATTTCCCGAAGTTAATATTTTCCATATTATAAAAAAGATATATAGTATAGTTCTGTACTGAATTTGTGCCAGATGCGATGCCGAATTTGCGCATTAAGGAGAAATACCAATTTTTGCGAATCCCCGACTTCAAGTAAACATATCTGTCCATATTGTCACACTTTTCTCAACAGGTCTATCCATAAAAGATATTACATAATGAGCGATTTGATTTGTGTGTGAATACTGATGACAAATCCCTGGCTCCCATATAAAATGCCTCCCCTGAGGGCCTATATTCTCGCCCCGGGAATAATCCAGATCGAGGATGTGGTTTACAATCTGCCGGAAAGGACCGCAAAGGACGGGCAACCTCTGCCCGAAAATCCCGAGTTCATCCTTCCGGTAAAAGAGAACAGCGAAAAGACCGCCCGTGAGGCAATGGAGGCTCTCTACAGGATCGTATTTGATTAATCATACATGGCTGGAATGATCTTGCTGACCCGGAAAATCCGGCATAAATAACATTTTCAGGAACCGACTCAGGTAGAGTCCTTCACCTGTCTCGCATTTTTCAAGAATATACTTCCCACAAGGGCTGAAATGATGATTACTATCCCTATTTTATCGAATAATAGAAATAAATACCGCGAATAAGAACAGGGTTATGGAGGTGAAGAATCCATGATTATCTGTCCCGCACCCGCCAATCTCTCTGCAGCGCCTCTTGCGGAAATTCAGGCATTAGAAAAAAAAGTGGGAGTGATCCTGATAGCATATAAGCAGGTGCCGAAAATCGCCCGACTTACCGGTGAAGAGATGGAGACTGTCCGGAAGGTCGAGCAGGAGACCGGAAAAATTCTGCTGGCATATGAGACATGAACTCATTTTTCAACACACGGTGAATTGCCTATGATGAAAAGTTAAAATTTTATTACTAAATGTCATATATACTATACAACGATTGGATATGAAACAAAATACATTCCTCATCCTCACAGGCATCGTAGGCCTGATCGAAGTAGGAATATTCTGGCTATCGGTTGAACTGGCTATGCCATTCCTGATCACAGGTGCGTTCATCGCAGGAATCGTCCTGATCTATATGGCAAGAAGATCAGTCACTGACAGAAAGGAGGATGAGCGATCCGTCCTCATCAACCAGAAGGCAGGTTTCCGGACTCTGGAGGTCTTCTGGGTGATTTTTTTTGCTGTGAGCCTGGGAGGGGTGGTCCTGGGGTTCAGTATACCCTTACATATTCCCAGGTGGGGAGAGTTCGGAAATATTACGCCCTCTGACTTCCCGCGTGAACTGCCCCGAAACATGCCTCCTGATATGCCCCGGAACATTTCTCCCGATCTCTCTCCTGATGGGCCGCATCTGGGATATTTCGGGTTACTCCAGATGATCCTGCTCTGCTGCATGATGTTCCTATACATCGGGTTCAGGATCTATTATGCCCGAAAATATGGGGACTGGGACTCTGATGAAGAATAAGATCAAGGTTTTCCGTGCCATGCACGACCTCACACAGGAAGCATTGGCCAATGAGCTTGGCGTTACACGGCAGACCATTCTGGCAATAGAAAAAGGAAAATATGATCCTTCCCTGGACCTTGCCTTCAGGATTGCCCGGTACTTTGGTGTAACTCTTGAGGACGTCTTTATTCATGAATAATAACGAATGCGAATAAGAACTCTCCAAATGTTACAAATTACTTCCATTTTTCCCCAATAACGGTTAAAATTTTTATTATCAATCCATTTATGTCTAATATTATCCACCTATTGTCGAAATATCCCAACTATAAGTAAACTATATATGCCATAATGTAAAACATACTATACGTCGGAAATCTACCGACAGAAAAAGCATACAACCCCAAGGTGATATATATGAAAAATATCGGAAAAGTCGTTGTAGTGTCGGCAATACTGGGATTCCTGATTTTAATGGTAATCCCTGTGAATGCGATGCCTGCTATGACCAGGAATCCTGCACAGTGTGCAGGAGAGAAGGGTGGCAAAATGTCCGGTCTCCTCGATAATCTTGAGGAGCAAGGCTATGACATGAGCGAAGTCAGGGCAGCGATAGAGAGCGGTGATGAGAAAGCTGCCCGGACCCTGGTGAAGCAGTTTATGGAAGAGCACAGGGACGAGCTCCCCATACCGCCTGCCGGTGATCGTGCAGGGAATGGTGAGCGGATGTCTGGTCTCTTCGATAATCTTGAGGAGCAGGGCTACGACATGAGCGAAGTCAGGACAGCGATAGAGAGCGGTGACATGGAGACCGCCCGGACCCTGATGCAGCAGTTCATGGAAGAGCACAGGGACGAGCTCCCCATACCGCCTGCAGGAGAGAGGCCTGCGAGAGGCGGTCAGTGTATGAGATCTGGTCTGGTCTTTTGAAGGCAGGACATTCCATCTTGATTTCTCACTTCCGGGAGAATCCTTGTTAAGTACAACCAAATTCATAAAAAAATCGGATGACGAAAACCAGAACCCCTCGCAAAAATGAGGAAAAAATAGTGAGGGGAGGGCGGGTGTACCCTGGCCTCCCGGGCAGGCAGAATTTGCTATGCCATAGCCCAGGAAAATGCATCTCTCATACCAATCTGATCCCCCCTACATTTCTCCCCTCCCTCCCCTTAACGGGATTAAAATTTTTATTTTTACGATATTCATCAATCATTAGGAATGGCTAACAGGCAGGAATTAATCATTAGAAATAGCAAATAGGCAGGAATTAATCATGTTCGCAAATAAAATCAGTTTTCAACGAATTGCGGTATTCCTTCTTATCGCAATGTCATGTACCATGACCGCGGCACTTGCAGCAGGCAGTAGTGAAACTACCGCAGCCAATGTGGCGGTAACCAAAATCGAGATTGTTCCCGAAGTTTTCATGCAGGATGATACCGGGACCGTCAAAATTAGCATAACAAACAGCGGTTCCGATTCGGTCTCTATCAGCAGGGCAGAGATACTCTCCCCTGACCTCAAAGTGATCAATTACCAGACATATGATTCCGTAGGATCACTGGGGCCAGGCAATTCCATGGAATTTACCTTCCATATCCAGGCTGATGTCCCGGACGGAATATATTTTCCCATGTTCTATCTGGACTTCACCGATGCCGGCAGCTTGCGGTATCCACTTCCCATCAAGGTGGACGATACGCCCATCATAGTAACTGTGATGGATGCCCCTGATTCGTTCTCTCCCGATACGGATGATGAAATCATGCTTTCTGTCAGCAATCCGAGGGAGAGTGTCATCAACAGCGTCACCGTAACACCGAGTGGAGATGGAATCCGGACAACTCAAAGCGGCATTTTTGTTGGCACCCTTGGACCCGATCAGGAAAAGATGGTGACATTTGAGGTAACTGCAGACCAGCCCACAACGCTGTTCTTCGATATATCATACCGGAACGGCGCAAACCAGCATCACAGCACATTAACCCTGCCCGTAACAATCGGCGACCGCAAGGTGGCCGCCGAACTTGTGGTGAATAACGTTGAGGTCATGCAGGGAATATCCGGCGTGACCATCAGCGGGGATGTCACCAATGCCGGTCTTGAAGATGCAAAATCGGTAATGGTTACCGTAGGGGAGCCGGCACGCCCGGTCGACCCGAATCCTGTCTATGTCATCGGTGCCCTGGAGCCGGACGACTTTTCAAGTTTTGAGGTCACCTGCACCGTGCAGGGAACATCCACTATACCGCTCCTGATTGAATACAGGGATGAAGACGGGAAAATATTCGAGGAAACATTCCAGATATCTGCCAGGGCAACCGGACAGGCATCGCAGATGCCGGCAGGGCAGAGTGTCCCTTCATCAGGCAACAGACCAAGAGGAATGTTCGGTTCCTTCGGTAGCGGATTAGGTAACATTCCAGTCATAGAAATTGCCCTTGCGATCATTATAGCAGTCGGCGCGCTCATTGCGTGGAGAAAAGGAATGTTCGGAAAACTTCGCGACCATTTAAAAGACCGGTCCGGGAAATAAGCCGGGGCTGAATAATATGAGCAGCGCACCGGTGATCGAGTTTGAGAATGTCACGAAAGTATACCCTCTTCCAGCAGGGGATGTAATCGCACTTGACCGGGTCTCCCTGACCATTGATGAAGGCGAGTTCGTGGCTATCATGGGTCCATCGGGATCAGGAAAATCCACACTTCTCAACCAGGTCGGAAGCCTTGATGTGCCTACATCCGGGAATGTTTTCATTGCAGGAAGAAATATCGGGGAGATGGATGACCGCGAACTGACAAATTTGCGGCTGAATAAAATCGGCTATATCTTTCAGAAATTCAATCTCATCCCCCTTCTTACTGCATATGAAAATGTGGAATATCCCTATATCCTGAAGCATCGGAATCAAGATGATAGCGGACGGGTGAGCAATTTCCTGTCCATGGTGGGCATAGATTCTGATTTTGCCCTGCACAAGCCCCCTGAACTTTCAGGAGGACAGCAGCAGCGGGTAAGCATTGCCCGGGCCCTGGTCAATAATCCCAAAATCCTCCTCTGCGATGAGCCAACTGGAAACCTGGATTCGAAAACAGGTCACCAGATTATGGACATCATCGCCGGACTGAACAGGAAAGGGATGACCGTCATCATGGTGACCCATGACCCGGCAATCGCCAGCTTTGCCAGTCGGACTATAACGCTGGAAGACGGGAGGGTAACATGATCATAAAAGACATCATCTTTCAGCTCTCCGTCAGGAGCATCCGTCTGCACTTCCTCCGTTCGGTTCTTGCTGCACTTGGAATTGTGATAGGCGTGGTGGCCATCGCCACAATGGGCATGATGGGTGCAAATATGACGCTCTCTGTGACAGAGGAGCTTTCTGAGATGGGAAACATCCTGGTCGTGACGCCCTATCCCGTTGGAGGAGGAAGGATGATGGGCCTCCATGGGGGTGGCGGAAGTTCATCCGGTAATGACGACGAATTTCTGAGTGAATCGCAGTTTAATGACATCGAACGGATTGCCGCAAAATACGGGACGGTGTATGCGGTCCATTCGGAATCCGACACCATCGAAATAGGGTCGAAGACGGGAAGGGCGACAATATATGGTCTTGATACTTCAGTAATACCGGACATCCTCCCCCTTCAGGATGGAGCATATCCAAAGAGCACCAGCTCTGTGGTGGTCGGCCCGACACTTGCCGAACGTTTCGACCTGAAAACCGGTAGTAAGATTGATATCGGGGATCCGGACGAGGGAGATTCCACAACCGTACGGGTTGTGGGTATCCTTGAAGAACGGGGAATGTCTATGGATCTGAATACCGACTCGGCCATTATCGGCAGCGAAAAGTTATTTTCCGGAATGTTCGGCGGAGAAGGCGAATACAACCAGGTCAATGTTGTTCTTGATGATATCAATGATGCAGAGGCTGTGAGCACGGAAATAACAGATCAGCTGAACCGAAAAGAGGAGGAAGTAACAGTCCAGGACAGCAGCCGGATGCTGGAGAGCATCACATCCACACTGGGAACGATGACCACTTTTGTAATGGCGATTGCAGGAATTTCACTTCTTGTTGCCGCAGTATCTATATTCAATGTGATGATGATGTCGGTGACGGAACGTATCAGGGAGATTGGCATATTGAGAAGTATCGGCACACAGAGGCTGGAGGTGAGGAAGATGTTCATCTATGAAGCCGCAATTCTCGGGTTCATTGGGGCAACGATCGGAGCATTACTCAGTGTTGCTATCGGGTATGTAATCGTCCTGGCCATGGTCGGGAGCACGGACTTTTTCTTCTCTCCTGGAAGTATCGTGTACGTTCCCTTTGCAATGCTTGTCGGAGTAATCATCTGTGTCATTTCGGGGGTGTATCCTGCATGGAGAGCATCCAATCTTGACCCGATCGAGGCACTCAGGTCAGAATAACATTCCTTTTTATATGCATGAAGTAGAGGAAGCAGCCAGACGAGTGATTTGCCACACAGGAGACCGGCAACCCTTTAGGGGGTAAATGCGAATATCCCTAATTTACCGGACCCGGGATTCTATGTTGCCACTGGATATTGGTTCATTTACCGGCCTCTCACAAAAAGAGGCAGAGAAGCGCCTTCGGGATGAAGGGTATAATGATCTGCCCTCGGCAGAGAGGCGGAACATCTTCGCGATAATCGGGGAAGTAATCCGCGAGCCCATGTTCCTTCTCCTGGTGGCAGCCGGAAGCATATATTTCATCCTCGGCGATGTGGAAGAAGGAATAATTCTCCTCTTTTTTGTCTTTGTCATTATCGGTATTACCGTGTACCAGGAACAGAAGACTGAAAAGGCACTGGATGCTCTCAGGAACCTTGCAAGTCCACGTGCGCTGGTCATCAGGGACGGTGTTCACGCAAGGATTGCCGGCCGGGACGTGGTCAGGGGCGATCTCATGCTTGTCAGCGAAGGAGACCGGATTGCAGCAGATGCCTGCCTTCTCTCCTCGATAAACGTATCTGTCGACGAATCGCTCCTTACCGGAGAATCGGTCCCGGTACGAAAACTCCCCGGAGATGACCTGTGTAAAGGAAAACCAGGTGGCGATGATCAACCCTGGCTGTATTCCGGGACACTTATGGTCCAGGGGCAGGGTGTTGCAGAGGTAGTTGCTACCGGGATCCATACCGAGATGGGCAGGATTGGCATTGCGTTGCAGTCCGTCAACCGCGAAGAGACCCGGCTTCATAAGGAGACCTCCCAAATCGTCCGGCGGATTGCGCTTATAGGCCTCCTTCTCTGTGCAATAGTGGTCATTGTCTACGGTGTCTCGCGTGCGGACTGGCTTGGCGGGTTCCTGGCTGGGATTACACTGGCAATGGCCATACTCCCCGAGGAGTTCCCCGTCGTGCTCACCGTCTTCCTGGCACTCGGTGCCTGGAGGCTGTCCCGCCACAGCGTATTGACAAGACATGTACCAGCAATCGAAACACTTGGATCAGCCACAGTGCTTGCCGTAGATAAAACCGGGACCCTTACCCAGAACCGAATGTCGGTTGCACGTGTGAATGCGGCAGGGCTGTCTCATAATTGCGATCCGCATAAAAAGTCTTTCCTGCCGGAGCCGTTCCACGAATTACTGGAGTTTGCAATTCTTTCCAGTAAGAAAGACCCGTTTGATCCCATGGAAAAGGCACTTCTGCAGATGGGGTGCGATGACCTCTCGGGAACCGAGCACCTCCATGAGGACTGGGAGTTGATGGTGGAATATCCGCTCTCCAGGGAACTTTTAGCCATGTCAAACGTCTGGCGGTCAAAGGCAGGAGACGAGTATATTATCGCTGCCAAAGGTGCCCCTGAGGCCATTATTGACCTGTGCCATCTCGACGTGGAACAAAAAGCAACACTCAAAGAAGAGATCGAAAGTATGGCTGCGGATGGACTCCGGGTAATCGGAGTGGCCAAGGCCTATTTCCGCAAGCCCGAGTTGCCGGACGGGCAGCATGACTTCGCTTTTTCATTCCTGGGATTCATCGGGTTTGCTGACCCGGTTCGCCCTGATGCGGCTTCAGCTATCAGTGTATGTTATGATGCGGGAATTCGGGTGGTCATGATAACCGGTGACTACCCTGCAACAGCACGGCATATAGGAAGAGAGATTGGGCTTGCAGACGTGGAGCACGTCATCACAGGGAAAGAGCTGGATGGCATGGAGGACCTGGAACTTGCAGAAAAGATACCTCTTATCAATATTTTTGCCCGAGTTATTCCCGAAGAAAAGCTGAGAATCGTCGATGCCCTGAAGGCAAACGGGGATGTAGTGGCCATGACCGGAGACGGGGTGAATGATGCGCCGGCATTGAAATCGGCACATATAGGTATTGCTATGGGAGGAAGGGGGACTGATGTCGCCAGGGAAGCATCTTCACTTGTCCTGCTTGATGACAATTTCGCATCTATCGTTGCTGCAGTGCGCATGGGGCGAAGGATATACCAGAACCTCAAAAAAGCCATGGCGTATATTCTCTCCGTACACGTCCCGATTGCGGGAATATCGATTTTACCTGTCTTGTTCGGCTGGCCTCTTATTCTCCTGCCCGTGCATATCGTATTTCTTGAGCTGATCATCGACCCTGCATGTTCGGTAGTTTTTGAAACGGAACGCGAAGAAGAGGACATCATGAAAAGACCACCAAGAAAAACTGATGAGATGATCCTGGACCGGAGAACAGTTACGCTTGCGCTGTTACAGGGATTAGTAGTCCTGGGATTTGTTCTGGTCATTTTCCTTTCATCAGGTTTTAGGGGACTTGGAGAAAACGAAACCCGCACCCTCACGTTCGTGACCATAGTGGTGGCCAACCTTGCCCTCATATGCGCAAACCGGTCCTGGACACAGAACATCGTATCAACCCTTCGAAGACCGAACAAAGCATTCTGGTGGGTGATTGGGGGGACATTATTCTTCCTTGCCGCAATATTGACTGTACCGGCTTTGCAGGCAGTATTCAAATTTTCACCGGTCATGCCGGCAGATATCCTTATCTGTATACTCGCAGGACTGATGAGCGTCATCTGGTTTGATCTGTTCAAGTTATACAATGCCAGAAGGCTCGTTGTCCAGGGATGAACACGGCGATTATAATTAGGAATTTGTTTCGCCTGAATAACTCTGTAAATTGCTCATATGGGCGATAACCTTGCTGAATTTCAAAAGTTAGATAGTTCAAGCCATTCACATAATTAAGGAATGTCAAGTATATCGAATACAGAGAATACCCGAATCACTCTATCATATTTAATGCGGCATCCCGCTTTTTTGGGAGCTTTGATAGGAATTCTCGCCGCTTTTTCCCAGGCACTCCTCATCAGCGCAGGTGCACCCGAAGCATACGGGTTCTGCGTCGCCTGCCACACCCGCGATCTGGTGAACGGATTAGTAAATATCATCACAAACAGCAACCTTGCCCTGGCCCCGATATCCAGGAATGCAATCCTTCCTGTTATGAGTGTCGCAGGGGTGCTCATCGGAGGATTTGTTGCTGCAAAGGTGCACAACGAACACCGGGTCAAGAAGGGAGATTTTCGAGCGTATCTGATCTATTTCTTAGCCGGAGTGGTAGTGCTTCAACTTGCAATGATCTTTGGTGGATGCCCCTACCGTGCCGCATTGAGAACAGGCTATGGTGATTTCACCGCCCTTGCATTCATTATTGCAATGGCCGCCGGAGTAATTGCAGGAACACTGTTGATGCTGAAACGCGCCGAATCGGAGGAAGACTGATGGCAACGGGAATCCTTACAAAAGAGGTTGCAATTTATGCAGTGCCCCTGGTAACCCTGATGCTGGGCCTGCTGATCGGATATCTGGCACAACGATCAGGCTACTGCTCTATCGGCGGGTTTCGCGACTGGGTTCTTTTCAGGCATACTCGGCTGCTTTCAGGATATCTGACCCTTATTGTGGCTTCGTTCGCCGGCTATCTCCTCTTCTGGTTGATCACTCCCCAGGCCATGGAACATTTCTTCTGGGCATTTACTACCGGGTTATCCACTCCCATTCCCGGTGCTCCCGGCGGATTGAATTTTGCCGCATACCTGATTTTCGCGATTATTCCAGGTTTTTTTGTGGGGCTCATCTGCGTATTTCTTGGAGGGTGCCCTATTCGCCAGACCGTCATGGCATCGGAGGGCAATTACAAGGCTGCAATGTTTTTTGTTGGCATGTGCGTGGGCTCGATTCTCTTTGCCGCAGTAGTATCGGGATGGGTCGTTGCAATGATGAAAGCGCTCGGGTTCGGAGGATGACCATGAATCAGGAGGGAACAAATTCAGGGAGAAATCCGGCTTTTTTCCTTTTCTGTGAAGAAATTTCAGATGAACGACTCCACTGGCTGTCTGAATGCCTGGAGGCTGCATATCCTGCCCCGAAACCTGAACCTGTAAAGGGGTCATCCGGATCGCCCGCATGTGCCATTTTTCTCACGGGAGAGGCCCTGATGAGCCTCATTGACAGAAGGACGCAAGGGATTTGGAAATCACTTTCAGAAAAACAGGGAGTGGTAATCTATGCAGACGGCGACGAATTATGCCTGCATGGGCTTAAAGGGTTGGTTACTGATGCCTTGCCCGCGGTCTTCATCACAGACGACAATGATGCCCCCGGGAAGGATGGATTCTGGAACCTGATAGTGTCAGACCTGAAACAGAACTGGAATTCGCCGGAAAAAGCCGCATTTCTGCTCTGTAATTCACCATATATGAGCCGTACTCCAGTATATATGCTCAAATTCCTGAAATCCGCGGTAATCCATGATCTAGATCCTGAGCTGTATGCATATCTTGATGGAGTCCATTCGGGGCATATTGAGCAGCGTCCATCCGAATTTGAAAACATAGGGGATGGAATAACCGCTCTGGCTGCAAGTGCAAAAAGATCGGGCAGGGCGTCCTGGTTTTCTGCCTGTTCGCGGTGCGCTACCGCCAGAGGATATTATGTCAGGAATGCGGAAACAGGGGGGTGTGAATCGTGGTCATATATTGATTCGGTTACCATTCGCCCGCTGAAGGAAATTCTGGAGAGGTTTTTGGGCAACCACCCGATTCTTTCGCACATGTGCGGTGGAGTACTGCATGAATCGGGGGGGATTGCTGAAAAAAACAGTCCTCCAAGATTGTTGATATTCCTCACAAATCCGCCATACACCACCGAATGGACATTTGGAGGGATTTCAATGGCAGTAGCTGCTGCGATGGATGGCATAGAGACTCATATAATTTTCATTGAGCAGGGAGTGCATTCGCTCTGCGGTGATCACGAGGTGCGCCCGGGTGAAAGGGTGTTTAACATACAGGAGATGGTCATGGCTACTGCTGATATTCCGGAGCTCCACTATTGTGCGTTCTCGCCATCGCTTGATGAGAGGGGGATTGAAGTTGCAGAGAGCCTTTCCATGGTAGAGATTATCGACAGTCGAGAGCTTGGAGAGAGAATTTGGAAAAGCTCAGGGGAGAATGAAAATCCCTATTCAAGAGTGATATTTTATTGATATTGGAGGCTTTTTATGAATTCAACGGAAATTCAAGATTTTACTGATTTGACCTGCACAAATCTCATGATAAAATTGAAAATAACTCTGAATAAACTTCCTTCCGGCAATTCAATATCCTTCTATGCCACCAGGGAACAGGTGGATAATACCTGTACGCCGTTTTCGCGACAGGGATATGACGTTCGATATGAATCATCAAACGAGAACCGTCATCTGGTGCAGATGAAAAAACCATAGTACATTCCAAAAAATATACCCTGGTTTTTCGTGGGGAAAACTTTTGGTGAATGCCACATTTTTTTGAACCGCTTCCCGGATAAAGGAAAATGGGGAAAGGTCCTCGCACAGGTATGATACTATAAAGATCTTTATACGTTCAGACATCCATTTAATACTACAGTTTTCGGACTGTTTGAGTAAGAACCATGTATAAATCAAATTTTGGTGGTCCAAGAAATACTGGTCCCCGTGAAATGACGAAAGTAGTCTGTTCAGACTGTGGAGAGGAATGCGAAGTACCGTTCAAGCCAACTCAGGACAGGCCCGTGTATTGCAGGGAATGCCTGCCCAAACACAGGCGTCCCAGGTACTAAACTTTTTTTACTGCTTATTATTCCGGTTTTTCCGCTCATTGTCGGGGGGGGGCTCATTTTTAAGATGTGATGAGTGTGTATCACTCCCCAGAACGTATCCTTCGTTAATTTGGATTCCGGGTTACCATGAAATCAGCCAAATGGTCGAGATAAAGTACCCGCCAAAAAATATGAGAAATATCCCGCAAAGGCCAAGAATTACACGATATTGCCGTTCCCCCAGGAAGAACCTCCCCTTGTGAATGCTTGCCGACACAAGCGTCAGCCATCCCAGGTCGGCAGCCCAGTGCCCCAGTATAAAAAACGTGGCAGACAAAATACCTCCCGTAATCGCTCCCAGTAAAAGTGCACTTCCCACGGTAAACCACCAGAGCCAGAAATAGGGATTCGAGATGCTTGTGAGCACCCCGGCAAAAAACGGCCCCCTGCCTCCGCCGACTGTGGTATTGTCTGATATTTCGATGCTGGCATGGCGGCTTTCCTGCAGGGTAAGTATACCGAAGGCCGCGAGCG
This sequence comes from Methanoregulaceae archaeon, assembly GCA_035528475.1. GTDB lineage: Archaea > Halobacteriota > Methanomicrobia > Methanomicrobiales > Methanospirillaceae > SD8. Next base: position 44,365 of record DATKYO010000115.1, on the reverse strand, counting down.
CTATACCCCCAATGCCGGCTATAATTTCTGAATATTCCCCAATCGCCACGGAAAGTCCCATAACTATCAGGACTACCATGAACATCTCCACCACGGCATGACCAAGCGTAACCCTGGGTCCCACAGTCCATCCGCCCTTAAGTGAGGCATTTATCGTGGCGATAAGTGTGGGGCCCGGTGCAAGGGCCCCGGTAAGCCCGATAAGGAAACCGAGGAGGAGCATCTGCAGCGGGGATGTCATGAATTGCCTTCCATTTTCATTGTGCAGGAACCTCTGAAAAGGTATGCAGACCTATGACAAAAACATAATCCGATTCGATACGTAAACCCGGATGTATACATAGATCCTGATTATTTCGAATCTCTAAAATCCATTATACGCTCGTTCCTAAAGAAAAAGAATGTGAGTATATAACCTTCTTTCCTGACTCACCTGATGAATCAATCCATGGAATTGAGAGATATCCATCCTGATATTTTTCAATAAAAAATTATGCGCTGATGGCAGGGAGAATCCCATCATCAGTCATAAAGAGCCAGTATCCCTGTCCCGGGGTCATCATAAGACAATCGCAGTGACTTCCGCTTCCTTCATTAATTATTGAAGGGGGATATCTTTGCTGGTCCGCATCAAAAGAAAACAGAATTGTCCATTTATCCCTGATAGAGAGCAGTGTAGACTTTGCGGAGAGTGGCTCCAGATCAGAAAACCCAATGGCATTCCATCCAGGGTAGAGTTGCTTTGTGGGTGGAATCAGAACCGGATCGCTTTCAAATGCGAGCGGTACTGTATCACCTGACTCTGAATATATCCATATACCGTCAAGGAGATTTACCGGGGAATTCTCATTCATATTTGTCCATAATCCAGAGGATGCATCATAATAGTAGATGGGATAGCTGTTTGTGGTAACATTACTGAATATACTGGCTGTATTGGCTCCATCAGCCAGTCTTTTCGGCACTGATATAAAGTTCCATTCCGGTGAAAGCTGGAGTGAGTAATCAGGAGTAAGAACGGTGATATAGGATTCGATGGATTCAACATCGCTCGCCAGATCGTTTTCGGTGGTCAGGCTCACCGTGTAGTTTCCAGGCTGTGAGTAGGTATGAACAGGGTGGCGTTCATTAGAAGTTGAACCGTCCCCGAAGTCCCATTGCCAACGGGTAGCCGGTTCTATGGTGGCATCGCGGAACGTCACCGTGAGCGGGGCATACCCGAACCGTGTATCTGCCATGAAGGAGGCATCAAGAGCCCCGGCATTGGGGGCGGGGGTAATACCGGTGAAATATCCTAGTACTTCAATCAGGTACGTTCCATCCTGGTCCTTCATCGGCCACTGGTTCCGGGTAATATTCAGCCTGATGGGGAATAATCCTTCAACAGAACCGGTAATATCAGCAAATCCGAATCCCACGTGACCATGATGCGGCATATATACCCAGCTCTCACCGTTCTTACCGGGACAATTTATGTACATATTATTATTTGGACATCCACCCCAGGTTGCCGAAATACCTAATTGACCGAAAAGATTGGAGAACGCGGGTGATTTCCCGGAATTGGTGATCTGGAGCTGGTCGGAAGATGTACCTGACCCAGTGAGCTGAAGCAGGTATAAGGCAGCTCCATCGGTGGTCGAGGTGTTGACGTTCATGGTCATGGCCTTTCCCTGGTTTGATGTTGTCCAGGTACTGCTTGCATACATGCTTCGGTAATAGGAGGGTCCATCGGGTGAAAAATATCCGATAAGATAGGTCTTTACATTCGTCCCTTTCTGGTCATGCCAGTCATATGTGGTGTTAGGACTGGCTGATACACGTAGCATGTTTGGATTTGCCGTGTCTGCTGGAACAAAGAGCAGATGAGCATGGATTGGGGAATTTTCTGCCATTGGATAATGACCACAACAATGAAAGGCTGCGGTATGAGTATCAGATGTTCCAAGTTCGGTTGGAACCCCGTTCACGATGATTGTATTCTGGTCGGAACTGAATTGATCGCTTTCGATGAGGATGGCATACGCCGAGATATTTTTCGCGACAACAGGTGATATCTTTGTATCAAGATTCGTGGAAGCAATATTGCCATTTTTGTCCCGGTGAAGGATGTCAAGTTGCCGGTACTCCCATGAAAATTTGTCACCCTGACCTGATTTCCGGAAATACCCAAGGGCACTTATTGAAACCTGGGGATTATCGTAATCTTTCCCGCCAAATTGGCTTCTGTGCTCACTCCCAAAATTATTCTGAACTGCCAGATAATTCCTCCCATCAGCCGGGCGCGGCACGATGATCATATGGCTGTGGGTGGGTGAATAATGGGCGCCTGCAGCGCATGTACAGGTGCCCCATGTTCCTGCGCTTGTCCAATCCGAACAGGCCAAATCAACCTTTAATCCTTCAATAATGACTTGGAGAACGTCGCTGCTGAATCGTTCTGATTTGACCAGAAGGACGTAGGCTCCTGCATCCGGGGGGAATGGATTGTTATTATCGATATAAATCTGATGTGGATTCCAGTCAAAGGGATAGGAGATGAGGTGTTTTGGTTCGGAAAATGGCACATAACCGAGATAGTCTTCAGGATTCACCGCACTGATCGCTATCGGGAATGGATCGCTTCCGATATTCATCACGTCTGATGCAGTCACGTTACCGGACATTTCATACGCATCCTGGGGATCCATAAATGAAGAGAGATTGGCTGAGAATGTTGGTTCGTCCGGATCGGCCTGGGTAAGATCGACATGAAGCGTCTGGTTCTGTGAAGGAAGCGTTACTTCTGCCTGCATCGAGGCAATCTGGTAGGAGCCGGGAGCTGCGATTGCCTGCAGGAGCATGGTGTCCGGGTTAAAGTTTGCCCATTTTACCACCGGTATTGGCATATCGGCATCCGGAGATTTTATGATGATCTGGTCGGGATTGTTCGTGCCCGAACCACGGTACAGCGGGATATCAAATACAGTCAGGTTGGCATCGAAGGTCTCGTTCACTGCAGTCATATTGGTCACATAGAACCGCCAGTTCTCATCCACTTTCTCCCCATCGATGAAAATGTCATTATCCTGGAGCTTACCACAGGTCCGCAGGATCGCTTCACCAAGTGTGAGGGTGTGCATAGTGTACTGGTCGTTTTGATCAGATGCGGGGGTGAATACCCTGCACTCATGCGAATCTGAGGCAGTGTATACCTGTAAAAGTGGACAGACTTTTTCGATTCTACTGTAATAATCATCCCATGGGCCGATATCTACATACTGCTGAGTTTGCGCATCGTAACGGGTCACATCGCAGTCAAATGTATCGGAAATAGGCACGATGGTTAGCGGGACACCCGTCTCAATGCTTCGGATACTATCGAGAGAAAGATAGATATTCTGATTATACACGTCTTTTTCGATAACAATAGTTGTAGATGACGGGAATCTTCCTCCCGGCTTAATGATGTCATTCGCTGAACTGGATATGTTGACCCTTGCAAGGTGACTTGAGCCCAGGTTGATATTAAAGTCAGTATATACTCCTTTCGCCGCTCCATTGCCTTGGTTTTCCAGATGGACATAGAATATGATTGTTGCAATTTTGTCGGGGTCTTCAGAATAGGCCTGACTCCATTCCTGACTGTTTACACCGCTGGTGCTGTCCACCGACGTGCTGGATGTCTGATAATTAAGATCCTGATGGACAGTAAATTTCCCAAACAATCCTCCTGTGCCAAACCCAGCCACAATTCCATATCCCTCACTCTGGGTGAATTTGGACTCGAATGTATTCCTCCAACTGTCTTCACTTGTTTTCTTTTTTGTTCCTGAAATGACGATGTCACGCTGTGGAGATATCTCTGATTCATCCAGGAATATTGACATTTTCGGATAGGCCGCCACAATGGGATCATCCCCGCCGTCAACATGGGCGAGAGGGTCCATATTGGCTCCTGTAGTCTCCATATTATCGTCATAGGGATCCTGGTCACTGGATTGCTGCTGCCAGTCGGAATAGTGGTATTTGATAAAATAGGGGTCGGGATCGTCAGCCGGTTTCAGGGCGAAAGTCCCGTTAAAGGTATCGTAATAATAGCCATTCACCTCAAGATAGTCTGGTATACCGTCCTGATCGGTATCAGTGGTCGGATATTGAGGTGATTGTGCACAGGCCGGCAGAGTGAGCATTCCTGCGACTAATATGAATAATAGCAAACAGATATCGTAAGATTTCATTCTTATCTCCCCAGGCATACATCCACTTGAGTGACTGGAAGATAGCTCTACAATCTGAACTGAACCTGTTTTCAAGAAATTACGGATACCACAAAGTAGATAACGCCTGACTAATACAATGACAGAATCCACATTTCACCTGGTTGAGTTTGTCACTGGTAATGGTGCATAAGTGCGATATATACTAAAAATTTTCGTTTCATTATAAAAGAACATGAATGTGATGAATCCAGGGTTGCACATCTGCTGGTAAAATGTATTTTTTCCAGATAAAACTGGTTTTCCGGTTTTTCTCCCAACAATTTCACTATTTCCTATTCGTTATACGATTCCAAATACATGGTTATGGGATTGTCATCTCAAGTGAATAGTCGTTAATACTAATAGTGCCTGAATCTCTCTCTTGTGTTACTGAGGAGAGATAAGAATGACCAGGTGGAAGTGTTCCATATGCGGGTATGTCTATGATGAGGACGCGGGTGAGCCGGCAACAGGGACTCCCCCCGGCACTGCTTTTTCCCAACTTCCGGAGGAATGGAGGTGTCCGGTCTGCGGAGCTTCCAAAAGTGCTTTTTCCCGGACAGGTGATGAAGTTCCGGCAGGTCCGGCTCTCTCCATGATCTGGAGATGCAGCGTCTGTGGATATGAATATAATGAGGATAATGGAGAGCCTGCAACCAATACCCTGCCAGGTACGGCCTTTAAGGATCTTCCGGACGACTGGAAATGCCCGGTGTGTGGAGCTTCCAAAAGTGCATTTCAAATGGTACGGAAAGAAGAGATGGCACATCAGGCAGCAGAGACGACAGTATCAGATATTATCATCTCCGAGATGGAGGCATGGGGTATTGAGGTGATATTCGGCCTTCCCGGCACCTCATCTCTCGGATTGGTGGACGCTGTCCGCAAAAATCCGAAAATGCGATACATCGTTGTCAGACATGAGGAAAATGCCGCGATGGCCGCGTCCGCCTACAATAAGCTTACCGGCCGGATTGCTGCATGCCTCACCATCGCCGGACCGGGCGCCACCAACCTCACTACAGGGTTGTATGATGCCAAGGAGGATGGGGCCTCCGTCTTTTCATTAAACGGCCAGGTGGCGACACAGTATACAGGCCCATATGGAATACAGGAGATTGACCAGGACGCCTTCTTCCGGCCAGTCACAGTCTATAACAATACAATTTATGAGCGGAACATGGCCGTCCTCCTGGTGAACCGGGCGTTGAAATATGCAACATTGAGGCATGGAGTGGCGCAGCTCTCGGTTCCAAACGATATCCAGAAGCAGACTCTTGATCCGCACTATTGCAGGCGTGAGATCAGCATCACGAGTCCCCATATCGTTCCCCGTGAAAGCGAGATTGAGAAGGCTGTCGAAGCCATCGATAAGGCCGGAAAGCCGGTAATCATCGTCGGGTGGGGAGCATATGAGAATGGTGATGCGGTGGTCGCCCTGGCGGAAAAGATTGCCGCCCCGGTTCTTACCACCTACCGTGCCAAGGGGGTAATCCCGGAAGACAATGAATGGGTGGTGGGAGTGCTCGGTTCGGTGGGTTCTCCTCAGGCCAGAAAACTGGTACAGGAAGCAGACCTCCTGGTAACTCTTGGAGTAGGCTTTTCCAAGTTCACCAACATCCCCACTGACAAGGCCATAGTGCAGGTTGACATAAATCCTTTAAGGCTGGGAAAAGGCCCGAAAACCATTCCTCTCTGGGGAAATTGTGCCCTTACAATACCGAGATTCACTGCAATGGCCGCGAAGAAGTCTGCCGGGGAGGTATTGCCAAAACTTGCACAGATGAAGAGGGAATGGGAAGAACAACTTAACAGGGAAGCGGATGCGGAGAAAGTTCCCATAAGGCCGCCATTTATCATGAAAGTTCTCTCCGAAACGATTCCCGGGGATGCGGTGATAACTGTCGATGTGGGAGAAAACCAGTGGTGGTTCGGCCGTAATTTCAGGATGAAACGGCAGCGTTTTACCATGTCCGGCTACCTGGCAACAATGGGTTTCGGGTTACCGGCAGCAATCGCTGCCAAAATTGCCTATCCCGAAAGACAGGTTTTCTGTATCACCGGAGACGGCGGGTTTTCACAGGCCATGTCGGATTTTGTTACGGCAGTGAAATATGATCTTCCCATGGTAGTGGTCATCCTGAACAACCGTCAGCTGGGAATGATCCAGGTAGAACAACTGACTGAGCATTATCCGAATTTCGGGACCGATCTTCTCAATCCTGATTTTGCTGCCTATGCCGATGCATGTGGTGGAATTGGGATCAGGATATCCCGCCCGGATGAGCTGAAAAAAGCCATAGTAAAGGCCATGGCACTTCAAAAGCCGGTTGTTTTGGATGTCGATACGGATCCGAAACGATTTGAATAAAAAAAGAATTTTGACATATATTCTCTCTTAAATCGATCTTTTCCTGTGAAAATGAAAAAAATTTCCATAATAAATATCTATCATTTGTTCGTGGTCAACTCGGATCCAAGGGGAGCAGTATATTTATACTGTTCGCCTTTCTTCAATAATTTGGATAAAGAGGAATGTGTATGGATAAATTCGAAGAGACAATGAAAAAAATGAGCATGATGAGCCCGGAAGATCAGAAGAAGATGAAAGAGACGATCCGTTCAAAGTGTACCTGTCCCCAATGCCCCACGTATGACAGTTGCATGAAAGAAAAAGGCGAACTTCTCTATTGTTCGACAGGGAAATCGGCATGCGCAGTCACCGAAACGGGATGCATCTGCCCCACATGCCCGGTAACGGAAATGATGGGCCTGTCACATGCCTTTTATTGCTCACGGGGATCAGAAAAACAGCTTCGTGGTTTATAAACAAGAGATTAATCAGATTCATTTATTTTTCTTGAACAATTCGAAACACAGAAAATAAATTCCTGGACCCAAAAGACCTCTCCCCGTTCATTCCGGCCACAAAGCCCCTGAAGATTATGAATAATCAATCCTTGACCAGCTCAACCAGGGAGAACCAGCCCCGTGAATCGGTAAACCATGAATGAACAGCAAGGCCTGCCTTTGCAGTCATGTCTTCAATAGTATCACGCCTGAATTTTCGGGATATCTCGGTACAAATCGACTCGCCTTTCTCGAGTTTGACCGTGAGCGGGATCGTCCCGAGGGTAACAGTCATGGAATGACGTGCCACAAGATGCATCTCAATCTGTTCGAGATCCGGATTAAAAAATGCCAGATGATCAAACGCCTCGGGTTGGAAATCGCCAGAAAGTTCCCGATTTACTACATGAAGGATGTTTTTATTGAATGAAGCGGTCACGCCCTGCGGATCATTGTACGCCGCCTCGATGATCGCCGAATCTTTTACCATATCCAGGCCAAGCAGGAACCGATCATCAGAATGCATTGAAAATGCGATCATATCAAACAATCGCCGCATTTCCGGGACCGGGAAATTTCCAATAGTGCTTCCCAACAGGATAATTATTTTTTGTCTCGTATCAGGGAGGTGGCGGAGATGCCGGGTAAAATCTGCGACGAACCCCAGGACCCGAATCTCCTTAAAAAACGAGGTAATCTCTTCCCCTGCTGCAAGGAGGGCAGATTCAGAGACATCAACCGGGATGTACCTGATACCCGAACCCTGATGCCGGTGTGAGGATTCAATAAGGCAGGAAATCTTGCGACACGATCCCGAGCCCATTTCAACAAGGTCAATGCATGGATAAGAGTCCAGGATGCGGCCGCCCACCTCTTCAAGAATGGAGATCTCTGTCCGGGTGAGGTAATATTCGGGGAGAGCGCAGATCTCATCAAACAAGCGGGAACCGGGAGCGTCATAGAAATATTTGCTGGGGATATATTTTCTGGGAGATGTCAGGCCCAAAAAAACGTCCTTTGCGATATTCTGTTCAAATGAACTGTCAAGACAGTTGCAAATGGAGAACCGCGGATTTATAAGAGTTTTTTCCCCTTTCATATGAATCCTGAATAATTACCTGCAGACAACAAACTGAACCACGGGTTTTTGATTGGTGATTATCTCTCTGAACTCGTGTAGAAATCGATCTACCTCATCTTCAGTAGTATTGATGCCGAGGGAGATGCGGATAGAACAGTGTACTTCCTCATCAGGGAGGTTCATGGCTCGCAAGACGTGTGAAGGCTGGGAAGATCCCGAATGGCAGGCGGAACCCGCAGATATATCGATACCCTTCTGATCAAGCGCCAGTACAAGAGACTCGCCCCTGTATCCGGGCAGAAACATGTTCAGGGTATTGGGCAACCTCATACTTGGATGGCCGTTTAACCGGGCACCCGGAACAATATCTTTTATACCTTGTTCAAGGCGATCACGGAGTATAATGCTACTCTCAGCATGCATCGCATTTTGCCGGGCCAGTTCCGCGGCCTTGCCAAGCCCGACGATTCCAGGGACGTTCTCCGTACCTGCACGCATATGTCCTTCCTGTTCACCGCCGTGAAGAAGAGGATCGAAGTGAATGCCCTTTTTTGCATAAAACGCTCCAACGCCCTTGGGGCCATTGATCTTGTGGCCTGAAAGAGAAAGGAAATCCACATTTAGGTCCTGCACATCAAGGGGTATCTTTCCGATTGCCTGTGTTGCATCGGTGTGAAAAAGCGCTCCATAACGGTGAGCAATATCACAAAGCTCCCTGATGGGCATGATTGTCCCGGTCTCATTATTTGCCATCATGACGGAGACAAGCAGCGTGTCGTAACTAATTGCTGCCAAAAGATCCCCGGGGTGCACCATCCCTGTCTCATCCACAGGAAGGAAAGTGACACGATACCCGTACTTCTCAAGCCACCTGCAGGGCTCCAGCACTGCCGAATGTTCGACAGCAGACGTAATGATGTGTTTTTCCCCATCCTCCCAGTGTGCGAATGCCAGCCCTTTAATTATAGTATTATTCGCCTCTGTGCAGCAACCCGTGAATTTGATTCTTCGTGCCGTGCAGTTCAACAGTTGTGCCAGTGAAAGCCGGGCCGTATCGATGGCGCTTTTTGCTTCTTTTCCCTCAAGATAAAGACTTGAAGGATTACCGAACCGCCTGGAGAGATAGGGGGACATCGCTTCCTGAACCTTCGGGTGAATAGGTGTGGTTGCATTATGGTCAAAGTAAATCCGGGGAGGTACCTCAACCTGGCCTTTCTCACGGCTTTTGGGGGCATTTTCCAGTTCTCCGGTTCCGATGGAGATAGAATCTCCTGATTCTGCATCTTTTATGACATCGCAGAGGAGAGCCTTATAGACCGGAAACCCTGAGATGGGATCAAAATTAGATAAATCGGTACAATGGTTCACATTCCCCTCCCGCCATGCCCGGGGTCCGACGTGGCATCCTCCTCCCATATTGGCCTCGATAACTCCTGCGACGATATCATCTGTCACTATTGCCCGGAGAGGCACCTCCCCACGGGCAGTCCTGACAACAACACGGTCCCCGTGACGTATCCCCCTTGCAGCAGCATCTTCTGTGTTGATGGTGACCGTCGGCTCGGGACGTTCCTTTAGTAATCCTAAAATTCCATGATGCTGGGAATGGAAGTCAGTGGTGACCCTTGCCCCTGAATTAAAGATAAGGGGAAATTTTTTAGCGAGTTCCGGTTGTGAGATCGGGCTTTCGGAAGGTTCCATGTATACGGGAAGCGGATCATAGCCAAACTCTTCCAGGATGGTTGACCAGATCTCAAATTTGCCTGTTGGCGTATCGAAACCGGTTTTGCCATCCGGGCGAAGAAGCCCTTTCTCCCACTTCTTATATTCCATCATTTTTACAGGCGAGATCACCCTGCCCCCTTCGGCAACTACATCTTCAAGGCAAAATCCCGAACCGGTGAGCACATGCTTCAGTACCTGCTCTTCGGTCTGTGGGAAGAGATGGCCATATCCGAGGCGCCTGGCGAGTTCCCCCATAATGAGCATATCATCTTTTGCTTCACCTAGGGGCGGTATGACCCGGTCCCTGATTCGAAAGACGGGCCCATAGGTCATATATGAATATTTTTCATAATGTGTGGTGGCTGGAAGTACGATATCTGCATATGCAGCATCAGCGTTCAGTTGACGGTCAATGCATACAAGAAAATCCAGATTCTCGAGTGTTTTTTTCCATATGGATGTTTCCGGCCATGAAATCAGGAGTGAGCCGGCCTGAAGAATAAGTCCCCTGATCCTGTAGGGTTTACCCTCCAGGACAGATTCAGGCAGCGAAATTGCATGCGACTCTTTTCTGTAGGCAGTATAAAGAGGGAAGCGGTCGGTTCCAATTGCTTTTTTAAGATCGGGATTTGGGAGATACCCTGTCCGGTTAATAGGGAAGTGGTTTTCTTTCATGGAAAAGCACCGGCCGCCGGGAACATCCAGCTGGCCGGCAAGAGCCCAGAGGGTAATAGCGGCACGGATTGCCTGCACGCCACTGTTGCTGTATTCAAGGCCGGTGTACATCGCCCATGTAGCTCCATTAGCCTTGGCAATTCTCCGTGCAACAGACCGAACGGTTTCTGCGGGAACCCCGCAAATCCGTTCGACCACTTCAGGACGGTAATGCTGGACATAGGTTGAAAATTCAGGAAATCCGTGGGTCCAGTGAAGAACAAATTCTTCATCATAGAGCTCTTCCTCGATAAGCACGTTACACATACCAAGTGCGAGTGCCCCGTCCGTTCCGGGCCGGATAGGAACCCATTCAGCATCGCAAAGATCAACGGTCTTTGTCCTGCGGGGGTCAATGACGATCACACTGGCTCCACGTGCCCTGGCATCTGTGATCTTTTTCAGCGTGAGGGGGGGAAAGTCGGTGGCAGGATTTGTCCCCCAGACAACTATGAGGTCGGCATTTTCGTAATCCGAGTAAGTATTGATATGCATTCTTCCCATGGTAACATGGGGGGCGATCATGGCAAATGACACATAGCAGAGCGCTCCCACGCCCATCGTGTTGGGTGAACCGAGAGGAAAGAGAATACTTGATGCCGAAGAAACTGCCACGTCCTTTGGTTGATACACATCACAAAAGGATAGCTCGAAGCTGCCGGATCCGGTATAAATTGCAAGGGCTTCGGGGCCGGATTCTTCTCGAATTGCATTTATTTTATCGACAATTATCTCATATGCCTCATCCCAGCTAATCCGCTCAAATTGATAGGTGCCCTTTTTGCCCACACGTTTGAGTGGATGGAGGATTCGATCCCGGGAGTACACAATCTCGGCAGAATGCTCACCGAGTTTACAGATGACACCCAGTTCTGAATCTTCATCGGCCCGCACACCGGCAATTTTTCCTGCCTCATCATAAGTTACAATTACGCCGCATCCAGCCGAACAGATACCACATATTGCACGTTTCTCTCTCGATTTCTCCCCTGTCATGAAATTCCTCATATGTCGAATATCGGCTTAATGAAAGAGTGATTGGCGTAATATAAAAGGAATTCGCCTTTCTACTTAGGGAATACCGGGAGTTGTGATCTGTCGTTTCCATCCCCCATGAACTTTATCAATTATCACAATCCAGGGACAGGTATGGAACCAGAAGGACCAAACGCCGAAAATGAGAAAAAGCCGACAATCGAGGTGCAAAAAGATGGTCCATACCTTGTTCACCTGCTGAAGAATTTCCGAAATTCAAAGGGAGTATTTATCGAGACGCAACCATACATGGCCCTTTGCCGGTGCGGAAAATCATCAAGCATGCCTTTTTGCGATGGCACACACCTGAACGTTGGGTTTAAGGGGGACAAGAGGGAGGGACGGGTGCCTGATCGCCTGGACACTTATGATGGTAAGCAAATCACCATTCACGACAATCGGGGGGTATGTTCGCATATCGGGCACTGTACAGGTAACGTGCCAAAGGTATTCAGGAGGGATGCCGAACCATGGATCGATCCGGATGGCGATAATCCCGAATATACTGCAAGAATTATCCGGATGTGCCCTTCAGGTGCACTCAGCTTTACAAGTGAAGGAAAACTCCGAAAAGAATGGGGTCATGAGCCTGAGATCTTCATAGGACCGAACAGGTCATACCATGTGGCGGGAAATATTCAATTGCATGATCCTGATGGAAACAAACCGGAGACTTCGGATCATTACTGTCTTTGCCGGTGCGGAAAATCCTCAAACAAGCCTTTCTGTGACGGAACGCACTGGTATGTCAAATTCGAGGATGAAAAAAACTAGGAAATTTTTCAATATATCCAGATTTCAAATCTGAATAAAAATTTAAGAATTTTGTTTTTTATGAATATATGAAAAGAGGAAAGATCATTCGGAAACAACGATGAATCCCATTGGAGACTTACTTCATCCGAACAGCAGGATTTACGGCGTATATATTCAATTTGGGGAAGTATGGGATCCGATATCTATCCATACCAGCACAAACCAACATATAATCCAATACATCCCGGGAGTATGTCCAGATGCAGGCTATACCTGAAACAGACATCAATGACGAGCAATGCGAACAGTGTGGGCTCTGCTGCAAGATCTTCGGAGACAATATTTCTCCTACCCCAATGAACCTGTATCACTGGATTGAAAATGGACGGGTTGATATTCTCAGATTTTTTACAGGATGGAGAAGTGACGGCAGCCGGGTAAATTGTGCAGAATTAAAATCGCATGATCTTGGTGATATTATCTCTATTGAGATGAGGGATCCCGAATCAGGAGGCTATCTCCCTGTATGCCCCTTCTTGCGGCGGATAAAAAAAAGAAAATATATCTGTGCGATTCATGAAAGAAAACCGGAGATGTGTATCAATTTTATGCCATGGATCCGGAGACAGACTGGTTTTGAAATATGCAAAGCATTGAAAAAAGAAACATATGCATCGTTTCTGGAAAAATCAGGCAAGTGAATCTGGAATCCTTCTCCCGTTGATCACCGCTGCATGAGAATTTTTAACAAAATGATATGTCCAATCTCCAGGAGTGCCTGGAGATCCGGACTATCACAATTCATCCTGACCCGGTTACACATGAGGTATTTTTGTATGCCCCGAAATCTCGGAACTTGTTGTACAGAGATCGCGGATACCCATGGCATGTACATCGGAATTTCCAGTGGAACGGGCAAAGTCTTTCAGCTCTTCGGTGCAGACCTGCAAAAAGAGTTCCAGCTTGCGGGCAGAGATATCGATAGATAAGCGTTTTCGCAGGTCTGGGTCCTGGGTGGTCACGCCAACCGGGCATTTACCGGTGCTGCACAGCCGATACTGCTGGCAGGCAGATGCCATAAGTGCCGCAGTGCCGATGGCAACTGCATCCGCACCCATGGCCATGGCTTTTGCGAAATCAGGTGAAATACGCAGTCCTCCTGTAATTACAAGGGAGATGTCGCTGTTGCTGTGTGCATCAAGATACGTTCTTGCCCGGTGAAGGGCGTAAATGGTGGGAATGGATGTGGAATCCTTGATATATTTGGGAGCAGCGGCCGTGGCCCCGGGGCGACCGTCGATGGTAATGAAATCAGGTTCTGCATAGATAATCTCTTCCAGGTCTTCTTCAATATTGCCTGCCGCAATCTTGATTCCAATTGGTTTTCCTCCTGATTTTTTCCGAAGCCAGCGTACCTTTTCCCGCAAATCCTCTCGTGTTCTGATATCGTCAAAGCTTGCGGGACTCACAATATCTGTTCCCTGCGGATACCCGCGGATTAGGGCGATCTCCGGGGTTACCTTCTCTGCAGGGAGATGTGCTCCCAGGCCGGGAACAGCCGACTGGCCCAACTTTATTTCAATAGCATCTACCGATGCAAGATTTTCGTCAGTGACGCTATACCTGTTCGGCACGTACTCGAAGATGTATTTATATGCCTCAGCCCGTTCCTCCTCCAGAATGCCCCCCTCACCGGAACACATGGCAGTCTTTGCTGCGGCACTGCCCCTGGCAAGTGCAATTTTCACTTCGCGTGAGAGTGCCCCAAAAGACATATGTGTGACGAAAATAGGAGTTTCAAGGACCAGCGGGTGCCTTGCCCCGGGCCCAATTATTGTTTTTGTCACGACTTCCTCATCTGCATTCAATGGGATTTTTGCGATTTGGGCCGCCTTAATCAGGATATCGTCCCAGGATATGACCTGTTTGGTTGTTCGCATCGGTTCAATCAGGGACTCTCCCATGGAGGAAATGAGATGGATATCATGCATATATTCTTCCAGGTCATCCTTCTCCCTCCTCCATTCTCCGAGATATCCGTCAATTTCCTTTTTCTCGGTATGAACAAGGGTCACTTCAGCCTCTGCCCCGCACATTGGGCAGGTCATGGTCCCGTGCACGGTCTTCTCCTCTTTCGGACTTATCCTGGCCTCTTTTAAATGTGTTTTATCGGAGAAACAGACCGGACAGCGCCAGTCGTCAGGAAAATCTTCCACTTTTGTCCCTGGGTTGATACCGGTCCGGGAATTCCCGTGTTTCGGGTCATATTCAAAGACATTACATACATTGCAACGGTACCTGGTCATATTCCAATCACACTCCACTTTTATGGTCGCACGCCTGCCCGATTGTATAAGTTATATAAAACAGGCGATAATTCAATCGACAATCTTCGAAAAAGCGTATATCCAACTGTTCCATGCTCTCTTTATAGATGCTTTTAGGTAATAAGGTTCCTGACTCACGATGAGGGTCATTCCAATCTTTCATTGCATTGCAAATATGAATGAGGCCTGTCCCGTAGAAATTCCTGCAGACAGCCATTTTTCTCATTGTCTCAAACAACTGAAATGTAAAAAAAACTTACCAAAAGCCTGGGATCCAGGCATATAATTATTTCCTGCGTATTCCATCCGGATGCGAAGGCGATTGAATCGGTAAGGGGTGAGGCGCAGTCAGGGAAGGGCACCTATCGGCATGATATAGAGGGGCTCCTCATTCGGATCGAGGCCTAGGACATTTCTTATGCATTCGTCATGAAACGCTCCTATTGAGACCGTGCCAAGGTGCAGGGAGAATGCCTGGAGATATACATTCTGGCTGGCATGTCCGGCCTCCATATAGACGTACCGCATCCCTCTCTCCCCGTACTTGCCCGTTGTCCGCGATGGGAACGAAGTGATTACGATCAGTGCCGGGGCATCTTTTATGGCAGACTGGTTCAGGGCACAAAAGAAGATATCTTCTCGCATATCTCCAACAATTTCCATTTCCAGCGAATGTCCTTCCGGGATGTAATGGTATACCCCCGGAGAAAGCCCCCCTACCTTTCCGGCAACAAGGTATATCTCCAGGGGGTAAATTGCACCGGCTGACGGGGCGGTCCTCAACCCTCCCTCACCTGATATCCCCTGGGCTGCCCACAGAATCCGTGAGACTTCGGTCAGGGTAAGCGATCGCAGTGCATATCCCCGAACTGACCTCCTCCCCGCGAGGCCCTCCTCTATTGAAGTGTCACTGTCAGAACCGGGTTTCGGAAGTGAAAAGAGCGTATGGTCGTTTAAACGATTTTTCTCGCTACTTTCCGGATTCTGTGTTATGGCAAAAAAGATGGCAACGCAGATTATAACGACCAGCAGGAGTATCACGGGAATGTATATTTTCTTCATCTCAGTCTCCAGCATTCAATTATAATCCCAATTTTGATGAGGATACGCACAGCATTGCCATTAAAGTATCCTGCTATGAGAGCCGACCCGTTTAATCAGTATTTGTCTGGTAGGTCTTCTCGCCCTGTGATACATTAGCCATATGCCCGATTCAGGGAACGATCCATTAACGACGGGTTCAATTTTTATGGTATGATCAGGCATTCCCCAATGAGGGGCAGGCCAATAATTGCATTTTTCTCCGCCCTGTTATTTTTCCCGAAATCTTAGTTGGAAAAAGATTGGAGGTATTAACAGTGACGATACGGAACACGTAACCTGGCTTTAGGAGTGATGCTTTTCATGTTCTTCCGGCTGGAAAAGAGAATGCGGTAGAATTCCCTGGCATGTAGAGGCTGGTGCGAGAAACGGTTTAAATGCAGGACCTGACTGGATATGTAAGCCCGGCAGAGCAAACAAGAGTTCAAATCCCTCTGCCGGCAGCATATCAGAGGTGGATAAAAATGAAACGAATAATTGCACTAGGTGCCATTTTCGCCCTCCTCTGTATTCCCGGGGCAGTTCTGGCAGCGGGAATGCAGGGAAGCGGCTCAGGCAACGGGATTGAAAAAACTGAAATAAACGGACAAAATTTTCAGAACTCGGTTCAGGATGGACAGGATCAAAACCAGGTCTGCAATAATTCCGGACAGTGTGTAATCGCGAAGTACCAGTTCGGGACGGATTCGGAATCTGAACCAGGATCACATCAGATCTCATCTGAATACTCATTCGGAATGTCTGAAAATGGAAAGATGCAGGAGATTAAAAGCAGGATCAGGGAACAGCAGTTCTCAGGAGACAGGATAAGGAATATGTCACGACTGAAAACAGGTTCATGCGGGGCATACTCTTTGGAATAACCAGAAAATATTATCTTTTTTTTATTTATCTTAACTCCATTATTATCAATCTAAAATCGAATAAGAAAATAAAATTCTGAAAACATCTCTATATCTCTTCATTAATAACTGAGGCAGGTCCTCCTAATTGACATCAGTTCATTGGATATGTTCTTCTTTTTCTCTCACCAATCCATTCGCTGCAATTATTATCGTGATGAGAATGGATGCGAGAGTGATAAGGGTTGATTGAGGCTTTCAATAGTCAATCCAGGATCCGGAAGATGGTGATATTACCTCTCTGGTCACTGTTGATAATTATAATATGACATCGCTATCTTTTCCCAGGACAGACAGCGGAATTTAAATAAACGGGGTGCCAGTCTGGATTGATGAAGAAAATATCAGCTACTGTCACCGGGAGGGTGCAGGGTGTGGGATACCGGTATTATGTCACAGACCTGGCAAAAGACCTGGGCCTTTGCGGATACGTAAAAAACAATCAGGACGGGACAGTGGAAGTTGTTGCGGAAGGAGAAGAAGAACGCCTAAATGATCTTATCGAACGGCTCAGAGCACGTGGAGACGCCTACATCAGGGTACATGATATCCGGGTGGAATGGGGATCCGCCAGCAATGAGTTTCGGGATTTTCGAATAAGGCGATGAAATATTTACATGAAAGACTGATATATATTTGATGGATCCTCTCCTCGCCTTCGTGATTACCCTGGCCCTGATAACTGTCCTTGGCCTAAAATATAGGATAGCTCCTTTTTTTACCCTCATTGGGGGAGCGTTGCTCTTCGGTATCCTGACGGGATTGGATCCTGATACCATTATCCTGGCCATCACTGCAGGCCTTGGCAGGATATTCGGGATATTCGGCATAGTAATCCTGTCCGGGGCAGTAATCGCCCGGCTGCTGGCGAAACAGAACCAGATTGAAATAATTGTGTCGGATATAAGGAGATTTACAAGAAATCCTCCTGTTCTGGCCGGAGCTTCAGGATATATCCTGGCAGTCCCGGTCACCTGCTGCATCACTGCCTTTGTTATGCTGGCACCTCTTGCTTCCCATTTCCGGAAGGATGAAGGGGCCCGGAAAAATCTTATCTATATTACAGCCCTCGGGACTCTCTTTTCCTTTGCCTTCCTGTATCCGACACCCGTGACCCTACCGCTTGTCTCATTATTCTCTTCCGGAATATCCCCCTTGTATTACGATGCCCTTGCAATACCCGTCTCCCTCCTCCTACTTGCCGGTGTAATCCTCTTTTATCGGTTTTTTTATCAGGAAAACGGACAGGATGCCGGTTATGATGAACCGGATGGTATAGATTCAGGAGAAGGATCTCATGTACGGGCATGGCTGCCGGTTTTGACAATTCTCCTGGCAATACCTGCCGGATTTCTCGTAGGACTCTCGCATGCAGCACTTATCCAGTTCATAATGCTGGCAGGGGCCGCATGCGCTATCATTCTCGCACCCCAAGGCGTACGCCTGGAAGGGCTGTCCCAGGGGGCGAAGCATGCCGGAGTAATAATCTTTGATATCTGCGGGGCAGGAGCCCTTGGGTATGTGATTGTTCAGGGGGGGTTTGCCGCAGGCGTCCTTTCCGGTGTTGAAGGAGTCATCCCTGCACTATGTATCCCGTTCATCGTTGCAGCACTCATCCAGACCGCCCAGGGATCGCGGGTGGTGACCGCGGTTTTAACCGGAGAGATAATCTCCGGGACGGCACTTTCCACAATTCTCCATCCCTTAACCCTTATTCTCATGATTGCGGCCGGCACATGTGTAATATCATACATAACCGATCCCTATTTCTGGCTGATTCAGCGCACTACGGGGGATGGGATTGGGGTTGTGGTCAGGAAGTATACATTCCCCCTGGCCATGGCAGGACTGGCAGTATTCCTCATTGCGGCCGGTATGCAGATTTTTCTGTTTTGAATGCAATTTTTTCAGGTTTTCTGCCTGATGAAATCCCCGAGTGGACGCCTGGGCGAATGGGGAACCGGATGCGCAAATCCTATTCTGAATAGCATCTGGAGGGTATGGGTCTCCGAAATTCCCAGAAATTCACGGAAATCATCGTTCAAATCTTTCATTTCCGGGTATTGCGCAAGTATCTGGCTGAAGGGCTGGATGGCAAGCCCCAGTTCGGATACCTTAAGGCACACCCGTTCATAGCTTCTGCCTGCCTTCACCTGATCGAGTCGTGTATTCCCTTTTGTGGAAATCCAGCCAAAGCAAGACGCTGAAAATGCCTGTTTTCTCGTACGTTTCACTGCATCAGTTGCGAAACCATTTCCACGGGATGCAGCTTTTTCACGGGAGGGAAAGAGACATTTATAGAGGATCCGGCCAATTCCGGTTATACCCGACTGGGCGATTCCTGATCCGTCTCTGTGTTTTTCCAGCTCCTGTTTACTGAACCTGAAGTTGTGAAGTATCTCTGCCAGTCTTTCCTTCCCGTAAATATCAATTTCAAAGGCCTGTACAATATACCCTGCTATCATCCGGCACATGTCCGGATCACTGGCAAGACTGATGGGAATATAACTGCTGTCATAAGCATCAGAGAGCGCGGTTATCTGTTCCATTGAGAGATGGGCTCTTTTAAACGGGCGTTTATTGGATTCCCGCTCAGGAATACTATTAAAAAGTGGATCTTTTATTGAATCGGGATCCTCAATCAGGTCAATTGCGGCAACGGGCGTATCGACTACGAGATCCCTGCCTGGCCAGCCTCCCGGAAAAAGATAGATATCGGTTTTATAACCAAAATTTCGTGCGGCAATATCGAGGTTCTCGATAAAGGCGCCGTGCGAGATGTAGATCATCCGGTAATCCGGGTCACATGCCGGAAGCAACCGGGCGGTGTCGATATACAGGTGTATACGCCCCGGCCCGACAAATTCTACCACACATGGCTGGATATTATGGGGGCTGGGTGCCAGAAGTGCATAGCCAAGCACAATTTTCCTGATATCGCCTTCATCAGCGGGATGATCCATCCACCCGTGAAATGGGTCGCTCATTGAGTTCTCTATTCCATATTGATGCCTGATTCCATAATACACCATTGTTTCCCGCGCGTAAGGATAAGAGAAGAATCCAATGCTGTTATCTGATGTCGCGTCTTACCAGTTGGCAGGGTGGTCCTATTCGGGAGAGATCAGGGCAGACTGCGGAAAATCTTGATGGAATCCTGCGAAGGATTGATGGGAAGGGATATAAAGCCTACAGGGATTTGGTGGGAGAATACGCGTTTGATAATTACAGTTTTCTCATCGATCATGTACAGGCCGATCCGTTCGCTCCCCCCAGCAGGGTGCGGGTTGCCGTACCCTTGCCGGAAACGAAAATTCCTAAGGAGGCCTACTCAACACCAGCCAGGAATGTGGGTCTTTGTGATTTTTTAATCCGCATTTTTCATCAATCTCTCCATGAAATCGTCAAAAAGAGGCGGGGAACCGGCCGAAGCGGGATGATATACATAGATACTCCAGGGCAGGAAATCCTGGCCCGCACGGCCGTGGTGATGAAAAACGGGATGCTCGAAGCCAGGTTTGCAATGGGCCTCCCGGCTATGGGGAGGAGGATTGCAGCCCGGGCTGCCAGGGAGATGATGTTCGACGAGGTCCCAGCCATTGTAAAAAAATCGCTAATTTATTCGAATCCTGACTCAAAACGGCTTTTTAACCACATTCAGGTGAACGAGGATGCAGAGTATCTGAGGCGATCCCTCCCGGAACAGGGGCTCATTGCCTTCGTGGCCGACGAATCCATCCTGCCACGGGCAAGCGGGGTGGATAACCGGCCGATGCAGGGAAGCAATGTTGTGACATTCCAATCGCCTCCATCTCTCCGTGTTTCATTTCATCTCCCCAACAGGGGGGAGATTACCGGGATGGGAATTCGCAGGGGCATTACACTGATAGTTGGCGGAGGGTTTCATGGAAAATCAACGCTGCTCAACGCCCTGGAACGCGGCATATATAATCATATACCCGGAGATGGCCGGGAATTTGTGGTCAGCAGCCCCAATGCTGCAAAAATAAGGGCAGAAGACGGACGGAGAGTGGAGAAAGTGGATATATCGCCATTTATTTCAAACCTGCCGTTCGGTCGGGAGACCAGGCAGTTTTGTACGGATGATGCCAGTGGGAGCACATCGCAGGCGGCGAACATCATGGAATCACTGGAAATGGGCGCGGACGTCCTTCTTATAGATGAGGATACATCTGCGACGAACTTTATGATCAGGGATCACCGGATGCAGGAACTGGTAGCAAAAGAAAAGGAGCCCATTACTCCATTCATTGACCGTGCCGCACAGATTTTTTCCGAACTTGGGGTATCCACAATCCTTGTGATCGGCGGTTCGGGGGATTATTTCGATATAGCTCATACTGTCATCTGCATGGAAGAGTACAACCCGCATGACTGTACAGAAAAAGCCCGGGAAATCGCCGGAATATATGGTGCAGAGAGGGCACGCGAAGGAAGTCCGCAGTTCGGACCGTTCCGCAACCGGATTCCTCTTGCCGGAAGCATCAGCCCGAGAAAAGGCAGGCATGATGCGAAAATCTCAAAGAAAGGGTTATTTTCCATCTCATTTGGCGTCCATACAATTGATCTTTCCGCGATGGAGCAACTGGTTGATGAGAGCCAGACAGCGGCAATCGGCGAAGCAATCTATTATGCCACGCGTTATTTAAACGGGAAAACGACTATTTCCGAAGCAATTTCCTGTGTATGCAGTGATATTTCAGACCAGGGTCTGGATATCCTGGGACGTATGGGATCGCGTGATTATGCCCAATTCCGTCCCCTGGATATGGCAGGAGCCATGAATCGCCTTCGATCCCTTGAAGTGGTGCAGCGCACCGATACACCCCTGGATATCACGCCCACCGATACATAACAGGCATTAGTGCGATAAATCCACATCAGGGGAATGTCACAGATCCAATTTCTTTCGCAGACTCAAATTTACAGGAGAATCAACGGGGTATTCCTCTGGTTAAAAGTCCCCTCTGTCAGCGAATTCTCAATTCTGTATGCAGCAGAGGAAAAGGGGGGATTGTTTAAATAATCGGGAATATTCGGACAATTTATCCGATTATAGTTGCGGGCTGCTTTCTTTTCCGATTATACGGGATATATCTGACATTTCCCTTGAAAGGAGCCTGATCAGGTCATCGAGAGTAATAAGTCCCACAAGCCTCCCGCTTGCATCGACTACCGGCATTCTCCTGACACCTGCAGATTTCATCTCCTGGATCCCCTCAAATATCCCGGTGTCTTTCCTTACAACTTTCACATCCTTTGTCATGATCGACTCTATGAGATCCGTTTCTGAAACATCACAGAGAAGCGGGCCTCGCAGGGCCATATCACGATCAGTCACTATTCCCACGGGTTTATGATTATCGGTGATAACTACGCACCCGATATTCTTTTCATTCATAAGTTCCGCAACAAAACGCACTGTTGCATCAGGTTTTACACTGAGCACATTTTTCTGGCAGCATGTATAGATCGACATTACTTCACTTCCAATGACCGGTACAACATGCAGTCGTGGTATAAATAAATATTGAACATCCGTTCAGACAATCAGTCGCCTTTTCATCAGGAATACAGACAGGAAAAAGAAAATCACGGTTACTATTCCGATCCAGATGAGGCTGTAAAAAAAATACGGGGAGAGGGTGGACAGTGTGAGGGAACGGGTCACCGTGACCACCTGGGTGAGTGGAAGAAACCCTCGGGCAAATATCTGGAGAGCTTCGGGGAGGACATCGAGGGGAAAGAAGGTCCCTGAAAAGAGGAACATAGGGGTAATAAAGAGAAATGAGGGATAGTTTAACGCATCAATGCCAGGTGTGATGGCGGTGAAACACATACCTATGCTGGCAAAAAGGAGCCCTGCCAAAAAGGAAAATGGCAGGATGAGGAGGGATGAAGGAAGATCGACAACACCGAACGCAATCAGCACTCCAAGCATGACGGTAGAATATATGAGGCTCCTGGTTGCCCCCCAAAGCAGTTCGCCTGCAATTACTTCGTCAAGAGCCAGGGGAGTTGCGATCATGGCATCGAATGTCTTCTGGTAATACATCCTCACATAGGAAGAATAGGTACATTCGAAGAATGCGGAGTTCATGATTGATATGGCCAGAAGTGCGGGAGCGATATATTTCACATATGGAATCCCGTCAATCTCACCCACGAACATGCCTAATCCGAAACCGATAGCCAGGAGGTATAGTACGGGTTCCACCAGCGGGGGAATAAAATTGACCTTATACGTCTTGAAAAAGACATCCCAGTTTCTGCGCCAGACTTTCCAGGCAGATACAGTGATATTCGGAACAATTTCGGAGCCAGCCATCAGTCCTTCAATGCCCTCCCGGTAAGTTTGAGAAACACATCCTCCAGTGATCCTCTCCGGGCGAAAACCCTGCCCGGATTGCAGGAATCAAACAATTTTTTCGCCACTTCCCGTGGATTCTCAGTGAAAACCTGCACCATATCTCCAAATACTTCGTACATTGCACCAATTTCATCAAGGCAGCCGATGACCTCCGGGGAATTCTCTGTTTCCACAATGTCGCTGGTGACATATTTGGAAACAAGTGCAGATGGCGATCCCTCCACAAGGATCTTCCCGCTATCCATGATTACAAGGCGGTTGCAGAGTCTTTCCGCCTCTTCCAGGTAATGGGTGGTAAGCACGATGGTGTTGCCACGAGCCTGCAGGATTTTGAGCTTTTCCCATATCAGATGGCGGGCCTGTGGATCGAGGCCGATTGTAGGCTCATCCAGGATCAGAAGACTGGGGTTGTTGATGAGTGCCCGGGCCAGGACCAGCCTTCTTTTCATTCCTCCCGAAAGTTTGTCAATCAGTACATCACGCTTCTCTTCAAGTTGCACGAATTTGAGGAGAGCATCGACTCGAGGGACTGCGTCTTCATGCGGTATGCCAAAATACCTTGAATATATCAGGAGATTTTCATAGCAGGTAAATTCAAGGTCCAGGTTCGTCTCCTGGGGGACCACCCCCAGATACCGTTTTATCTCTCTCTGGTATATCCCCGCCTCCAGGCCAAATACGGTGATTTTTCCCCCGGATTTCGGAGATACGCACTGGATCATCTTCATCGTGGTGGTCTTGCCCGCCCCGTTGGGCCCCAGAAACCCGAAGACCTCACCCGGATATACGGAAAAATTCACCCTGTCCACTGCAGTAAATGTTCCGAATGTTTTGGTGAGTTCTCGTGCCTCGATGACTGGTGCCTGTGAATCCATTCCTGGTATGCAAATATACTCTGGACCATCAACTCATTTTCGGTCGGGTATTTCCCTTCGATGATGTTTTGTGGCAGCATTCAATTCAGGAGCATTTTCGTTATCCTTATCTGGCCTGGAGCCATGAGCTTTTCCTGATGAGACAGACCAAACCTGTCTTTGTTGCCGCGGTGCTGGCTCTGACCCTGTTCCTGATTCCCCTTGCAACAGGTGATGCCACATCAGATGCAGCGCTTGAGTCGATCAGGAACGGAAATTCTCTCTACAGCCAGGAACAATACGGGGATGCTCTTGTCGCGTATCTCAAAGCTACGGAACTTGATCCCACTTATTCTATCGCCTGGATAAAGGCAGGAAATTCGTATTACATGTTGGGGGAGTATCGTAATGCCCGCGAGGTCTATGAAAAGGCAGCGCAACTCGATCCAGGGCACCCTGATGCATGGCTCGGCCTGGGGAATGCATTGATGGCACTGGGCAGTCACAGGGAAGCTCTGGATGCGTATGACCGTGTTCTGGAACTTAATCCCGGTTCGGCCGATGCATACTATAACAAGGGACTTACATTCCAGGCCATGGGAGATGAAAAGGCTGCATATCAGGCATTTGATCAGGTCACCAGGCTGAATCCCCGGAATTCCTACGCCTGGAGTAAAAAGGGAGTGGCACTCTATTATTTGGGAAAGTATGAGGAAGCACAGGAATCACTGGACAGGGCCCTGGCTATACAACCAAATCTTGAAGAAGCCCTCAAATTTCGTGAACTTACAGAAAAAAGGCTGGAAGGACAGCGAATAGGTCCATCCATTCCTCTCTCGGGACTTATTGCTGTTTTTGCGGTAATAATAGGGGCGTATTTCCGGATTATTGTAAGGCAGCAAGGGGAAAGATGAGTGTGATTGGGCGGGTACGATACATTACCACAACAAAGATATTTTTTACAGGACAGAGAATCCTAACTCATGCCTATCAGGGAGATTGCCGTATCCAATTTCAAAAGTTTCCAGCAACTGGCGATACAGCCGGATAACTTCAATATCGTGATCGGGTCCAATGCCTCCGGAAAATCCAATTTCATTCAAATATTCAAATTCATCCGAGATATAGCCAAGTATGGCCTGAATAACGCAATATCGCTCCAGGGTGGCGTTGAGTATTTACGAAATACTATCATCGGTCCGGAAGAACCGTTTACCTTCAGGATCATTTATCTTCTTGAGGAGAGGAACGAGGATGTGATTGGGTTGAAGGACAGGATTCCCGTCTCTTTTGAACCATTCGAGATCCTTTATGAATTTGAATTGAAGTTTATGGACACAGGGGAGAATTATGAGATTACCCGTGACCTTCTGGTTATATCCGGTAATTTCCTCATTGCCGGGGAAGAGGGAGCAAAGGATATTGGAGCGGGTACAGTCTGCCTTACCCTGGTGGATCACGCTATTCATTACTTTATCCATCCGCCGGAAGGGCTGGAGCTTGCCGACGCCGATCTCTTTCCTCATTTCTTCCAGAAAAAGGATCTGCCGCCGGCAGGGCTCATCATGAATCTTCCCCTCCCAGCTCCGGGTATACCTCCCCTGGAATGGATATTCCGCGGAATGAAGGTCTTTGATTTTGACCCAATGCTCTTAAAAAAGGCAGTTCCCATTATGGCCAAAACCGAACTTGAAAAGGACGGGAGCAATCTGGCAATCGCGATCAAGAGGATAATTGATGACCCGGAAAAGAAGCATGAATTCTCCAGTCTTATCAGGGACATGCTGCCATTTGTGGATGATATTGCTGTTGAAAAATTCATGGATATGTCTTTATTTTTAAAAATGAAAGAAATTTATAGTAAAAATAAATACCTTCCGGCATCTGTCATTTCAGATGGTACTCTCAATATCTGTGCCCTGATCGTAGCCCTGTATTTTGAAAACCGCCCGGTAACAATCATCGAAGAACCGGAGAGAAATATTCATCCCTACCTCATCTCCAAACTTGTGGAGATGCTCAAAGACGCTGCCCGCAGGAAGCAGATAATCGTTACAACACACAATCCTGAAATGGTAAAAAATGTAGATATTGAGGATGTTCTCCTAATATCGCGCGATAGTCAGGGTTTTTCCAGGCTTTCAAGGCCGGCGAGCAAGAAAGAGATCCGGGACTTTTTAGAAAGCGAAATTGGCATTGAAGAACTTTTTATCCAGAACCTGCTGGGAATAGAATGATGGATCGACGCCTTTTCATTTTCATCGAGGGAAATGACGACGAGCGATTCTTTAAAAGAATCGTTCGTCCCCTCCTGGAATCACGATATCAGTCAATTGAACTTATCATGTATGCCTGCATGAAGAGTGTCCGTGTATGCAGGTTTATTAAGGGAATAAGCTCCATGGGGCACGATTTCATTCTTGTTGCAGATATTGACCAGGAACCGGGAGTGAAGGCCAAGAAAAAGGCGATCAGGAATCGTTTCTGCAATGTTGATGAAGCCGATATCGTGGTCATAATAGAAGAAATCGAGAGCTGGTACCTTGCGGGGGTGGATGACCGATCGGCAAGAAAACTGGGAATACGACCGCCCCGCAACACTGACCGGACTACTAAGGAAGATTTTAATCGAAAGATACCACGTCATTACACTTCCCGGGTAGCATATTTGATCGATATACTGGATGTTTTCTCCATCAACATTGCGAAAGAAAAGAACAGGTCATTTCGTTATTTTGTGTCAAAGTATATGATTCAAAACCAGGAGCAACCCACCACGGTTCGAAATGCAGTCTCTGCGGGGGTGCGGGATGAAATCGGACATAAAAGCGATTAAGGAACTATTTATTAGGAATAGAGTCTACGTATCGTATATCTTTGCTGGTGCGAGTGAGAGAGGGGAATCTGCCGGAAGGCAAGCCACGTTGAGGGACAATACGGTGATATACATATTCTGTTCAGCGCCGGCCACCTGTGGGGGATCTCGGTGAAGGAAGTGAATTGGAGAAGAATAGATATTCCGGCTATATTAGGCGAAAGAGATGTGTGGGTGGGAATCCTTGCCGTCACAACCATTTTTGCCTTTGTATTGAATTTTATCGGACTTATCAGGGGGATCTCTGTTGTCACCCCGCATCTATTTTATCTGCCGATTGTGATAGCAGGGTACTGGTTTCCCAGGAGGGGCATCTTATTCTCTGTTATTGTGGGCATGACCTATCTTGCCATGGTCTACCTCATGACATATCCCGACATCAACAGTATAACCTCTGCCACAGCCAGGTTCTATGTGCTTGTGGCCATCGGTGTTATTGTGGCGTCGCTTTCCAACAATCTTAAGGAAAAGGAAGACCGCTATCACGGAATATTTGATTATTCAGAAGCCGGCGTTTTCCTGGTACATTACAATCCTTCGGACATGATGATCGAGGAGGTGAATGAACGTGGTGCAGATCTGCTCGGATACAGACCGAAGGAACTGATTGGCCGCCCACTCTTTGATATCTGGCCCGATAAGGATGAAAAGGAATTATTTACAAATAAAATAGCGAGAGAGGTTTCATTATCCGATTTTGAATCTACACTTCAATGTAAGGATGGAAAAGAAATCATGGTACTCATCTCGGCCGGGCGACTCCCTGATCGTATGATGGTCTTTACCATCACTGACATCACTCAGAGAAAGCAAGCAGAGGAGGCGCTCGTTGAGAGTAAAGAGCGGTACCAGGGACTTTATAATAATGCGCAGGCCGGGCTTGTCCGGTTCCGGATAATTGACGGGAAAGTGCTGGAAGCAAATGACCATATGGCCAGAATGTTCGGATATGATGAATCCAAAGATTTTATAGAATCTTTTGTGGTCACTCAAAACGTGGTGAATGAAGGTGTCTATGAATACCTGGTCTCTCAGCTGTTAAAACAGGATTCGGTCTCAAATTTTGAGGCCTCATTTAAGAAAAAGGATGGGAACACCATCTGGATAAGGTTCTGGAGCAGGATCTTCCCTGATAAGGGGTATATTGAAGCTGTTCTTACTGACATCACCGAAGAAAAACACTCCACCCGCGCCCTTGGTGAAAGCGAGACCCGATATAAGAGTCTGGTGCAGAACATCCCCGACTATGTTATGGTTTTTTCACATGATCGGATACTATTCGCGAATCCTGCTGCAGCCCGGGCAATAGGGCTGAACCAGGAGGAACTTGCCGATACATCGATTTTTGACTTCATAGCCCCTGAGTGTCAGGCCCTGGTGAAGAGAAATATAAGAAGAACTATGAATGGCGAATCCGTTGATCCGTATGAGATTGAAATCAGGGTTCCCGGCAAACCTCCAAGGATAACGATTATTAATACCACTTTGCTCAAGTATCATGATCATTCGGCAATCCTGGCAGTACTGACCGATATCACTGAATGGAAGCAGGCGGAAGAAGCCCTTAAAGCATCCAAGTACCAGTACAGAACCACTATTGATGCCCTGAGCGACGGGATTTACCTGGTGGACAGCAAACTGCGGCTTTTCCTTATTAATCCAATTTTCAGGCAATTGCTGGAAGAAGCAGGAGTAAACGGCGCCGTGATTGGAAAGACCGTGGATGAAGTGCTTCCGAGTCTGAAAGAGGGGTTATTTGAGGATTTCCACAAGGTTTTTTCCACAGGAAAAATGGTTATCTCTACTGAAGAAATGCAGGCCGGGAAAAACCGTTATATCCTGGAAACCCGAAAAATACCGGTATTCGAAGATGGTGTAGTTGTCAAAGCAGTAACAATTATGCGCAATATCACAAAACAGAAGCAGATCGAAGAGGAAAAGCGTATTGCATACGAGCAGATAGAGAA
The DNA here is from genome assembly GCA_035528475.1 of Methanoregulaceae archaeon. Classification (GTDB taxonomy): domain Archaea; phylum Halobacteriota; class Methanomicrobia; order Methanomicrobiales; family Methanospirillaceae; genus SD8. The sequence continues at coordinate 15,546 of DATKYO010000115.1, read as the reverse complement.
AAACATCGAGCAGTTTGCAATCCTCGGCGATCATATACGGAATCCTATGCAGGTGATAGTGGGCCTGGCGGATCTGGAGGGAGGATTGATCTCTGAAAAGATACACAACCAGGCCCTGGAAATTGACAGGACCATCAGCCAGTTGGACCGTGGCTGGATTGAATCGGAAAAGATCCGGGAGTTCGTAAAGAAGTATTACGGCATCGGAAAATGAAGGGGAGGGGGACAATCACTCGAAAATCAGGCCGCCTGATGGCATGGAGTGAATAAGGGCCTGGTCACACAAAATTATTTTTAATTATAATATGAACGCATAACCAGATTTCTATGCGGGTCTCTTCATCGTCGTGGGTGCACTGGTGGAGACGGGAGTTATCGCAGACATTGCCTCTGTTTTGGTAGGCACAGTAGACAATACCGGGGAGGCGATGATAATTGTGGTATGGTTTTCAGCCATAGCTTCAGCAATTGTTGATAACATACCCCTCACCGCAGCCATGATACCTCTCATCATAGACCTTGGCATGTCCATGGATGTTTACCCCCTCTGGTGGGCTCTCTCAGTAGGGGCCTGCCTGGGCGGGAATGGGACGGCCATAGCGGCATCTACGCATGTGGTTGTGCTGGGAATAGCGGAGCGCGAAGGGATCAATATCAGCTTTTTTGATTTCATGAAGCTGGGCTTATTTGTCCTCTTCGTCACAGTAGCCGTAGGTTTGGGAGTCCTCTGGCTCATGTTCATTGTATAGTTCATTTACGCTCATTGCTCCAATAAATCAAAAGCTCCCCTGTCATAAGTATGCAAAGTAGATACATCCCCATGATTACAGGGTAAAAGGCTTATCTTGCGGTGGTTCTAAAGTTATTTAGTAAGGTGGTTCTTTGCAGGTATCCATGAAACTGGAGATGAAAGATGCTCCGGGGCAACTGGTGGCGGCATTAAAGCCTATCTCTGAAATAGGCGGGAATATTATTGCGGTTATCCACCAGAGGGACGAGAAGTCAGTAGGCGATGTTCTGGGAGTGCAGATCGTGCTTAAGATTCAGGAATCACGACTTAATACACTGATCGAGCAGATCAAGAGCCAGGGTGTAAACGTGGTGAGAATAGGAAAGGAACGCCTTCTCTACACCCAGACTGTAATTATTATCGGGCATATCATGCATACGGATCTTGGAGATACAGTAGACCGGATTGACTGTACCGGGTATGCGGAAGTGACAGAACTGAATCTGGTAATGCCTGCCATAAATGAGCCATCTTCAGCCCGTATCGTAATCAGGGCGGTTAATCGGGAAAACATGGACCAGGCCATGGATATTTTGAGAAGTGTTGCCAGGGAAAAAAAACTGCTCATTATTGAACCGCTGGGGGAGATCCAATGAAGATCGCAATTCTTGGCATGGGGGCCGTGGGAAGAGGGCTTCTGGAGATGGTGGACCAGAAGAATCTGGGTCTTGTGGTAACTGGGATTGCAGATTCAAAAAGTGCACTTATGGATAAAGACGGGATCCACATTGAGGAAGTCCTGGAGGCAAAGCGGGAGCACGGATTCTGCGGGGACAAGTCTCTTTCGGCGATGGATATCATCCTGCATGGCGATTATGATGCGCTGGTGGAGGTAACCCCCACGAATGCCATGACTGGCGAGCCTGCATTGTCTTTTATAAAGGCAGCTCTCGAAAGGGGAAAACATGTGGTGACTTCCAATAAAGGACCTATCGCCAGAGAATATTCAATGTTACAGTCACTGGCAGATCAACATGGTGTGCAGGTCCGCTATGAGGCTACGGTGGGTGGCGCCATCCCTGTGATGCACGCGCTGAAGCATGGCCTTGCCGGGAACCGAATTCTGGCTATACTGGGGATATTGAACGGGACCTGCAATTATATTCTCACCAGGATGGCGGCTGAAGGACTCACGTATGAACAGGCGCTCATGGAGGCCCGTGAAATGGGGTATGCAGAGGCAGATCCCACGTATGACGTGAAGGGGATTGATACCGCTATCAAGCTGGTGATACTCTCCAATGCCATATGGGGAGGGAATACGGTTCTTGAGGATGTTGACATCACCGGTATTGACAGCCTTACTACCGACGCCCTGCGGCTGGCCGAGGAACAAAACTGCACAATCAGGCTTGTTGCAGAAGCAGTTCCGCAAAAGAGGATTCTGCGGGTGGCTCCTCGAATTCTCCCCTGGACTCATCCCCTGGTGGTGGAAGGGAGCCTCAACGCGATCAGTATTAAGACTGATATGGCTGGTGAAATCACGCTGATTGGCAAAGGTGCAGGATCGGTGGAAACTGCAAGCGCGATTATCGGTGACCTTATATTCATCAGGGATAGTCATGCAGGGCGTCATTAAGCGAAGGAGGGAATACCTCCAGCTGATGCGTGCATGTACAATGGAAAAGGGCTATTTTTCTGTAACTAATATTCAGGAAGGCGCGGCTGTGCCACGCAGCACCGCTCAGGACTGGATAAACCGCCTGGTAGACGAGGGTTGTGTAATCTTAAAAGAACGAAAACAAGGGCGAATTCCGGCAAAATATGCGGCCATTAGTGCAATGCCTTCCAGTGCCTGCCGCAAAATATTCACTACCATCGACGGTGACAGGGTCGAGATATATCACGAGTGTCTGAGTGGCGCATGTGCGGCTTTCTGTGGCCATCACCATACGCTTGCCGGCGGGGTGCTCATCAATGTCCGAAGAGACGGCAACCTCCTTCGGGAATGTGCCCGGATCGGTTTGAAAGAGATGGCGATAGGTCTTCACCCTGCCCCTGCTGTAGGCGTTGCAGGCGTGGAACGCGACGGGGAAGATATTATCCAGCACATCCGTTGCATCGGAGGCCCTGCTTATTCACTCACCGACATGATGTCCCATGCAGAAGGAGTACGGGAAGTAATCGTTTCACGAAACGGGGATATCGTTGAAGGGAAAATCCGTAGCCGGGCTCTTACCTACGTCGTTATTGGACTCGACGATACCGACAGCAGTGAAGGGGGCGCTACATTTGCCCTTTCACTGGCCCTTCTCCAGTATCTCTGTACCATGAAAGGGGTCTTTCCGATAGGGCATTACGTGGCAATGTTATACCCTGGTATTAAAGAGAAGACTGCAGGGAATTCCTGCAGCTATATCGAACTGGCGGTTGAGCCCGAACTTTTTGAAAAAGTACTGGATAAGGCATTGCTGTTTATTGGAGATGAAGCCCTCTCTGCCGAATGGGGAATGGCAGTGAAAAAAGGGTTCCGGATTCCGGAAGGCCTGCGGGATTATGGGAGCCGGGCACGGCTCGGGGGGGTGAGCCTTGAGAGTGCAAAAGAGGTTGCGGAGCAGTCCGGAATTTCCCTCCACGGGAGAAGAGGTGTGATTGGTGCCCTTGCCGCCGTCGCTCTTTCCGGCCTTCCGAACGATATCCTGCTCAATCCCGATCTTCCCCTGCCGGGTTTATGAGCGGGAAACAGAATCGACCGGTTCACCTACCGGGATCCTGTATCTCGGGGGCTTGATGCCTTCTTTTTTGAATTCAATCCAGGCCCTGCGGGTTACTTCGGACCTGAATTCGAACTCATTCCGGAGGTCATTCACATACGCTTTCGCCCGGATTCTCTTATAATAGGGGTGATCTTCAAGGAGAATGGTATAGGGAAATTTTTTTGATATATACACGTATTTTGAAGTAACAACCGACTCTTTGAGAATATTCATCGCTTTTCCGGTATCACATTCGGGATCGATAAAGAGATCGATCTCGACCATCATGGCTACGTTCCCGGCATTTCCGCTGGATACGGCCTGCGAAAAGATCACAAAATTGGGAACAGAGACGAGGCTGTCACCCGGTGTGACCAGTTTTGTGGACCGTATTCCGATATCTTTTACCTCTCCATACTGGTTTCCTATGGTGATCTTATCTCCAATCTGGTAGGGTTTTTCAAAGATAATTACAATCCCGCCAACGATGTCGGCGAAAAGGTCTTTTAAACCCAGGCCGAGTGCAGCGCCGAAAAGACCGAAGAATGCAATGAGTTGTGTCACATCCGGCTGGATAAGCGCGAACAGAATATAATAGAGTGCGGTAAAGTAGATGATTATCTTGAGAAGGGGGATCAGCATGGTAACCGGGTGGCGGTAGCGGGGGAATTTTTCCGATATAATACGCAGTATGAAGGAAAATACCCTGACAAGTATGTATGAAATGACGATGACTATCAGGATATAAAGGATTGTATCCAGCCCGATTTGCGTCAGCGTGACAGGGGCTGTTAATTCCTGAGTGGTATTTATCAGCACGCCATCTGCCATCTCACCACACCATCCTGTTCAGTTCAAGATACTGGATAACACTTTTCAGGGCCTGGTAATGTATGGTATAGAACCCTTTTTCATCCACCACAAGTCCATTGCTGATAAGTAAATAGAGGCTCTTTTCCACATCGATCTCCGGCCCCGCTATCTCGGCGAGATCTCCGAGCTGGATTGATTCCATGGTCAGTAGTATTCCGAGAATGTATGCCTCATTGATTGAAAGGTTGATTGAATACGAAGGATCCTGTATACTGCTCACCCAGATGGTAGGATCTTCAAAACTATTATCCCAGATCTTCCTGGCAACACCAGGATTCCCTGCAGAAACCCTTCTTAGCCTCTCAAATATGATCTCAGTAACGTCTTCCTCTTTTTTCTTCCGGAATATCCGGGAGAGATCGATATACGGCCATGGGAGGCGATATTCGGTTTTGGAGAATGGCAGGTGAAAGTGGACACTACTCCATGAAAAAGAGACTTTTCTCCCCTCGGTCGCAATATCATTGATATATTCGATATCCTGATCATATCGGGAGAGTATCATCTGTTTTATGGACTCTGAATCCATAGGGGACAACCTTATAATCGTAGGGAAAAACTCATGGATGTTCTTGACTGCTGAAAGATACGACCAGGAATAACTGTTCCATGTTGTAATGAAGATTTTTGGGGAAGTGGAGAGGAATTTGAGGAATTCATCCAGCTGAACGAACCCGCCGATTTTTCTCATGGCCAGGAAATGACAGTTATCCATGATCACGATGTCATTTGCCTCGTGCAGGGTGGAGATAAATGCCCGTTCGGTCATAACAGAGTTAAAAGAGATCGAGGTTGTCTGACCAGGGAATTCCTTTGCCAGTGCCTGAACCAGGGTAGTCCGTCCGGCAAAGGGTTCAGAAATAATTGCCACGTTGGTATGTTTCCCTTGCTGGTCTTCCTTTACGGCTTGAATGGCCAATTCAAGCTCTTTCTCATAGCCAAAGAGCTCTTCCTTTTTCTTACTTACTTCCCCGGCCATAATATGGTGAGAATTAGTATCTTTGACATAAAAATCTGCCTTTCTTCTGGTATGCAGACAGGACAACAGAAAAAATGCAAAAAATCCACATTGGTTTTTAGGAAAACTTCAGGAACGATATTATAAAGAAGATCAGGAATCCGGATCTAACCTGGATAGCATTCTTCACATTCTATACATCGATGGCAAGGGATCTTCCCTTCTGGAAACGATTTACCGGGATGTCGCTCTTGAGCCTGTGGGTATTGCAGCCATATCATTCCTCCTTGGGATACTGGTAAGAACGGTCTTTGGAGTATAGAATGGTGGCGTTGAAGAAGGGAATGGCCCGCAATAGGTGGCCGGCCTCATCGAAGAGAAGAGGACAGAGGTGTCAATGAGATCCGGCTCTGAACGGGGGTAATGGAAGCTTCGGGATATCCAATCGTTGTAATCCCATACCCGGAGGGAAAAAGGACAGGACGGACGGTTTTGCCCGTCAGGCTGTCTTTATCTGATACAGGGGTTTCCTGGCATCCCTGAAGTTGAATTTGGCCACAATGAGGCCATTTTCACGGAGTCGGTTCAGTGCGTTTCTGATGGTTCTTGGTGAAAAGGATACATTGCCTACCATTTCGTTTAATGTTCTTGGCTTACCGTCAAGAAGCAGTGAAAACACCGCCTTTGCCGAAGAGGGCAGACATTCAATGCTGATTCCAGTCATAGTTTCATCAATCTCCTTTTCTTGTTTTTCGGCAATGCCCCGGATAGCGGGCCTGCCGCGATTTGTTTCTAGTTGCATGTGTTCAATCACCGTGAGATTCCGGACATGAGTGTCCCTCAGCGAAACACCCAGTTCCCGATCATTATAGTTTTATACTCCACGAACATTCTATTGTATACGAACTAAATTTATATATACTTTTTGATGCACAAGATTATAAGAGAACTCACGTTATGAATGAAAAGTCTGATAATTCTGTACTTCCGTCATCATTTATAGGAATTTTTGCCTCGGATGAGGGAATACAGGCCATAGAAAGTCCTGTAAAGATAAATATCCTTGAAATGCTGAAGGGCGGCGAATTGCCATTCGAAGATCTCGTGAGCGGAGCCGGGCGGGCGAAGTCAACGGTATCTGTCCATCTGAAAGGTCTCACCGACGCCGGGATTATCGGATTCAGAGGTGATCCGGAGGATGGGCGGAAAAAGATCTTCCATATCAACTCGTCTTACCTGGTAGGAGCTTCCGCGGCAGACAGGATCCAGTTCAAGGCAGAACGACATATCCGGGAATTCGTTCCCTCAGAGAAGGATACTGCAGACTTTTTCAGGTTTATTATGAGCACCGTAAGAATCACACTCCTCTCAGAAGGCATCAGTATTGATCCACTCCTGCATATGGCCGGTTCGCGAGTTGGAACCCGGATATATGCATCAGTCGCTCATCAGGACACTCCCGGCATGGTAGAGAAAATCAAATGGTTCTGGGATGCCCATGCCCTGGGGCAGGTAGAACTCGAGAGTACGGATCCGCTGACGCTCAACATCTATGACTGTTTTGAATGCATTGATCTGCCTGTTACCGGCAAACCTGTATGCGCATTTGAAGCCGGCCTTCTCTCCTCACTTTTTTCAGCGCACTTTGAGGCCGATCATAATGCGGTGGAAACGAGATGCTACGCAATGGGCAACAATTCCTGCAGGTTTGAGTTAAGGCCCACGCAAAACGAGAAACCCTGAATATAACTATTCGATTGCTATTTTGTTCCTGCCCGCCTACTTTTATGGGATTGCATTTTATGCCGAACAATCCTGATGAAAATAATGAAAGGAATATGGAAACGGTAGGAATCGCGGGAATCGGATATTACATTCCGGATGCGGTGATTACCAGTGTTGAAATGTCGGAGCGTTCCGGTATTCCGCTTCATGTATTTACCGAATCCATTGGTATTGAACAGAAGCATATTGCAGGGGAAGATGAACACCCCTCAGTTATGGGTACGGCCGCCGCACAGGAAGCCATACGCAAAGCCGGAATAGATCCCTCATCGATAGGTATTGTGGCCTACTGTGGTGCCGGTTTCTATGATTACCGCTTTTGGTCACCAGCTGCCAGGATACAGGCAGCTGTCGGAGTAAAGGATGCATATGCCTTTGAGGTGAAGAATGCCTGCAATGGCGGCAACCTGGGGTTGCATATCTGCCGGCAGCTGTTAGCCGCACACCCGGAAATTGAGTGTGCCCTTGTAGTCTGTGCCGACATACTCTCAATGGCAGTAGATTATACAAATACGGATGCTCTTTCTGTCTTCATCGCCGGAGACGGGGCCGCAGCGGCAGTGCTCCGTAAAAAAGAGCCAGGCAACCGACTTCGATCATACGCTTCACGGACTGACGGATCACTTTCAGATTATGTCAAACTCCCCTTTGGAGGCACCCGCCTTCCCCCTGCAGATGGAGCAGCCAATCCCCGGAATATGTATATCTGTGTGGAAAACCGGGAAGAGCTGGACCGCATCTTTTCCGTGACATATCTTAACAATTACGTGCGGGTGATACGCGAGGCAGTGGAGATGAGCGGCAGAAGCGTGAAAGATATAGATTTCCTGTTCACAAACCAGGTAAAGCAGGGGCTTTCACGAGAGATCCTCCTGACTCTTGAGTTATCGGAGCACAATACGATTTCCACGCTCTGTGATTATGGGCATATGGGCCCTGTTGACACTCTTTTTGCTCTGGAACTGGCCAGGGAATCAGGGAAAATTCGGCAGGGTGACCTGGTTGTGCTTGCCAGCAGTGCCCTCGGGTTTACGTGGGCGGCAACCGTGCTGGAGTTCTGATTGGATGGGAGAACCGGCCATTCAATTTTCCTGATTTTTCATTATCGAAAATGTGTGTTTTCAGCGGTCTATTTTTTCAGGCTCACTTTCTCCCCCCGCACCACACCGCTATATAATTGACCGATACACCATTCTTCAACAATGGCCATTGCGAAGGGAGCGTATTTAAGAAAACTCACTGCAAGTGTGCCCATCCGGTCACGTGAACTGGGAAGGGAAATTGAAGGGAGCTCCCCTCCATCGGTTTTTATCGGGGCCTGGAATTACCCGAAGGTGTATGCCGGCCCCATGATTGCCCCCCTTCACGGGGATACCGGTATCATGGATATGCCCGAGGCATGGATCCCCTCGAACAGTTCACAGGAGGAGATTATTGGCTACCGGATGGATCTCGTGAGAGGGAAGCGTATCCAACATGTAAGGGACCTGGACACTCGTTTTGTTGAAATACTGCAGGAGATTGGGCTTTCCAACACGTCGGTTGAAAGTGAGGCCCACTTTGGACACTCTCCGCAGGGCAGCTCTTTTGGCGGGGACCACACACCTTACGGGCCCAGTGCCCCGTTAGAAAGGTTTGAAATGGAGGGTGGACGCTGGGAGCCACACCTGGAAAAGGCGTACAATGATAGCGACCTTTCTGCAACGGAGGCGATTTTACAGCTACATCGGGATGGTGTCCCCTTCACCAGTATTCAAAAGGCCCTCTCCGTTGGTGCCCTGGGCATGGGAAAGGGCAGGAGGATGGTCCCTACCCGTTGGTCAATTACAGCCTGTGACACTGCGATTGGAGACCGGATGCTGAATGAGGTGAAAAAACACGAATTGATCAACTCATTCCAGGTGCGGGAGTTCTCAAGCCTCAATAACCACTATGCAGTGCTCCTGATGCCCACGGGCTGGCAGTACGAGTGGATCGAGGCATTCCTGCATGTGCTGGGAAGGGAAGAGATGATCTTTTCCGACTGTGAGGGGCATGCGAAGAAGACCGGATACTCCCCGGTAGGAGGGTGCTATTATTCCTGTAAAATGGCGGTGCTGGAATCGCTGGCAAGAGAAGGAAGGCAGGCGGGGGCAATTGTCCTTCGTGAGGCCAGGAAAGGCTATGTCCCGCTCGGTGTTTTTAATGTCCGGGAGAATGTGAGGCAGGCCATGCAGCAGCGACCGACCATGTTCGATGAAATGGGGGAGGCACTCTCCTATATCTCGGAGAAGATGATCCTCCCGATGGCCCGGTTTATCGGGGAGAGCACCATGTTAAAAGGCCTGCAAAGAGAGAGGCAGGCGACGCTTGCGATGTTTTGAAAAAAGTGAGATGATAATTAATTGTTTTATCATCAAAAAAAGAGAATAATCGCAATCTATCCAATCGGAGTGATGGAAAACCCGCACAGGGTGCCAGCATTCTCCATGACAACCCAGTATCCATCGTAGGGGAGCAGGTCATACATGGGGCCGCCCAAGGCATATGCCCATCCGGGCTGGTTAAGGGCCGGACTTATCACCATGATGTAGCCAGTCTTACCCCCGGGGGCCTGCTCGATGCAGATCAGAGCCTGGTTGAGTGGCATTTCAGGGAATCCTCCAAGATCAGAGTCATATCCCTGTGCCGGGCCGATAAGGTTCACACCTTCGGTCAGGTATCTTGCAGGCGGTGAAGAGATAGATTCTGACGGGACGAGCACCGCTTCTGCAGTCATGCTTTCCTTTACTTTTATAAAGTATGCGTCAAGCGGCTTAAGGTCGGTATCTGCTGAAGGTATGTACCACGTGGAGCCGTCCCATCCCAGCAACACCAGTATCTTTGCCTGTTCTTCAGCACTGAATACCTCGTCAAATTTGGTATAACCGCTCTCCAGGACCACCGGTGTGGAGAAGAGGTTCCATCCCTGGTATAATTCCACATACTTGATTAATGGAAGTTCTGTTATTGTGACAGTATTTGTTGTTGTTCTCGTTTTTCCGATATAAACAGAGCCATCCGGGGCTCTATAATTGTTAATTATATTGTGAAGATCTATCTCAGCATAGACAATATATTCGCCGGGCTCATAGATCCGGGCACCGGACACATCGAGAACACCGGTGTTCCATCCCTGCGTGGGGTCACCTGCAGGTACCCAGTACCAGGGTGAACTGCCGACGACCTGGTTTGTCAACGGTAAAGAAACAGTTGTGGACTGCCAGAGTGCAGTATAATTCATTCCACCAGGGCTTGTCATGTGAATATTTACAAAGCCCTCGCCCGAATAACCAGATCTTGTGGTAACCGAATAAATATTGGTTGCCAACCGGAAGTTTTCAAAATTGCCGTAAGGCACCAAATCTCCACTAACATCCTTGTTGGCGTTCTGGTCCCAAATCATGATGGCGATATTCGGGTCGACAACATTGAATGCAACCTCGTTGCGTGTCGCTCCTCCGTCCCACCTCCACCATATGCCGGTCCTGTTGACAAAGTCAGCAGGTGCAACATAGAACGCCGAGGGATCTCCCACTGAAAGAACTGCTTCGGGTGTACCATTCACATTACCGTATTCAGACCAGGCAATCTGGGTGAAGTTCCCTACTGTATCGGATATATCCAGACCTTCTTCACCTATAAAGACGTGATCATATTGAGAAATGATATTCATTGAAGCTGATACAGGGATTGCGACCAAAAAACCCAATAAAATACAATATAGCGTAATTGCCTTTATATTAATCATATTTACCCTCCAATAACCGTTTGATATTCTATAAAAGGCTATATATAATTTTATTCAGTTGCAGGAAGCCGGATTTGAATCGGTGAATTGCTATCGGAAAGCGGCATAATCCCCGCCATATGCTCACAGTTTTAAGAACACCGCTATTATTGGACATAACTCTGTGCTGTATGCTACTTTTCCGGCTGACGACGCTTTCGATGTTTTGAAAAAAGTGAGATGAGATTTTCATTTCATTATTCACCTGATATGAAAATACCTGCCAAATTGGATCCTGCAATATCTGAAACAATTCTTTATTGCTCATTGTCATCAGAACATCTGAAAAACGAATCTCATGATGAACAATCAACCCCCACCGGTTATCTACCTGAATAATGCCTCGACGAGCTGGCCGAAGCCCCCGGAGGTGCTTGCAGCCGTCACTCAATCCATCGCCAGACCTGTCTTTGGATCGGGAAGGACTACCGGGACCCGGGGGGACGATTATATCACGCTGGCACGGGAGGCTCTCTCCAATCTCCTGGCTGCAGACCCGGTGGAACATGTTGTGTTCACCCAGAACGCAACTGATTCGTTAAACCTGCTCATCCAGGGATTCCTCGCCGGAGAGAGGCCGGGCTGCCATGTCCTCACCACCGCACTCGATCATAATTCAGTACTCAGACCCCTCTACGAACATGAGCGGCAGCACCGTATCCGGCTGACAATACTCCCGTTTGAAGGATGCTATATTCATCCTGAAACCGTCGAAGAGGCCATCGGGCCCGATACCCGGCTCATGGTGATGACTCACGGGAGCAATGTGCTCGGATCTGTGCAGGACATCCAGCGCATCGGGGAGATCGTCCAGGATCACGGGGTGTACTTCATTGTTGACGGGGCACAGACCGCCGGCCATATCCCCGTGGATCTCCGAAAACTCCCTGTAGATGCTTTCGTCTTCACCGGCCACAAAGGTCTTCTCGGTATTTCGGGGACCGGCGGGTTTTTCCTGCGAGACCCGGAGAAGATCTCCCCAATACGATTCGGGGGGACCGGGACGGACTCCTTCTCGCTTTTCCATCCACGGGAGATGCCGGAGCGGTTCGAGGCAGGGACGCACAACTACCCCGGCCTTGCGGCTCTCGCGGCAGGAGTGGCCTGTATCTCCTCGGCAGGGGTGGACACCATAGCTGCAAAGGCAAAACGCCAGACATCGTTTCTCATCAGGGAGCTGAAGGGAGAGCCGAACATCGCTATCTACAACGAGCATCCCCACCTGCCTATCGTCTCTTTCAACATCAGGGGAATGGAAAACGATGACGTGGGGTTCATCCTTGCCCGTGCCTATGGAATCGTTGCCAGGACCGGGCTTCACTGTGCCCCGCTGGTGCACAAGGCTATTGATGGAGGGAAAGGCTGTGTCCGGCTCAGTCTCTCCTGGTTCACCACCGATGAAGAGTGCCGGATTGCGGCAAAAGCAATACGGGAGATTGCCAGAAATGCGGATTCTTCGATCGGTTCGCCATAAAGTATGTGCAGATGGCTCCCTTATGAAGGAGTTTCTCATCGATGACCCGGTAACCAAAGAATTTTTCTTATTCCTCGAAAACTTCGGGGAGGTAAAAACCCTCCCGAATATTGGGGAGGGGTTCTATAAATTCGAAAAGACCGACTGGTTCTCCATCAAGGGTTTTGCCGGGGACACCACTGTTGAGGTGAGGTTCAGGCGGGAGGTGATGGACCTGACAGTGGACTTTGCCTACTTCCTGTTCTCATCGTACCGGGAGGGAAATACGGACCTATCCCTTCTGAAACAGAGAGAAAATGCGATCGGGGAACGTGTGGGCAAGCGCCTCCATGGAAGGTGATTGCCGGCTGGGCGGGCAGCATACCTGAATGGATCCCTAGAGTATCTTCGTCCTGACTGAAATATGCAAACAGCCTCGCATTGACTCGTTCAATCCATTTCCCTGGTTCGTCAATGAAATATTGAATATCTAAATAATATCCAGGGCAACCAGTTCTTCTATCTCCTCTTCTTCCTCATCATCCCTTCGTCTTCTTTCTCTCTCTTTTTGGGTTGATGGACTCCCGGAGGTGCCGAATAAGTTATTTAGCCAATCAAAGAACCCCATGTATCCACCTGCATGTTCTCATTCCGGTTTTGCTCCTTAATAATTTCGGGTATAACTAGAGGATGGACGCTCACACAATGGGGATAAAAAAGGGTCATATTGAGTGGAATGAACCGGATAAATAGAAATATAATAATTATGGTGAATGGGAGGGAAGCGATTCGAACGCTTGGCTCGAATTTTCTCCCAATTCAAGCAGATGTTGATATTGCCATTCACGTTCTTTGACTGTAGCAGCATCAGCATCAGAGGAACTGGCAGCGTCACGAACAGCAGTGGCTGCATAAATAGCAGCACCGATAGCATGCCTGGGAACATGTGAGGTCGCTATTGCGTGACCTGCAGCACGGGCAGCAGAACGAGCCGGATCATACACATTGGCTTCACGGGCAGCCGCATGAGCCGCAAGAGAAGTCTTACGTACATCAGCCATCCGAAAAATACCTGTCTGTGCCCATGCACGTGCCGCTTCGATAGCTTTTCGGGGACGATCGTCTTCCGGATATTTATCTTCGAAATATGGCAATACACGCTCAGCGCAGTCAGCCGCCCAGATTGCCAGTGTTCTATGGTTTGTTCTGTCGGCGAGATCTGCAATTGACGTGTCCATACTCGTTTTTGCTAATATTGGCTTTTTCATGTTAGTATATTCCCAGTTTAATTTTCACCGTGCAAGGGTTCACTCAACATATCTTTGAATTTCTTAAATTCAATCTTTGAGTGAGATAATAAAAATTCTTCATGCGAGGGGAGCGATTCGAACGCTCGAACTCCTGCGAGACTGGACCCTAAATCCAGCGCCTTTGACCGGGCTCGGCAACCCTCGCGATGGATGAGTACATCCATCTCTGATAATTTGTGCTTTTCTATGAGATCCTGCAGGGGTGAGAAAGGTTCTGTGATACCATCCTCTTCGACAGGAACCGAAGCGAAGGGCAACCCCTGACTCCGGACGAGACTCGGTTTTCGCCCCACAGTTTCATGATGAGTGACCCTGCAGATCTGCGCTTAATCACTTGATTTATGCACTACCGAAGTTCCATTTTCCTACCATAATGGATATACCCTGTTTTTACCCTCTAAATCTTCAAACCTCTGTGCAGGGAGATTTTGCGCATTTTTCGCAAAAAAAACAATTTTTGCGCACCTTTTTCTCACAGTATTGAACCCGGATTAGGTGATACGTATGGGATATTTGAGATCTAATATAATTTATCGTAGAATTATTATTTTGCGCAATCTTTATATGCTTGGAGATAATAAAGAAATGTGCCATATATGAAGGCTTATATGATAACGTGGATCGAGTCGATCGCCTTGTTATCTCAGCACCAGCAAGGTATGGCACCCCCCAACATCGAAATATAGCGGGATAGAATATGGCAAGTAGAAAAATCACTGATCATATCGGAAAAAAAGAGGATGCTGACTGTTCGCCACCTTTCAGTCAGCCCCTTGTTGAAAGTGATTATTCCCTCCTACGAGCGAAAATACTTGCCAAACTCGTCGATGAGGACGTGAGGGGTGCCCTGATCAGGCTCGACAAATAAGCCTTTATTAAGTCATATATGGTACCCCCTATTCTGCTTTTTAAGCGCAGAATGGAGAAAGGAACAAAGGCAATGCAAAACTGGAGCAGCATTGCCTGATGGTTCATAACCCTCAAAAAAACTCCCCCTTTCAAACTTTAAAAAACATTCCCGGGATTAAAATAATCTTCTGCGTTTCTACTCAAAAATATTCAGTATATTACTGCATTCCTTCTCGTATTTCTGTGAAAAAAATACTCCGTCTGATATGATGCCCGCGTATCCGGAAAATAACGGAACAATATGGCTGTTCACCCCGAACACAAAAAAGCCGGAAAAAGAGGATGATTCGGGGAAATAGTCCAGATGCGTTGGAAGAGGGGATCTTCATCAATCGAGGTTGGTACATTAGTGGAGAGAAGACAGCCCATCATCGCAGACCCAATTGAACTATCCTCCCTGAAAAAAACCACGCAAATAAGATATTTTCATTTAAACACACAGATATAGGTTGAAAAGGCTCGAGCACCTGGCCATCATCGCCCACGATATGGGTATGATATCTGGTTTCCTGGGGGTAATCACCCTCCTTCCCTTCGTGGTGCTGGTGATATACGGGGAGTGGGACATGATCATCCCCATGGGCTCGGTGCCGGTCACATTCGTTATTCTGGGCTTTCTCATCTCCAAAGTGCCAGGGGATGAAAGTAAACCGGATTATCCTGGCATATGAGGGATTGATCTGGTGGTTTAAACGATTTTTTGTGCGGGGAAACGTGATTGTTCCATTCAAGCATGATGGAAGGGCTTATCCAAAGAAAATATCAGAGCTTGAGCTTTCCAAAAATATGGTCATCATTGTGCTCTACGTGCTAATTGTGTTCCTGGCGCTTATTTTCTCCCTTCATGTGGCAGGTATGGAGCTTCTCACTGAATTCGTGGTATTTGATATCGTCTCGGCAATCGGAAACAACGGGCTTGGAGCGGGATTCATAACATCCAGCAGTCCGATAGCCATCAAATGGC
>DATKYO010000114.1:0-72232 GCA_035528475.1 Methanoregulaceae archaeon | reverse complement strand
GTTGCGTTTGAACCGGTTAAGGTGGCTGCGAATGTTAACATAACGCTTACCAGGTAAATCTGCAAGATCCTGTGTACTGTATACATACTCGGAGTAGTTCCTGTCATGATGTAGCGGAAGATCCGGATATTCTTCCAGGATCCATGTCTTGGTCTCGTCGTCCACCAGAACAAGAGGATGATCGTCCCCTTCCATAACGGCAAGATGGAATACCTTTTTTAGAAGTTCCCGGTTTCTTGGACCTATTGGCGGACGGAACTTGGTCTTTCCTTCGATTGTGCTGGAGATAAGTATATTATCCATGACATGCGCATACCGATAATGTGCAAAATGGTTCCAGCACATTATGTTCGTGAAAGTATTATCGCTGTGTATTTGCGGAAAGCGTTCATAATGAGAGAGGAAAAGCGCTTTATCATCAAATGTAACCGGTCGAAAATCATCAAATTTTATAATCAATCGTCCGCCTCCTTCAGAAGCATCGGGACATAGTCAATCATACGGGAGAACCCGAGGGGAATATAAAATTCCTCGGTCCCAGGTTCGGCGATAAGGGCAATCCATTCAATATGATTTTCTTTGCAGAATTTTACAAGTGTTCCGACAATTTTCGCCCCAATTCCTAATTTCCTGTATTCAGGCAGTGTTACCAGATCCTGAATATATGCATCTGATACACTATCTGAGATTACTCTTCCCATTCCCACTGTTTTTCCAGACTTACATTCTATAGCTACTGCAAAGGCAAAACTGGACCTTATAAGAACTGGTATCTGCGACGTATACCATTCCTGTTTCCACCAGCCCCCTGCCCTGTAGAGGTCTATGAGCGATAAATAATCCCATTCTTTTACGATTTTTACACTATATTCTTCGTTCTGAACCATTTATTCTCCTTCGTCTGAATTATATCACTCATTGAAAACTGATCAACATTTACCCTGATGTTACTTCATCCTATGGAACCTTTCGCAATTTTTCGGACTGAACGGTATAGTTACGTAAATAAAACCCTTTTCGGCCATCATTATAAAATTTGGTCATAAATAGGGCAGAAAAATATTTCCCTGCCCATTTTGAAGCAGCCTTTATATATAGGGCACAGCAAGATATCGTATATCAAGCTGGGGTCAATTACTCGTGGTGCTGAGAAAAGCGGGCTTCACTCCTGTCTTGGAATAAAAATACAATCAAGGTGGTCAAATGGACGTAAAAATATCGATATACATAGTTGTCTTTGTCATTCTATGCAGTTTCACAATCCCTGTATGGGGAGACGTGCCCTGTCCTTTCCCGGATGACGGGGCTTCCTCCGGTGATGCAAGCCCATTCCCTGATGACCCTGTTTCTCAGGGTGACCCATGTCCTTTCCCGGATGACGGGGCTTCCTCCGGTGATGCCAGTCCCTTCATCCAGGCAATTCCCGGGGTAATTGGCCTCGATCCAGGCGGTGGTCAGCCCACTGGCATCTGTGCCATCCCTACAGATCCCGATAATGATGGTCTGTACGAGGACCTCAATGGGAATGGAGAATGCGATTTCGGGGATGTAATTCTGTTCTTCAACCAGATGGATTGGATAAGTGTCAATGAGCCCGTGGAACCCTTTGATTATAATGGAAACGGCATGGTTGACTTCAATGACCTCATGATTCTCTTTGCACGAGTGTAAGCCGCATCCGCTTGAGGGGGAATGCCTCCCACTCGCACATTTTTTCATCAATAGAAGTTCTCAAGTAAATGAGATGACTGGATCCACGCTACTCTCACACATGAAAAAATATCCATTCGGCAGCGATTGGTCTTCACATTGAATCTTCGTTCTATATACAAATTGGAGGAATGAAAAAAATTGATAACAGAATTATTAATCAGATTGTTTTCTTACAATTTCAAGCGCTGTATCTACCAGGTTTGCGAGTTCTTCTACCCCGAAACGTTCAGAGTCAAGAACAAGATGATAAGGGGAGAGGTCACTGATATCAATTGAATAATAATTGTGGTATCGAACGGCTTCGCACTCTTCCCGTTCCAGGGTGAGTTTCAGGGCGGTCTCCTTGTCTGCGGTCTGATCCCTGTCAATGATACGTTCAACTCTGCATTGCAATGACGCAGAAAGCCAGATCTTTAAGTCTGCGTCCTTTACAAACCAACCGGATAGTCTTCCTTCCACAATAATATCATCACGTTTCATTGCATTTTCGCGCTGCCGGTCGTCGATCAATTTATCAAAAGAGGGATCCTCTCTGGCAAGCCTTCCGAATTCTGCAAGATCCATTTTCCGCTCTTCTGCCATCTGGCGGAACACCTCTCCTGCAGAGATCAGTTCATAGCCATGCCGGGATGAAATTGCCTTGGCCAGTGAGGAGGTCCCGCTTCCTGGCAGCCCACTCACTGTAACCCGCATTAAATACCCCCAATATTGAGGGACTTTCGTACTACCTGACTGATAGTCAGAGAACAAATCATATACCATAGAATCCAGGCTGGAATCGGTCCAAGTACCATGTCAACAAGAGAATGCATCCCGAAAAAAGGCATAATAATCTCCCCTGTGGTATTGTTCAGCCTGAAAATAAGCCAGAAAAAGATGGGTACAGAAATGAGAAGGATATAGGCCATGGGCTTAAACTGATTCTGGGACATCTGCATCTGCTCCTTCATCATCTTGTCTTTTTTGGATTCCAGTTTCTTGAGCCGCTTTTCATCATTGGAGAGCTGGGCTTCTCTGAATTCCTTCTGGAATACTTTCATCCTGGCCTGGACTTCCTGCATCCTTTCGTAATTGATTGTATATTTCTGGATAATTGAGGAATATAGGGCAGTGACGGTGGAAAGAATCACTATGAGAATATAGAATGGCACTTCGTACACCAGAGGACCAAATACCATGTCCAAAAATTCACCCACGCCATCCCTGATTGGCGGAATGCTATAGGAGAATATTAGAAGCATCGCTACAACCAGGGCAATATATCCTCCATATTTCTTCATATCCATGTTTTCTCACCTGAGCACTGCTGCCATATCCTCTACTGCGTTGTCAAGGAGGTAATCTGCATTGATAACAATTTTTATGGTGCACCCTGTAAGCATCGAATATGAAGCCGCAATAGACCGGTTGAACTGCTGGTGTTCGGCAATGCTGGCCGACCCTTCCATGTCCCGGGTTCTGGTCTCATCGGTCAGTCTGCGCATAAGGATCTGATCCTCATTGGTTTCCACCAGAATGATGGTATCTGGCATCAGCTCACGAAGTACCCACTCAGGCAACCCCGCCAGGTATCCACGTGGAGTTTTCACCGACGCATGAGTGTCGATAATAACATTTCCTTCCTCTTTGGCCATCTCTTTGGCCGCATTCTGCTGAAGGCTCCTCTGGATATTCCTGTCCAGTGTTCTCATCTCATCGCGGTCTTTCACAACACCCTCTTTCTGCGCTACTTCGAACATGTATGTGCCAAAATTGAGGGATTTAAAGGTAATTCCCTCATTTTCAAGGGTTTTCAATGCCCCATTGACCACTGTTGTCTTGCCTACTCCGGGCACTCCGGTAATGATTACTCTCCTTTCCGACATACTCACTCCTTCCCAAAGAATGTCCGCATAAACGGGTACATCTCCATCATCTGCTGGCTGGCAATCTCCTCATACAGTCGATACGTAATACTCACCGTCAAAAGCAGACCTGTTCCACTCACTGCTCCTATAACACCAAAAAGGTTGGCAAAAACAGAAAGCAGCCCGATAAATACACCACCGATGACTGTGACCCTGGGGATATACCGGCTGAGATATTTCTCCAGTACCTGCGGATTACGCCGGTAGCCGGGAATTGACATCCCGCTCATCTGTATCTGGCGGGCAACGTCCTTTGAATCAAGGCCTGCAGTCTTGATCCAGAAGAGGGCAAAGATCGCACCACCGACTACCATGAAAGTAACATCTATACCCAGCCTTGTCAGAACCTCCCAGGGGGCATGCCCAAGGTCATATAGCCACCACATCCAGTTCGACGGACCATTGATAGGTGCAAGGTACCACATCAGCCCGCTCACCGGCGTCTGGTTCTGGTAGGTCCCGAAAATTGTTATCCCGACATTATTCAGAAATAGCCCTATCATTTGAATATTCGCCTGGAGCACCCTCACAAGGATCATGGGCAGAACACTGGCATAGATAAGTTTTACAGGGAATCGCGCTCGTGCACCCCTGACCTGGGCATGGGCAAGGGGAATTTCAATCCTTGTGGATTCTACATACACGATAACCAGAAAAATGACAACCGTAGCAATGAGGGCAAGCATTTCAATCCCCATATACTGGAGGAAGTTCGCTCCATCCGCGATAACCGCCACCAGCCTGGGGAAAAAGCCAACAGGGTAAGGGTCATTCAGAGGTGTCCAGTTAATGAACCCGTTGACCAGGGCCTGCGATATTCCGGCGATAATAAACAGCCCAACCCCTGATCCAATTCCCCATTTAGTGACCACCTCGTCCATAAACACGATGAGCACCCCCCCGATACAAATCTGGATGAAAATGATGAGCGAGACAGCAAAGAGATTTCCTCCAAAGAATGCGTCGGCTATGGCCGGATCAGGCAGGAGAAAGCCCCCTACCAGATTTGGCGCGGCTTCAATGATGATCATCACAAAAATGAGCAGTTTCTGCAGCCCCATGTAGATGACCTGTCCGCGGACATCGGCAGTGTCGATCTGCAGGATATCCGCACCCTTGAGCAACTGCAGCACAATGGATGCCGTGACTATGGGGCCGATACCAAGCTGAATCAGAGAGCCGCTGGCTCCGGCAAGGAGGGCTCGCCAGTACAGGAAGAGATCCTGCGAATTCGGATCGAGTCCCCATAACGGGATATTGGCAAGTACAAAATAGAGAATCAGAATGCCGGCCGTCCAAATAAGTTTGTTCTTGAAATGGATATGGCCTTCAGGGCTTCTCACCGAAGGCATAGCTGCCAGCAGGGGTTCCATTCGGTCCAACAGGTTTCCCATTCTTACACCCGAAAAGAGGTTAGATAGCCAGTGCCTGGCCACCCATTGCCTCGATTTTAACCTTTGCCTGCTCTGAAAAAGACCTGGCAGAGATATTCATCTTCTGAGTGACTTTTCCGCTGCCAAGTATCTTATCAATACCGATTTGTTCTGCATTGATATTGATGGCATCCCCTTCCTGGACCGCTTTACCTTCATTTACCAGGATCTTGGCAATCTCGTCGAGTTTGCCAATGGACAGGGTCTTTTCTTTTCTGGAGGTCTGGTTCACGAAACCGTGTTTCCCGTTATGGATCTCTCCATAGAGAAGGAAGTGGGTAAAACGGTGATCGCGGTGACCCGCTCTTCCCCGTCCTCCTCTGTTTCCGGCTCCGCGCCTGTTTTTATGGGTTCCTCCGCCGCAGGTTCTTGAACCGCGGAATTTGGATCGTTTATTGACTGGCATCTCATCTCACCTCATCTTGTAGAGGAGAGCATTGATCTCCTTCCCATAGTATCCGAGGGCCCCACCCTGGGGATAGGTTCTCTTGATGGTCTTATACCCTTTCCGTGGAGGATGGAGGCGAAGGACCGGCTTGAGACCGGGCATATCAATAAGTCGCACCTCGCCAACCGCCAGAGCCTGGGCAAACTCCCCGATTCCTTCATATGTTGAATTTTCCTTCACATATTCATCGGTAAAAGGGTGATTGCCAACGACTCTTCCCCGGGTTCGCAGGATAGTCTCTACGGTTGATGCATCAATCTCCCCATAGGCCACAAAATCCTTGACCTTCCGAATCATGCCAAGATATTCCGGGGTATCAGGCACAAGCACACAATGATTTATGTGGTGCAACCGGAGCATCTTGAGTGTGTCCTTGATATCACGCCGGGTGTTTATTACTCCCCTGACCTGAACTATTGCGTACATCACTCCGCTCCCCCTGTTCTGATCATATTGGTCGCTTTTAGTGCATTGAAGGTCGCTTTTGCAAAATTAATGGTCGTCCTCGTCTGTCCCCGGGAGAACGTCCAGGCATCCTTGATCCCTGCAAGTTCCAGCACTTTCTTACCGATATCTCCGGTAACAAGACCAATTCCCTGTGGCGCAGGCTTCAGCGTGACTCTTACGCTTCCTGCCGCGCCCTGAACCTGCATTGGCAGGGAATGGGTTGTATTGCATCCGCATTCCCAACTACCACAACCTCTTCGCACTTTGATTAAATTCGTCTTTGCATTGACGATAGCTTTCCGTATCGCATCACCGACCTGTTTGTCTTTACCCTGGCCAAACCCGATATATCCATTCCTGTTGCCTACCACGACCACTGCCCGGAACTTCACACGGCGCCCCGAGTCGGTCATGCGTTGCACCATCTGGATATCCAGAACCTCATCTTCAAGGTCGGGCAGGAAGGCATCGACGATCTCCGGCTCCTTAATGGGCCTTCCACTGTCCAGCACCTGGTCAATACTGGTGATATCTCCAGAGGCCACCTTTTTCCCTAGACCAGTGAGGGGTACCCATTCTTCTTTTTCATACGCCATGTTACTCGAGCTCCTTCATGATCGCATCGATCGTTTCTTCAACATTCTGGACAAGATTTCCCGCACGCTCCGGTGCATATTCGGCAATGTGAACTCCTTTTACCCGATCATCATCGGGAAGGATCTTCTCGCCAAAAGGTACGTCCAGCCCAGCAGTTACTGCGCCTTTGAGTGCAGCAAAAACTCTTCCACCAGGCGTAGCCCTGTTCAGGCCAATGTCCAGAATTGCCTGAGTATAATCGGCATTCAGTGCCTTGACCGCGAAGAGCATGCCCGTGAGATATGCCGCCGGTGTATTTGACGTCGATCCGGCGTATCCATATCTGGCAAGTTCGGCGGATTGAGCCGTAACAAGTGTCCTGTCACCTTCAAGGGTGGCTGTGACCAGCTGGATGATGACCTGCCTGTTTGTCTTTCGGACAACCATCCTGGGCTTGTCAGACATTACCAGTTTTGTACGCTTGTAATAATCAGTCCGGCCTTCTTTTCTCCGCCTGAAAGGAACAAAGTATCTCGCTCCAGTTGCCATATTACTTCATCCTCCCTGACATAATTTCCAGTTGAGCCTTGAGATGGGCTACATTTCTAAACTGTCCGCCTGCCGATTTCCTGTAGAGCAGCCGGTACATGTGGCGGTCAATCTCTCCGCTGTCCCGAAGCTCGACAAGGGTCTTTCTTATCGCACGGATCTTCTGGATCCACTGCCGTTTACGCGGGTTCCTTGCACCCTTTGCTCCCTTGTGCCTTCCCGGACCCTTACAGTGTCCATATGACCTCTTGGCCATTTTAACCCTGGCTCGGCCTCTGCTTACGCCTTTTACCTGGTGAGCTCTGATGGCTCCACCGTCGATAAGCTCCCTGAGATCATCCCGGGATATAGCATTCTGGATATCAGGGAGCCGTTCCGGATCAAACCATACCCGGTTGACACCGCATTTGAGCAGTGATGCGGAAACCCTCTTCTGGTTAGAGAGATCAGTCATCTTCCGTATCCTCCTCAATTAACGATTTAATCTCTTTGGGGTTCAGGATCTTCAGTCCCGCAGATACTGCCTCTTCCTGGATAAGGGCCCTCTTTTTGCCTCCAACCGTTCCGCCAATCCGTATTGCGTCCTGGTCCGGGTCAAGTCCTTCCAGTTGTGCAGGATTGAATACATGCACCTCGCGGAATCCGCTGGGATGCAGGCCCCGGACTGCCAGCGGACTTCCGTATCCGGGGGTTGGGTGAGGACCTTTGGCCTTTTTCTGTAGACGCTGCTTATTATGAAGCCCACGTGGCCTTCTCCAGGTATCGGAAAGTTTCTTTTTCTTCCCTAGTCCGTCCCTTCTAAACTTCGTGGCTTTTTGTGTGCGGACACGTATCAATCTCTTCTTTTCATCAGCCATTCTACTCACCCTTTCTGCACAATATAAATCCCGTCCTGGAAAATACGGGGGTCACGCTTACGAATCTTCGTAGCATGCTCGATTTTCGCTGCACTATTACCCAGAATCTCCTTATCAATCCCTGCGAGGATGATTTCGTCATTCCCGACTTTCGCAGAAATGCGTTCACTAATCATAGCATATCTGGATTTTTTCTCCCCAAGGAAATTGATGATTTCAAGTTTATTACCGGTAAGCTTCAGCTGGATCGGAAAGTGGCTGTACACAACCTTTAACCGGTACTCGAATCCCTCAGTGACACCGATGCACATATTGTTGACATGGGCGGCATACGTCCCCACCATGGCCATTATGCGTTTTCGGTCAGATGCAGTGGAGATTTTCACTTCATCGTCTGTTACTGCAACTGTTATCTGGGGGAACCTTATGTTCCGTTCCATTTCACCTTTTGGTCCTTTTACCTTGAGTAGCGTGCCATCTAACTCGATGTTCGCCCCTTCGGGGATACTGACTGAACGTACTGTTGCCATCTCTCCACCTCAGTAGACGTATCCGAGCAGCTCCCCTCCCACATTTTCCTTGCGGGCCTGCTCATGAGTCATGACCCCGCGGGAAGTGGACAGGATAAGGATGCCAAAGTTCTTGCCCGGTAGATACTGTGTTTCCCAGTATTCCAGGTCACTCAACTGTACCGAATATCGCGGTGAAATCGATCCACACTTATTAATTCTTCCATTGAGATGAACCAGAAACTGGCCTCCCCGCCCATCATCGACGAATTCAAAGCCATTAATATAGCCCGATTCCTGCATAATACGGAACATAGCTCCGAGGAGTTTGCTGGCCGGTTCGATGATTACACTTGGTTTTCCGCCGTCTGCGGCATTTTTAAGGGCACACATCCCATCAGCAATGATATTTGATCTTGACATTGTGTAATCACCTCTAATTCATCTTTTTAAAACCCATTTTCTGGGCCCATTCGCGGAAGCACTGCCGGCAGAGCATAATATGGTATCTGCGAACCAGTCCTTGCTGACGGCCGCACATCTGGCATTCATTTGCCCCGCGACCAAATTTTTTCGTCTTTTCTCCACCCATCAGGACACCTCTGTGTGATAGTGTGTCTCAAGGAATTTGAGGGTATCCTCGGATTTTACCGTCTGCTTCTTTGGAAGCTTCTTCTGCTGTGCGTGCCTGCGTGAAATCCTGATTCCTCTCCGTGCCAGCACCACATTGACATCCATTCCATAGATACCGATCTGCGGATCATACGACATGCCGGGGAAGTCGGTGTGTTCCTCTATTCCAAAGGAAAAATTACCGCTTCTGTCCAACTGGGTGAGAAAAATCTTTCTCTCTACAATATCGAGCGCCGTCTGGAGAAAATCCTGGGCTTTCCGGCCTCTCAAAGTTACTTTGCATCCGATAGGGCCTCCCTTTCGGACACCAAACGCGGGTTGAGTCTTTTTGGCCAGATTTCGCACAGGGGTATTACCGGTGATTGTTTTCATGATTTCTGTTGCCTTTGAGAGCTTTTCGCCACCCTCGCCAACACCCATATGAACAACCACCTTCTCAACGAAGAGTTCCTGCATAGGGTTCATTCTTCAATCCCCCATTCAGCGAGTGCTGGGGTCTCACGCCCGACCATGTAGATGTACTCATCAATAGTCTCGAAACGGGCCTGCGTCCCCTCATCCTCAAGGATTACCCTGTTGGGGACGCTTCCGTGAACCTTCTCGATTGCCACAATACGGGCGATTTTACCCGAATGCTTTCCTCCGATAACCATGGCCATATTACCCTCCGCATACGGGAAATGGTCCAGTATTTTGTACCGTGTCTCAGGGTCAATGGATATGACTATCGAGTCTCCTGGCTTGTACGAATTCTCTGCCAGGATATTCACTCCGTACCGGAGGTTTAACTGGATCTTCCCGCCGGGAACCTGTGTCTTGTTCCGGATCTTGGCAAGGCGGCTTTTTGCCGACTCCTCGTCAATCTCGATTGTCTTATGACGACCATTCTTGTCACGGAGAATGCGGTAATACTTCCCGACCTTGGGGAGTGATATGATATCGAAGATCCCGATTCCCATCTTCGGGTCTTTGCACGGCCGCCCGTTAATGATTACATCCTTCTGGCCGAGGATCTGCTTTACTTCCTTTAAATTCCTGGCAAAGCCCATGTGGTCACGCACCCACACCGCAACCGGCATTGCATTGGCATTGTGTGGGCCCGGGGCCGTCTTGGTTATGAATTTTGCTGTTTTCTTGGGAATGTGCCATGAATTAGGGGCAACGAGCCGCTTAAGATGATCTGACATTACTTATTCCCTCCCAGTCTCTCTGCCCTTCTCGGGTCCTTGAGATTCAGTTTGGTGATCTGTACGTTGGAAGGGTCAACCGGACGGGGCATCTCAGTCCCGTCAGCCTTGGGAATTGAGACTCCCTGGACCACTATCCTGTACCTCTTGGTGTCCACCAGGTCCACCACTCCCTCCGTACCTGCAGATTCTCCGCGCACTACCTTCACGGTGTCACCCTTGATAACCCGGGCACTCCGGGTATTGAACTGCTCCTGGAGCGAGGATTCGAGGGGGGCATGGATAAACTTGCTGCGGAGGTGGGCCGGAGCTGTATAGCGTGCTTTTCTCTGTTTTCGTGGTTGTTTACTCTCTATACGAACCATTTTCCACACCTTATACAATGATAGTAGCCATGGATCCTATCTTCGGGAACCGTTCTGCCACTTCTCTGGCCACGGGACCCTTAATTTCGGTTCCGCGAGGTTCATTTCTTTCATCTACCACGACCACAGCATTATCCTCGAAAGAAACCCGCATACCATTCGGCCGTTTTATCTCTTTTTTCTGCCGAATGACTACGGCCCTGACAAGTTTTCTTCTCATATCAGGAGTTCCTTTCTTGACACTTACCGTTGCGATGTCGCCCAGTCCCAGCTTGGGCTGACGACGCCGAACTCCATGGTATCCGAATACAGACACAACCTGCACTTCACGAGCGCCTGTGTTATCAGCACAAAGGAGTTTCGTCCCGGTTGCGAGAGCTCTCGGAGTTTTCGACTGCATGGCCTTCATGGCTGCAGCACCTCCACCACAACAAATTTTGTGGTCTTGGAGAGTGGCCTGCATTCCGCAATCTTCACCATATCGTCCGTTTTAGCCTGGATACAAGGCGGGCTATGGGCATGGATCCGGGAATTGCGCTTTTCATACCGCTTGTATTTGCTTATATAATGCAGATAATTCCGCTCCACTACAACCGTTCCCATCATTCGATCGCTCACGACTTTGCCGGTGATCACCTGGCCGCGCACCGGTAAAACGCCGTGAAACGGACAATTTACGTCATCACATGCCTCTTCGGGCACACTGACGCTCAATCCTATGTTTTTTGCCATTATTTCCCTCTATTTTTCCAATGTAAGTTGATCCGTCTTTCAGGTGGCATTGCCAGCATGGAACCGTCAATCTCGACCCGGACACCATCGGGGAGAGTCAGCCTGAATCTGCTGAATTTTTTTGGCACTCTCTTTTGGCCATCCTTTCCCTGGATGACCAGTGTGTTCCGGGTTTCATCGATGATACGGCCCGAAATCCCTACATGTGTGGGATTGCTGGCATTGACAACCAGAACATCCAGGCCAATCAATTCATGGCGAAGGATATTCTGGGGAGAGATCATGCCCTGCCCCGCCTGTTCTGTTCTGTCTTCATGCGGGCGATGGTCCTCCGGAGTTCACGTATGCGACCCGGATTCTCGGTGGCTCCTCCGGCACTTACCTTTCCGTAATGCTGGATAAGCTCCATCCGAAGTTTGTCCATCTGCTCCACAAGTTCCACGTCAGAGAACTGCGAAACATCGCGGGCACGCAGAATCGCCATCTACTCCTCCTCCATGAACTCTTCCTCGATGTAGCCCTCAACATCCTCGACCATGTCTTCTGACAGTTCTTCATCAAGGTCTTCACCGACTTCGGTCACGCTTACTTCAGGTGGCGGAGCTGGTTTCTCCTTGGGTGGAATTACCTCAAAGTGGTCAGGAAGCCTGGCACCAGGGGGAATAATCTTGACCTGCACTCCAATTGCACCGAGTTTCTTAATGCCGATCGCATAGCCCTTCTCCACGATGGTATTCGCCGGTTCACCGCAGTGTTTGATGTAGCCTTCGGTGAATTTCTGGACCCGGGCACGGGAACCTGTCAGTTTCCCGGCGATTACCACTTCACATCCCAGTGCACCGGCTTCCATCACACGGCGAATGATGCTTGATCCCGCTTTGCGGAAATACCATCCCCTCTCCAGGGCATTCGCAAGCCTTTCTGCCATAATCTGTGGATTGAAGTTGGGATTCTGTACCTGTTGCACCTCGATCTGAGGAGATTCCACACCAAAATTCGTAGCCAGATCCTGGGTGAGCGCCCTGACAACTTTACCGCCCTTACCGATCACAATGCCAGGTTTTTCGGCATAAATTGTCACCTGTGTGCCAAGAGGTGTACGCTGCAGATCCATACCGCCATAGCCGGCACGTTTGAGCTCCTTTACAAGGTGTTTTTCAACACGTGCTTTCCGTACTCCTTCGGACACAAATTTTCTCTCAACCGCCATTTACTCAACCTCCCTGACCATGATCTCGATATTCACCGTCTCTCTTCTTTTCGGGGTGGCTCTTCCCATTGCACGAGGGAAAAATGCCTTGAATCCTCTGCCGCAATTGGCGGAAACATGGACAATTTTAAGGTTTTCGGTATCAAGTCCGATATACTCTGCATTCTTGTTCACCGAGTGAAGCAGACGGATATATGCCTCAGAGGCTTTCTTAGGGTAGCGACCCGCATCCCACCCTGAAAGTCCTCTTTTATGAGCCACATTCCGGTTGAACTTCCTGAAGGGGATTGCCTTTCTGCAGGCAACAACTTCCTCGAGATAGGCGATAGCCTCATCTGTGCGCTTGTTCTTTATGAACCTGGCAATTTCCATGGCGTGCTTGGGGGAGACCGGAATCTCATTGGCCTTCCCCCTGGCGACGTTTTCGCCCTCGATAGTTTTTGAATATTTTGTCTTTGCCATGTCAATCACTTCAGCGGTACATACTTACTCGACCGGGTGGCACCTATACCGGCACTGCCATGGGCAACCCTCCGGCGGGTCGGTGAAAACTCTCCCAGGTAGTGGAAGACTGCTTCTGGCTGGATCTCAACTTTTATGAATTCCTTGCCATTGTAAATCTCCACTTCTCTTCCTACCATCTCGGGCAGCACTATCATGTCACGCATGTGCGTGCGGATCCTTGTCTCCCCGCTTCTGAACTTGGAGATGAGATTTTCCTCTCCACGGGTCAGGCCACGTGTAATTTTCCGGCGGGCACGGGCGGGCATGATAGGAAGAAGGTCATTAATCCCCATCTCTCTCAGCTCATCCAGCCTGAAACCGTGATAGGTAAACTCCTCTCGCCTTCGTGGTAACCTCTTCTGTGTCTTCTTTGCCATAACTTACCCCTCACTTCTTGCCCCGGCCGGTCTTTCTTGCTGCAACGTGTCCGACCACTCTTCCCGGGGATGTTCCTCTGGCTACTGTCTTTGGCCTGCCGGCATGCTGGTGTCCACCACCACCAAACGGATGGTCGATGACGTTCATGGCCATACCACGGACCCTGGGCCAGTTCGATGCAGTATTTTTCATCTTGTGATGCTTATTGCCGGCCTTTACAAATGGTTTCTCTCCACGGCCTCCACCGGCTACGATTCCCACGGTCGCCCGGCAACGGGCATTAAACCACTTTGTCTGACCGCTGGGCATCTGTACACCAACTTTCTCCGCGGTCTTGTCGATGACAACTGCCTGGACCCCGCTTGACCGGACAAATTTGCCTCCGTCATTCGGCCGGGCTTCGATATTGCATACATATGCCCCTGTAGGAACTGCCCTGAGGGGGAGTGTATTGCCATTTCTCACCTCGGCTTCTGGTCCCCAGGCCACCTCATCATCTACGCCGATCCCTTCGGTAACCAGCATATACATCTTTGAGCCGTCTTCCAGCCTTACCAGCGCAATGGGAGTATGTCTGGCAGGATCATGCTCGATATCGATAACAGTACCCCTTACAGTGGAATCGCCATTGCCTGCATGTCTCAAGGCAGCTTTATACCTATGGGAAGGAGCGCGGTATGTCGGGCCTCCTCTTCCCCTGTTCTGTGTTGTAATTCGATGTCCCATGATCCCCACCTACATGATTCCAAGCCGGCTGAGAATCTCTTCAGCGGCTTTGTCGTTGGCAAAACTCACTATGGCCTTTTTCTTACCCTTCATGGTCATGAGGGTAGAGATGGATGTCACTTCCTGGTCAAAGGCCTTCTCGATCTCCCGCTTTATCTGGGGCTTGGTGGCATTCTTGTTCACCAGGAACTGGAGTTTGCTCTGTTTATCCAGTATCATCATTGCCTTTTCTGTCACAAACGGATACTTCAGCACCATTTCATTTCCCCTCCAGTTTCATGAGTGCAGCCTCGGTCCAGACTGTCAGGCGTCCCGCCTGGGTGCCTGGGGCAAGGAGCTCGGCATTCAGCTGATCCGTGATCACCACATCAACACCGGCCAGATTCATAGCTGCCTTCAGAGGCTTTGTGCTGGTCACAATGAGCAGGCTCTTGCGCTGCTTGTAGCGTCGACCACGCATCTTGCCTCGTCCCGCACGAACCTTCTTGCTCATTTTCGAACGTTCGATATCGCCATAGACGCCAGCCGCAGTAAGGGCAGCAATCACGTCGCTGGTGCGCGAGAGCTCTTCAAACTGGTCTTCCAGAATAACGGGCACTTCGCCTTCATACACGTGTCCCCTGGCCCTGACCAGGTCTTCTCGTATTGTGGCTCCCAATGCGGACCTTATCGCCTTCTGCTTTTCCTTTTTGTTGATTTGCCTGATCAGTATCTTGTCCGTTACAGGCGGGTGGGCTGCTCTTCCTCCCTTGGCCTGGGGGATCTTTGCTGCACGTGAGCCGCCTTTTATACGCGGCAACTGCGCCGCTCCTCGACCACTCCCCCAGCTGACTGCAGAAGAGTTTATACCCGCAAAGCGGTATGTCCCGTGGGGCTGTCTCCTGCTGCTCTGGAGCGATATAACAGCTTTTCTGATAATATCCGGGCGATATTCCTCGGAAAAGACCTCCGGGAGCTCAATATCCCGGGCCACTGTTCCGTCAAGTCCTTTTACCTGTGCTTTCATCGTCATATCACCCCTGCTTACTCTGGACACTGACAAATTCGATTGCCGGCTGGCGCTCCAGATGTTCACCCATTCTGATAGCAGGCCTGATCCTGACCAGCCTTTTCACGGGGCCGGGTATGGACCCCTTGATCAGGACATACGGGTTGCGAAGCACCCCGTAATGCATGAATCCTCCTGCAGGTGTGACTTCCGCCCCATCATTGCCGATTTTCAGAATCCGTTTGTTGAATTCGGTACGCTGCTGATATCCCATCTGTCCCATCATCGGAACCTGCCACCGTACATGGTGGGGATGCCATGGCCCGAGGTTTCCGATGTGCCGTTCTTTACCACCGCGTGAATGTTTGCGCTTTCGGAGAGCAATCCCCCATCGCTTGACTGGTCCCTGTGTGCCCTTGCCGGTGGTCACTGCAGTAATATCTGTATATGTACCGATCTTGATTACATTCGCAAGAGTCACTTCGGTATTAAAGAGAGTCAGTGCAAACTCAAACCTCTGTTCAATACTTCCACCGGCAACCCGAATCTCCATAAGTTCGGGAACTTTCTTCGGTATCCCGCTTACAATTTCAGGCGTGGTATGCATGAGCGCATAGATATCCACCACTTTGCCATTCGCGATCGCGTCAAGAATAGCGCTTTTTGCCTCTTCCCCGCTGTACTTTTTGGGGAGTGTGATTCTTCTTTCGAGTGCTGGATCAAGTGTTTCTGCCCACATCTCGGTCATTGGCCGCTTTCCATTAGTGTCGTGAGTATAGGCGCGTATGGCTGCCACCTTCATGGCCGGAATTTCCACAACGGTAACCGGAACCATGATATCCCGCCCTTCGGTAGGGCTGTTTTTATGGTCGTCAACCATGATAACATGCGTCATACCCACTTTATATCCTGCAAATCCCTGCAGCATTGGCTCCCCATTGTACTCGGGCCAGGATTTATACTTAGGAACCTGGCTCTTCGCACGTTTCCTGGGACTGAATGCGAGAGAACCTCTTCGTGGCCTGTTTATTTTTGGCATGTTTCAATCAATCCTCAAACGATTACTGATCCTTACCGGGAGATTACAGCCCTGTTTCCAGGAAAACCCGGTTGGATTCTTCTGCGTGATATCGCCCTGTCATGCATTTTTTATATGCCGTCAGGGCCCGAGATTGAGCGTTCCCTCATGACTGAACAAACTCGCGATAGACGAACATCCCACACCTTCTGCACGTCATCTCGAGCAGGGAATGGCGGCTTCTCTTCATTATACGACCCCGATAACCAGGGGCCGGCGTATGTGTATTAGCCTACCGGTCTCGCGAACAGATCCTGACCCACGATGCATTTCATCGCAATTGATGATCGGGCTCGTGCCAATGACGTCCACCCATGCATCCTGTCAGATCCACTTTGTCAGCCCGTTGTGATTCCACAACTCCTTCTCGGCTCATCCTCCCGTGGGAGGATTTCCGCCTTTCATAACATTCTGCCCGCATATCAGAGGCCCTTTATCCCGGTGAAGGGATACTTGGGCGTCAGATGGCGGGCAAAATCCTGATATAGGCTTCCATTATTATAGGGTAAAATTGAATATAAATGTATGCCAGGATAGCTGGTATCTTCTCTTAAAATAGCAAAAAAAACCGGGTTTTTCACCCGAAGTAGAGATCGCCCTCATCATTTATGTAGACTTCAATATTCTCTCTTATATGGCGAGCCTTAAACCGCTCGGGTAAAGATTCTCTTAGCTTATTAATCAGTGAAATTGTGTCATATTTCACTTTTATACCCATCTTTTCCGCCTCACCATAGATGAACGGCGAGACATCGAGAAGATCCGTCCCTGCCTGTACGGTACATAGATGCGTTGCATCGAGGGTATAAAGGAATTCAAGCGTATCTTTAGCCCTTCTGATATTTTCCATGGCTGATTTTTCGACTGTGCACACATTCGCCTTTGATGTGGAAATAATATCAGCGATTTGCTGCTGGGTCAATCCCTGCTTCCGGTACCTGAGAACTTCCTTCTGACGATCGGTAAGCAGCCCATCCTTCATATAAACCTAATAGGTAGCTGAGACTTAAACACTTTTCGTTAACATTGATCTGATCATGCAGATCGGACTGAGGCAACCCCAAACTGGCACCATCATTCTCTTTTACAGGACGCAGGATTTGGGCCGGAAATTTCGAATTAAAATGAAATTTCAAAATGTTTATATTAGCACCGGCAAATAGTAACCTGTTATAACAAAAATAACAAAAAAGAGGTGTATAAATGGTTGTTAAAGTAGGAGTTGCCAAGCTGGGCAACATTGCGAGTGGTGTTATGGTCGAGCTGCTCCTTGACGAGCGTGCAGATCGTGAGGATATGCAGACGTTTATGGCCACCAGCGGAACAAAACTCCAGCCGGAGGATGTTGACCGCGTAGTAAAGAACCTGATCGCGTATGGACCTGACTTCGCAATTGTAGTGTCGCCAAATGGTGTCCTTCCCGGACCTACCGGTGCACGTGAAGCCCTTGCAGCTGCAGGAATTCCAGTCATCGTAATCACTGACGATGTCACCACCAAGAAGGAGTGGGCCGATCTTAAGGAGAGTAAATTCGGATATATTATTCAGAAAGCGGACGCAATGATTGGAGCCCGCCGTGAATTCCTCGATCCCATCGAAATGGCCGATTATAACGGCAACCTGGTCAAGGTCCTGTCCGTTACCGGTGCATTCCGGAAGATGCAGCTCGAACTTGATAAAGTCATCGATCAGGTGAAAGCAGGAAAGAAGGGCGCTGACCTGGTACTGCCAAAATTCGTTGTTACTTCGGATAAAGCCGTTGCAGGTGAATTCACCAACCCCTATGCATATGCAAAAGCCCGGGCAGCATTTGAGATTGCAGCAGCCGTTGCAATGGTGAATGTAAAGGGTTGTTTCATGACCAAGGGATTTGAGAATTATGTCCCGATTGTCGCGAGCGCTCACGAAATGATGAGAGCGGCAACAATGCTCTGTGATGAGGCACGCGAGATCGAGAAGGGTACCGACGGTGTTGTCCGTAAGCCGCACAAAAACGATGGGACCCTGGTCGCCAAGACCAAACTCATCAGCAAACCCGAGTGAAAAAAAACCAAATTATTTTTCTTTTCTCCAGTTAATACCCAAATCTTCAGGTAATGTCAGAATAACCGGTTCCAGATGCACTCGTTCCATAAATGCCGAATCGCTGATGGAAGCCGGATTAGGATTGATGCGGGCAATTACGGAGCAAAATGCGTTGAATGTGTCCGGTTGCGGTTTTTTATCAAAAAATATCGATATATTAAATGCATGCGTGCCCATTCGGCGGTAGAATTTTATTACATCCAGGAGCCCCGCCACAAATGTGTCCAGATATGGTTCAAAATCATGAAGTGTTGATACAGGAAGCATTGCGCGAATTTCGCGCTCTCCAAGGGGAACTGCGTGGGCAAGCCATAGTATTTCATCGCCGAACAGGTACCTCTCTCCCCCCAGTTCCTTCTCTCTTATGGCATCCCAGTAACTCTTTCCATGTTTTGTGTAATAGCTGAACCCTCCGTTCATATACTTTTCAGCCAGAACAGGGGGGCGCCTGTCCACCATACCCTGGAGATGGGGATGGTCAATGCTGGCACCTGAAGAGGGCAGATAATTCCAGTTAATGCTTGGATACCCAAGAACCCCTTCCAGTGATTTTATCATGCCAGTAAATGCATCAAGCAGCTGTTTTTTTTCGAAATGGTCCACCTGGTGCTCACGGCTGATAACCGTAACGGTGTGCCACTCCGAAAATGGAAATAGATTCGGGAACGTTACACTCTCTCCGACACATATCCGTCTGCCATTGCTGAAGGTTGGAGTGATATTCAAAATACTATCAGGGCAGAACGGGCAGCCGGGCGGCACTTCCCCGGGGATATATTCTGTATCAATCCTTCGGTTGATTCGTTCCGGGGATATTTTGCACCGGAGACCCGTGAGCCGCTCTTCTCTCATCTGCAGGAGGGTTTTGCCGATGGAAATCTCGGTAACGGTAAACATACTGGCTCAACAATGAGTGTTCGAGATACTTCTATTAAAATGATGGGAAAAAAAGAAGAGATCCGTTGTGCTCAACTGCAATTATACGATATACTTGCCGAGCAGGCGGATCGAGTTTGTCATGTCCGGACCAAGCGGAGATCCGAAGATGATCTGGGTGACACCAGCTTTTGTCAGGTCTTCACATTTCTGCTTCACTGTGTCGGGGGTACCGGCAATTGTGAACGCATCAATCTCGGCATCG
The DNA here is from genome assembly GCA_035528475.1 of Methanoregulaceae archaeon. GTDB lineage: Archaea > Halobacteriota > Methanomicrobia > Methanomicrobiales > Methanospirillaceae > SD8. Next base: position 52,766 of record DATKYO010000114.1, on the reverse strand, counting down.
CCAACGAGGCCACCAACCGTCTTGAAGTCAAACCTTGCAAGTGCCTCTTTGATCTTTGCCACGTTGTTCAGATCAAGACCATGACGCTGCAGGAGAGGCGGCGGTGATCCTGCTGCAATGAATGCCGCAACAATCTTTGCTGAATTGCGTGCCTTTTTCTCGCTCATGTCAATCGACATAGCGGTGTATGCACCCACGTCGTGTTTCTTCCTTCCGGCCTTCTCCATCGCCTGTTTGATGATGGGGATGGCCGCCTGGAAGTCCTTGGGGTTGGATGCATTAATCAGTGATCCGTCACCGTCAGTCCCTGCAAGCTCGAGCATCTTCGGTCCCTGGGCACCAATGTAGACAGGGATGCCTTTCTTGCCGGGAAGTGTAACGCCGGTCAACTTTGCACCGTCGTAGTCAAAGAATGTCCTTCCGGTCTTCTTGACCTCATCACCAGTAAGAAGCTCACGGATAACTGCAACACCCTCTTTTAAGCGGCCAACAGGCTTTTCGCCCGCGATTGCAAGCTTGGGCAGTGTTGAGAGATCACCGGGTCCGATACCCAGTACCGCACGCCCATCTGAAATTTCGTTCAGTGTGGCCATAAAAGAAGCAATTGCTGCCGGGGTGTCAGTGAAAGTGTTCATAATACCCGGTCCCATCTTGAGGCTGTTGGTTGCGGCAGCAATCATGGCCAGGGTCGGGTAGCAGTGCCTGTTGTTATAGTGGTTAGTGATCCAGGCAAAATCAATGTCTTTGGATTCTGCAAGCTTGCAGTAATTGACTACCTGCTTGACATTGACGTTTCCTGGTACAAATTCAATTCCATAGGTTGTCAAGGTAAATTCACCTCAGTGTGTAATATGGAGCAGGGAATTAAATAAGTTATGATTTTTTATTGCTCTTTTCAGTATTTTTCAGGGATTCAATCAGAAATACTCAATATTCTTGGTTTTTTTGTGTATACTCAACCTTATTTCAAGGAGAACGCAATGTGATTTCAGTGTGAGGAGTATGGATTGTTCGTTTCACCCATCAAAAGTTGAGGGGAAATGTTATCATACTGTGTCCCATCCTGCCGATAAATCAGGATATCGTGGGTTAAAACTCGAAAAATATCATCAGAAACACTTTATCCGATTAATTCTTTACTATTCTGGGAGAACTAAATATCTGATTGGAACGATAACCAATCCGGTATAGCCCGAATCATCGGATCTTTCCACACGGAGAATACCGGAAATTTTCGCAGGAAATCCTTTCAGTATAGATTCATATCGGTATATAATACAAGGGAAATAGCTCAATAGGAGATGTGTGGGAATGCGTGTGCTGATAGTCGGTCTTGGTGGTGGCGGATGTCGTCTTGTGGATTCCCTGTACGCACAGGACCAGAGATTCGGGGCTATCCACTGCCTGTCTGGTCTTGCGGTTGATAACAATGCAGAAGATTTGAACGGCCTGGAACATGTACCAAAGGAACAGAAGATCTTTTTCCAGCCCCTTTATCCCGGAGAATCCGAAGATTTTCTGACGGCCATTCCCATTGAAGAAGTGATAGCAAAGATTCAGAGCCTGGATTCCGGCGATATTGATGCTATAATTCTCTGTGCCGGAATGGGAGGTACAGGTGCCGACATCATCCCGGAATTGACTGCTGCCATACGGAAATCAATGTATGAGCCTGTTTTTGGACTTTTTATCCTCCCCTGTTCCCGTGAAGGGAGCACCATATCTGCAAAGGCAGCCCTGCAAATCGATGCCCAGAAACCAGAACTTGACGGCGTCATACTCTTTGATAACCAGACGTGGTTCCATAAAATCGCGGATCAGCTTGACGCCCCCGAAGAGCGCTCGGATCTGGAACGTTTCCTTCCAGCAAAGCGGAAGCAGGTTCCTGAAAGCAGGAGAAAGAAGGCATATCGTCTCTTAAATGAGGTGATATCTCGTAGAATCGGGCTTATTTTGAGAGCAGGAGAATTCAATGAGAGGGGGAGAATGGAGATCGCGGAGGTGGTCCTTGATGCGGGAGAAGTGCTCAATACCATCAAAGGGATGGGATTCATCACCATTGGCTATGCCGTTGCCCAGGTAGACTCACCCCAGTTTGATCTCATTAACCGGCTGCGTTCTGTATCACCGTCTATTGAAGAGGGGCATAAAAAAGCTTTAAGAGTTGTTGAACTGGCAAAAAAGGCCATCTATGAAGAAATATCAACGCCCTGCGATCTTTCTACCGCGCACAAAGCGCTCATCCTCATTGCCGGTCCCTCCCATGAGATGAGTATGAAAGGATTCATGATGGTGCGAAAATGGATAGACAGAAGTATCAGGGGTCTCGAAGTCCGTTCAGGAGATTATCCTGTCAATAATACCGGGTATCTTTCGATCATCATCATCCTGGCAGGCCTTGAGAATATACCACGCCTGGATGAACTCAGGGCCTTTCGGAACGAACTGTATGGTGTCCCTGAGCATGCATCCCCTATCGGTGAGAAACCTGATTCCAGAATGTCCGATCCAAATGAATCATCCGGCATCAGAACGAGAAATGACGACTACTCGACTCATATCCTTTCGGTAGGGCCTTCATCTATAAAAAAGGAAGATCGTGAGCCTACAGAATATTTCAATCAAAAATCCGGCAACAAAGAAGTCGCAGAATCCGGGGATAACGAAAATCAGGAGAGTCGAAAGGAGAGGGATATTTTCTGGCTCTAATTTCCAGAGACCATTTTGGAAAATGAGACGTTTCCTGCCCCTATTTCTGTTTTAATTGGTATTCCTTTCTCGAAGGTATTGGCAATAAAATTCATGCCGCTGAATGAAACAATGGAAAGACGGTACGGATCAGATTTTAAATTAAATACTGATGTTCCCATTGTTACAGGGAACATAAAACCACAATTTTTCATTTCCGCAATAATCTCCCTGACTCGGGTCTCAGAGGATGTGGGAACCTCCCTGACGTTGGCCAGACCGGTTCCTGTCCCTGTCGATACCATCATAGAGAGAGAGGTTAGTCCTGCGGAAATGAAAAGTTGAAGGGGATCAATTGTGGTCCCCCGGTATCCTATCAGGTCTACAAATTTTACCGGTTGACCATGTTCAACTGCCAATCGCCCCCCATACGCCATCCTCACCGGAATCCCCCTCCTCTGAAAGACTCCGTCCATGGTGATACTGCAGATTGTCATTATCCCCACATGCCCTTCAGGAATCCGGGAATCATTGTCGAGAATTTTATATGATGAAAAAAACCCGCATTGTGCCTTTATTACATCATCGTATGCAGCAAGTGCTTCCTCAAGCCGATCTTTTGGAATATATGACAGGTTGTACGCCACGTCCCCGGTATTAGTAAGAGGGTCAAATGTACTCCTGAAAGCCAGGCGTTCTAGTTTTGAAATGATAAAACCTATCCGGTCCCCGACCAGTGCACTCTCTGTCTCCGCTATGCCATAGGGAGTCAGCACCCGGCCCATATTCCCTACTTTTTCAGTGAATCCCATCTCATCCAGATAGCGCAAATAGTACTGCACGGCCCTGTCACTCAGCACAAAACCCCGCTCTGCCATCAGTTCGGAGAGTCTCTTCGCGCCAACAGGTTCCTGAAACTCCTTGAGGATGCGGAGGATTTCAATATACTTTCTTTCTGTCCGGATCATGTTCATCTCGCCTGTACAGTTCCGTTACTGTCCTGGTAGCGTCCCTCGTAATTCTGGTCCCCTTCGACGACCTGATGAATTATCATCTGTACTACCCGATCATTTTTGTGTAATGCAATATGCTCTCCCCCCATATTTATCAGACCGAGGGTGAGCTGTCCCCTGAATCCGGGATCCACAAATCCTGCAGTCACAAGAACCCCCTGTCGTCCGAACGAGGAGCGGCATCTGAGGGTTGCAGCCAGATCAGGCGGTAGCTCAACCCATTCAATGGTATGAACAAGAGTACAGATTGCAGGCGGAAGGACTATGCTTTCTGCCACACGGAGATCATAGGACGCCGGTTGCTGGCATTCCTGGGAATAGGGCCTGATAACAAGGTCACCATCGCTGCTTCTCTCCCCTAACCTGTGGACCATCTCCCTGGATGAGAGTATCATCTTTAAATAAGTACATTCGAAAATGCTTAATATCTTATGATTCCTAATGTCGGGAAGGATCCATAGGGTAGAGGATATCCTCTTGGGCTTCGGACCCAAGGACGCGGGTTCGATTCCCGCTGGGTCCACTGTATTTTTTTTCGTGGTATCACCGAGAAGCGGGTTTGTGAAGTTTATGACCGATTCATTCCCAAACAGGTTGATGTTCCCTTCCACCAGCACACTGAGCCGATAAGTGGTGTCCCATAACTGCCGGATGGTGATATAGTCCCCACATAAAACTGCAGTTTATAGTCATCATTTTAGTCATCAATCTGGTTGAGGGTTTCATCGGATCAAAGGGTGCCGGCAAAATGCCCATTACAAGGGTTCACTTCTGTATTTATTAAAGGAAAAATGAAAACCCGGATACTTACTCCCACGCAACCTCGTGGGGCACCCTGTCCAGGAGCATTCCTTCCACTACAACAGGCATAAGCTGCCTGCCCTGCTCTATTGCATTCTGAAGCCTCCAGCTTCTGTCCGCATACAGGGTAAAAATGGGCTCGCCTTTCTCTACCCGGCTCCCTTTCTTGGCATGAAGGAGAATTCCCGCACCCCGATCATGAGGGGCGCCGGCCGTCCGTGCCAGGCTGATGAGTGATTTGTTGTTTAATTCGATTACATAGCCATTTGCAGGGGCATTTACCACAAATTCATATTTTCCAGGAACAATATCCTCTGATCTCACATCCGGGTCTCCACCCTGGATCTCAATTATCTCCCTGAATTTTTTCAGCGCATCCCCGCGATGAAGAATTTCTCCGGCCATTTTACTCCCCATGCTGACAGGGGCCTTTCCAGACATTTCAAGAGCTATTCCGGCGATTGCAAGGCTTTTCTGGAGGAGGGACCCGGGAACATCCGAACCTTCCAGAATGCTCAATGCCTCTCTTACTTCAAGGTTGGGGCCAATGGTCCTTCCGACCGGCGAATCCCCGTAGGTCAGGGCACATTCAACCCTCATATTCAGCCTCTCTCCGATCTCGATGAATTCCCGGGCCAGTTTACGCCCTTCCTGCACCGTGGTTACCTTGGCATGCAAGCCAACAGGGATGTCGATTACAACCAGGTCCGCCCCTACAGCGTATTTCTTTGCCATTACACTGGCCAGCATCTGGCCACGGGCATCGATCCTGAATGGATACTCGTGGATAATGATGCGGTCGTCTGCAGGGGCGATGTTTGTTGCACCTCCCCAGACAATTGCCCCTCCAACCTTCATTGTCATCTGCTGGACTTCGCTTGAGGAAAATTCGACAGGCGCCAGCACTTCCATCAGGTCAGCTGTGCCTCCGGCTCCTGTAATTGCCCGGGAGCTGGTCTTTGGGATTTTCAACCCACTGGCAGCAATGATGGGTACCACCAGGAGAGAGATTTTGTTTCCGGGAACACCCCCAATAGAATGCTTGTCCACAATCGGGTGGGTATGGAAAGTGAGTTTCTCCCCTGTATCCACCATGGCACGGGTCAGGTGTTCTACCTCGTCCATGTCCATCTCATTGATATAGCAGGTCGTGATATAGGCAGTAAGTTCCGCTGGGGAGAGATCGTCGTTTACCACGTCCTCTATGATGGCATAGGTCTCTTCTTTGGAAAGACGCTCTCCATCCATCTTCTTTTTGATATATGTGAGAGATTGAGGTCGTTCTGCCAGCCTCACCTCTACAGTTATTCCATCCTGTGCAGAGAGACGTTCGTTTGTTATGCGGTAGATACCAATAGTTCCCCTTGGGATGATGGATGTTGTCGTATCGACAAACGCAGCAACAGAAATCCCCCCATCCTGGTTGAGAATCTGCACCCTGTCCCCGGAAAGAACTCCTATGGCCCTCGCATCTTCAATATTCAGCATCACTTCCCGGGTTCCGATATCAATCAATTTTGCAGTAAGCTTCATGGTGGACGTCTCCAGAATGGAAAAATCTATCACGGGAGTATATCCTCTCAATCTTATAAATCCCTGTATGTCGCTGCCTTGTATCCGGAAATTCAATCAATCCGGGAGGGCAGGGCAGGCGGAAATTAAAGGTGCTTTCCGTAAGAATGTTCGTTAATTTTTCTTAAAGAGCCGAAAAAAAGTTGATTTTTGGTGTTTAGTGCTTGCGCACGATCAGGAATGCAACTGCTCCAAGACCTACCAGTGCAACCAGTGCTCCGAAACCAGGCGTAGTGGGTGTCGGTTCGGCGGTTGGCGGTACGGTGGTTGGAGGTGCAGTTGGTCCTCCGGTTGTGGGCGGCACGGTGGTGACAACAGTGGTCGGCTGCACTTCAACAATGTTGAAGAGCGCGTTTGCGGTCACGTCTACAGTAACACCAGCAACAGTCACGATGTACTCATCGGGCTTGAATGTGGTGGTGTCGACGGGAATTGCCCAGGTGTTGAAGCCTTCGGTGCCCTTCACGACCTTTACAGTGCCGGTTGCGCCACTGAACTCACCGCTCTGGGTCTTCTGGGTGGGCTGGAAGGATGAAGATACGACTTCAACCAGCAGCTCATCGTCGACGGCCAGGTTGGTGGTTCCCTTGATCTCGAACTTGTCACCGACCATCTTCTCGGTGATCGGGCTGATCCTTACGGAGGGCTCCTCGATCAGGAACTGAAGCTTGGTGTAGGTGTCGTCCACGCTCGGGTTATCGAGGGCTACGACGAGTGCCTCGGCTGCGTCAGATCCCTGAAGGCTGCCCGGTCCCTGGAGTGTAAAGATAATGTTCTCTGCACCCTGTATCGGGTATGGTCCAACAACGTAGCGGGCTGCATAGCCAGCGTCTGCTCTTGGATAGACATCTAAATTGTCATTGTACATCGGATGCTGGACAACGACGAAGTACTGTCCGCTTGCCATGTTGGCTGTGACTCCCTCGGTAACTTCCTTCTCGAAGGTTCCGTCAGAGTTCACGCTCTCTGTGTCATACAGGACGAAGTTCTTACCCATGATCCAGATAGCCACACCCTGTGAGGGCTGGCCTTCTGCGACTCCACGGAGGTAGAACTTGTCACCAGAAGCGACAGTTGACTGAGAGGCGGTTGCACTAACAAACGGCTTCCTGACAATCAGGGAAACGGTTGCATACTGTGCGTTGCCAAGGTTGTTCTTGTCGTTCGGGGTTGCTACAGCGTATACGGTGTAGGTACCTGCATCGATGTTCAAGTTAGCGGTCTGCCACTTGTACTCCCAGGTGTTGTCATCCAGAACGTCAGTGTTGGTAAATGTTACCGCGATGTTGTTGGTTACTGCACTTCTGGGGTCGGTAAGTTTACCACCATTGCCGGGCAGGTTCGGACCGGTGATGAACAGGTACACTGTGTCGGTCTCAGAGTTGGTACCGGACAGCTTCACTTCCTGTCCAAGGAAGTAGCTCTGGTCACCTGCCGCGACGACAGTCACGGTTCCCTTCTCGACCTTCACATCAACCTCATCAGACTTGAATGCGGTTCCAAAGAGATTGACATCCCACGGTGCGGGCATGTTCAGTGCGCCGGGACCTCTCTCTACACGGAGGGTGTACTTCTTGTCCTTGGTGTCAGAGCCGGTAGTGAATCCAACTGTGATAGTTCCACTGTTGGAGGTCTTTACTGCGGCGTAGTAGTATACACCGTTGTCGGGTGCTGTCGGGACGTCCTCCTTGATGGTGCGTCCTGCGCCTCCCTCATACTCATATGTTCCAATGTCGTAGGGACCGCCAACCGGGTCGTTGCTGACATCCTTCTGGTCAGCCAGTAACAGCGGCGGCTGGTCAGTTCCAATACCGGTCATCTGTCCGGTTCCCTTTACCCAGATTGCATAGTAGGTGTTGGGCCTTCCGGTGACTGTGATTGAGAACGGGTTGCCACGAACAACAACGTCCTTGCTGGCCTCGATCTTGACAGTGTCGGATGCGATGGTCACCGTGTTGGTGGTGGTGACAGTCTTTCCGGTGTAGTCAGAGCCGTCAGGTGCTTTGTAGTTGTCCTTCAGCTTGTTGAGGCTAACCTCGGCATAGACAGTGTACACACCGGCCTTATACATACGGGCGCCGTTTACATCCATCACACCGGTGTTCCATCCCTGGGTTGTAGCCCCTGCAGGTACCCAGTACCAGAGTGAACTGTCAACGACCTGACCGGTCAATGGCAGTGAAACAGCGGTAGACTGGAACATTGCGGTGTAGGTTGCGCCATCAGCGGTCTTTACGCGGATGTTGACGAATCCCTCACCTGCATAGCCGGGCCTGGCGGTAACCGAATAGATGTTGGTCTCAATTCTGAAGTTCTCGAAGTTACCGGTCGGTACGGACTTTCCGGTTACATCCTTGTTGGCGTTCTGGTCCCAGATCTTAAGTGCGATGTTGGGGTCCACAACGTTGAATGAAACCTGGTTGCGGGTCGCTCCTCCGTCCCACCTGTACCAGTTGCCAGTCTTGCCGACGAAGTCAGCAGGCGCAACATAGAAAGCTGCGGGAGTACCTACTGCTAGTACGGCGTTAGGTGTGTCGGTGCTCGGGTTGGTCCCTGATGCAAACCATGCAACCTGGGTGAATGCTCCGACTGCTACGGATACATCAAGACCCTCTTCACCAATAAACACATCTCCACCTTGAGCAATCTGATTGACGGCTGCTGATGCTGGCAGGATTAGCATTGCCAGCGCCACAACTGCAATCAATGCAAGGCTAAAGCGCTTAGTCATAATATTTTGTCCTCCTTACTCATGTCCAAATTCTGAACGTTCAATCCAATGCACACGGGCCGAATCGTCTTCGACAGGTGTCGAATGACGGTTCATTGTGCTCCATACTCCGAATAACGGAATATGATTCAATATTAGTGGAACACTTAATATATCTTTTTTGGTCGAACATGAAAGGAGAGAAGGGTTTGTAGGGGATTAAATCGGTGAAGCGTATGAGGATGTCGGTTTTTTTGGTGTTCCCTCATGCCTGATCCGGGTCACCTCCATGCAGAGATAATTGACGAACTATACCGAACTACGCGCAGATCTCTCTCTTTATGGTAAAAAATAGCATTATATACTATAAAATGAGCTCGAAACGAGATATACGACTGTCGAATTTCTGCCATTACCATTCCGTTCACCATTCCAACTCCATACATTTACCTATACCATGCACAAACATGATCACCATGAGGATCATCAAAGCCCCATCCGTCGGCAGGGCACACGAACTTGTTGTGAAGATGATACTGGAAAAAGGATGGGTGCTGGATACCGAAGACAATGAAGCCACAGTGGAATTTGATGTAGTGGCCATGAAGGTCGATCATCCCCTCACCGAACCCATGGTGAGTCCATGCTCCCGCTTCCAGAAGAAATTCATGGACAAGTACGCCAATGATCTGATCATTGGTTCGGATTCGGTGTTCGAGTATGATTACCATGACCGCCTGTTTAACTGGGGCGACCGGCTGGGTGCAGATGGAAAAGAGCTGCATATTAACCAGATAGACTATATCATCAGCAAATTATCCGAGGCCCGGCAGAGCAGGAGGGCGATAGCCATTACCTGGAACCCGTTTATCGACGAGAAACTGGATGATTGTCCATGTCTCCAGCTGGTCCAATGCCTTGTTCGAAACAATCATCTGCATATGAAAGTGGTCTTCCGAAGCAATGACATGCTCACCGCTGCCGGTGCAAATATGTACGCACTTGTGCGGCTTCAGGAATATATTGCCGGAAGGCTTTCAATGCCATGCGGGTCATACACGCATATTTCCCTTGTACCACACATTTACTACAGGCGGGATTTGGATGATCTCGAGCCATTCTGTACAAAGGGATTGATTAAACCGGTTGCAGAAGTCTGCAGCAAGTGCCGTAAATGCCAGATTAAGGGCGAGTGATTCCCGGCCTGAAGATTCAATCAGTCACATTAATTAGTGAACAGGCGCAATAAAATAGAGCACACAGCCCGGTAGTGTAGCGGTCAATCATGGGAGACTCTGGATCTCTCGACAGCAGTTCGAATCTGCTCCGGGCTATCTTTTTCAGACTATTGCTTTTTATTGCAGCCTTATTCTGTCGGCTTTTAAAACGAGGTGAGATTTATCATCTCCCAGGAATGAAGATTTTTCCAATTCATGCCAGGAATGCAGCCAGGACGCCTGAAAGAAATATCCCGTCGAATGTACCTGCTCCCCCTATACTCACCATCGGCGCACTTATTTCGCCTATTCGGGAGAGATTCAGGAGGTCTGCGCCGATCAGAGTGCCAAGGGTTCCACTGGTAAAGGCAAGAAAGGCACTGTTCATTCCCGTTAAACCCCCGAGGATTAACCCACAGAGAAGAGCAGCGAGGGGGGAATAAAGAATGGTGTGGCAATGCCCAGGCCAGGAACAGGCCTGGCAACCCGGTTCGTAATAACCGTAACCACGAAAATCCCCATAATAAAGACAGGAACAAACGCCAGTCCCGATAAGATGACCCCTTCGACCAGGAGATATATCGATATGAGCGTCGGGATAACTGCTCCCCCGAGATTGACTGCAACCGTGGTAGTCTCATGTTCTGAAGGCACAATTCGGTATAATCTACCGTAAAGCGGCGAATATTCCCATTTTGAGATTTGGGATGTATTTTGCACTTTATTGACGGGTATATTTATGAAACTCCCCAGCAGCGTAGCCGCAAGGATAATCAGTGCCTCAAGCCAGGAAAAACCCAGTTTTGCGAATGTAGCGCCTATTATACTTAAAAAAAGCAGAGGAACGAGGACTAATATGATAACAATAAAAATTATGAAAAGAAGCATCGAATACGGATTCCATACCACACGTTTCATCGGGGAAAATTGGGGGCAGGAATTATTTCATTTCTTCGAGAGCAGGATGGCTGCATGGTCCTGGTGGTATGGTGAGAGCCATTTCATGTCCTTTCGCACCAACCCCTTCTCTTCCAGCTGGCGAGAAGCCTGCTCCATCACATCTTCGGGGTCTTTTCGCACATCTATACTCCTGGTTTTCAACATGAGAAGTATGCTCCCCGATTCCTTGAGAAAAATACTGTTTCTCCACGCAATACCAACCTGGTCAGGGTCCGCCACATCGATATAAAGGAGATCCACAGGTTCAAGGAGGGGGGCATACCATTCCGGACGGGAGGCATCGGCCATTATCGGAACAATATTTTTCCTTTTCTGGGCCACCACGAGAAGATCCTGCATCGGGCGCGGAGCAATTTCAACTGCATACACAATCTCGGCATAATCCGCAACATGTGAGACGGTTGTGCCATTTGCTGCACCCAGATAAAGGATTTTTGTCTCTTTTTCGAGTTCTATATCTGATCCTTTATAATAGAGTGCAGCGAGTTTGCTTCTGTACGGGTTCCATACACGAAATCCCTGCAAAAGTTTCTCTCCATACACCCCTCCTTTCCCTTCAGAGACCAGTACTCCCTCAATCCACCGCATCCTTCCCATCCCCCGCCCTGTCGACAGCTGCCTGGGCAGATTCCATAAAATCCTGATCCATTTCCTTCCTGAAATAATCTATGCGGGCCGCAATCCCCAGTTTTGCCGCGAGCACCCTTGCAACCCTGCCTCTGACCTCTTTCCTGGCATTATGCACCCTCCGGTGCTGGAAAATTATGCCGTGTTTGGGTGAGGGAGACCCGGTCCTCATATGGGAGAAAAGGGCGCTCTGTGCCCCCAGTACCTGAATGGAGCTCGCCGGCAGTCTGGCAAGTTCTTCCAGGCTGCCTGCCCCGGAAAGAAGGCGAGCTGCAACCAGTCCACCGATAAGGGCACTGCAGTTGGGAAGGACTGTCCCGGCGATGCGAGAGACCTCGTGCATAAGCCTGGTACGGGACTCCTGCAATCTTTCAATATCACCAATTATTTCGGCAAATGCCCGGCCATGCTCTTTTTTCATAATATTTATCATTCTTTTTCCTGTCAATGCCCGGTACTTCCTGGAAAAAGAGGGATTTTTTATCCGGTACCACTCCACAGCCCTTTCAGTGAGGAGGTTTATTACATCATCCATCTCGTCGAGCATTCGCACCATCTGAAGGAGCTCGATATCCCTGCCACTAAAATGTCGTGATATTTTATCTTCTGCAATAAAAAAACATAAATCCCGCAATTTTTTGATATATTCGCTGCGATCATGGATATATCCGCATTCCAGGGCTATCTCCCAATCGATCGGGACATAGGTGCCGGGCTCAACCCGGATCTCTTCTAACCTACGGGCCTGTTCAGGAACCCCGCCCACGAACGGATGGCAACCATGTTCATCGACATCTCCGAACCAGTAGGATTGCATCAGCAATACTTGGGTATTTATTGTACTATATAGTATGTCCTGCAGGGCAACAGTTTCATATTCCGGCATTTAATCTACAGAGCCTGTATACCGAACGAGAACAGCATTACCGGAAGCATGATTGCTCCCATGCAATATACCTGGGCGATGTTTAAAAGCCTGGGGATAATTCCCACTGCGGTAGCGAGAATGAGGATGAAAACTCCAAATGGCCCGCAAATAATGAGAGTGACGGCAGAGATGAAAGTTCCAACCCAGATATTCAATGACTTTTTATCTATTCCACTGAAAAACCCGGCAAATCCCGCCAGACAGATAGTAAGAAGATATGCCGCAGATGCGGCAAGGGCCCCCACTGCAAGGAGCGTTCCCATGGAGGGAGTCTCCAGTGAGGAAAAAGCCACCATTACACCGTTCCGGGTCCTTGCAATAGCAAAAAAGGCTGCCAGCCCAACCATCGCGTTCACGGTATTTGCTGAACTTACAGCCATGATATAGCCCCGCCGGTCCTGGTTGTACCGTATACCCGTGGCAAGAACAGCATTTGCCGTGGCATTTGACAACCCGGGAAGCCAGCCCACCAGTGTGCCCGCACAAGCCCCAAGCAGTGAGCTCCTGGTAAGCAGCCCGGGATCCATTTTGAGACCCTCGAATTTTTGCGGCGGCACGGGACCGGTCCCGGAAAATATGAGAATGGCTATACCGAACAGTCCCCCTAACAGTGGCATCAGAAGTCCCGGGTTGCCAATCAGTCCGGTGCCAAGATATGAAAAATGGAAAGTAAATATTCCAAGGAAACCCGACGCAGCAAAGACAAGGAGCCCCCATCCCGGTGACTCCCCGGAGACTATCAAATATCCCATTACCCCTATAAGGATGATCCCAATCGCCCAGTCCGCATATTCCTGCACCGATGGAAGGATTAAAAGGAGACTCAAAGAGAGCGGAACTGCGATTAATGACCCTGCCGCACTTCCCAGAGCGGAAACCCGGACAGCTTCCTCGCCCCTTCCTTCCATGCAAAGCCCGTGCAATGGAAGTACGGAGAGAGCAGTGTCGGGATCAGGTATACCCAAAAAAGTACTGGGGATTGCATCCAGGAATGTATGCGTGATAAGGGCGGCAAAAAGGGTTGCGGCGAGCATTCCCGGACCAAAAACCGGGAGCAGTGCCACCTGGAACGTCAGAAGAATCCCTGCCATTGTATTTACATGTATTCCAGGCAGAAGACCGCTCACCACCCCTATGCCCACGCCGGAGAGGGTTCCTGCCAGGATGCCGATCATTCCAAAATGAGTTTCTGACAAGACTGATAAATCAATCGAAACAATTATTTTGTCTCGGGAAAGGAATGATGAACAATCTATGAAGATCGCTGTAACCAGACTGAGAGGGAAAGATACTGACGACTCACGCCGCTGTGCAGATCTCGGACATATTTGCTACTCTGTATCGCCCTTGAAAGCCGAAATTCACGAGGATCGGATCGACCGGTTCATCGATGAGGTGAACAAAGGAAGTTATGACTGTATCTTTTTTACCAGTGCTCTTCCTGCCAGGTTAATCGCTCCCCGCCTCTCCCGATGGCCACGGGTGATAGCAATCGGCCCCCAGACCACAGGAATACTTACTGCCCGGGGAATTCGGTGCGAGGTTCTCCCAAGATTTTATTCACGCGAGTTTGTACCATATCTGGGTGACTGGATCCAGGGAAAGCAGATAGGGATTCCCAGGGCCGATGTACCCAATCCGGCTCTTATGGAAGCAATAAAGGATGCCGGGGGAACTCCCGACGAGATCCGATGTTATTCCCTCGTGCCCACGAATGAAAGGCTTGATATTTCATCTGCAGATGCGGTTTTATTTACCAGCGCCTTTTCATTCCGATCTGCTATATGGGATATGCGGCCGGAATTGATCCTGATGGCTATTGGTGAGATAACAGCAGCAGAGATGAGGACCGGAGGCATAATTCCCCATGTGACAGGAAATGGGTCACTTGAGGGTGTTTTGAATGCATTGAACCACTACATCAGGAACCCGGAGGGATCCCCGGAAAACCGGAGGCCCTGACTGTGAGCCATTCCCTGTCAGCGAACCGGATTCAGGGCAACTGGGTGTTGATCCTCGATAAACCCAGGGGACCTTCAAGCCACCAGGTTACTGCATGGGCGGGAGAAATCCTGGGGGCGCCCGTCGGTCATTCCGGGACTCTGGATCCGGGCGTATCCGGTGTACTGGTAGTCATGGTGGGGAGGGCTGTGCGACTGGCGCCCATCCTGCTGAAGGTGGAGAAAGAGTATATCTGCCTTTTACGTCTCCACGGCCGCGCCGACCTGGAAACTGTGAATGAAGCGATGATGGAGTTTTCGGGACGCATTTACCAGAGGCCGCCAAGAAAGAGTGCTGTGGCCAGAAATTTACGTATTCGAACGATAAAGGAGCTGGAAGTCCTTGACATGCAGGACCGTCTGGTTCTATTTCGTGTGGTCTGTGATGCCGGGACCTATATTCGGTCACTGTGCCACCATATCGGTCTTTTCCTGGGCACAGGTGCACACATGCAGGAACTTCGCCGGACCAGATCAGGAAGATTTCACGAACAGATGGCATATACCCTTCAGGATCTGAAAGATGCCCGGGTGATTGCCGATCAGGGTGACCGGAGCAGACTGGATGAAATGCTGCTTCCCGTGGATTATGCTACAGGTGACCTACCCGGCGTGGTAGTCCGGGATACTGCAGTTGATGCCATATGCCACGGGGCTTTACTCGCAGGCATCGGAATCCTGGAGTTGCCACTTTTCAAAAAAGGTGACCTTGTGGCGGTCCGGACACGGAAAGGCGAGCTCATCTGTCTTGGAGAAGCCCTGATAAATTCCGTCAGTACCCGGCCGGGTGAACACGGCCTGGTGGTCGCCCCGCATACGGTATTTATGAAAGCTGGTACCTATCCCCGCGGCTGGAAGAAAAAGAGCTAATCAAAGGAATTCAGGGGTTGCAAATTATCATGATGTCCCCATATCGGGGATAGCATTAAAAAAAACGCAGTGTAACTATTGAGGTGCATTTTTTGCTGAGGTAGTCTAGCGGTAAGGCGCAGGCCTGGAAAGCCTGTGGGGCATTTGCCCCTCGGGAGTTCAAATCCCCCCCTCAGCGTATCTTTCATTTCCAGGTAGAGGTTCGCTTTTCCAGGCGCGTTTTCCCCCTGCAAAAGACCATTTAAAATCCGGTGCCCCGTCACACGATTCCTGGGCATTCACGCAAATTAAACAGGAGCGTTTTGCAGTTCACTCATGTACCTGGACTCTCTGCCCTGTCACCCTCTGCAAATATGGTTGCGTCGATTCGTTCTTTTGCAAAATCGAAATAATCTTTTACCAGTTCAAAACCGAGAAAATGCCGGCCCATTTCTTTACTGATTACTGCCACTGTGCCGGAACCCAGGAACGGATCAAGAACCAGGTCGCCGGGATTGCTGGAATAACAAAGAATTTTTCTTACCAGTTCGGCTGGCAATTTTGTTGGCGTTTTTTTCTTCCCCTTCCAGTATTCGCGATTGATGATCCAGACATCTTCGGGATAATGTTCAACTTTGTTGAATGTATAATTGCGGGGGTTTTTCACACCAAAGAGGATATGATAGTGGCTGGTCACGAATTTTCGCCTTGTAAACACTCCGAACTGATATTTCCAGATGAGATGATTGATGGTTATAAAACCTGCAAAGTCCAGCGCAAAAAGAACATCTTTCAGCCTGTTCCAGCCGGAAAAGACATATAAACTTCCGGAAGGTGACAGCGCCCGGTAAGCCTGCTCCATCCACTGAAGAGTAAACTCCGCATATTCATCTCCCTCGATTTCATGATAGCCTTCCATTACATGAGAGGCGGTGCGGTTATAGTTCAGTTTGCGGGCCCGGAAATCAATTGCAAAAGGTGGATCGGTGACAATAAGATCAACCGATCCCGATGGGACCGAAGACAGCAGTTCCAGGGCATTACCATGGCAGATAGAATCTGGTTGAAACGGCCCCAGATCAGGCAGGGGAGATCTCATTTATTCATCCCTTACATTCCGCACCTGCTTCCCGTCCCAAATCGAATGCTTTTATGTTTATCTCGACCGTTTTGGGAGGAACCAGGCTTTCCACAGCCGTTCTTAAGGAATCCGGGGAAAGTGGAATGAAATGCGATGCTGCCCCCAGCATAACAACATTCTGTGCCAGGGGGCTGCCGGCTTCAATGGCCAGTGATTCGGCGTCAAGGACACAGAGACTCACATCTCCAAGCCGGGCCAGAATCTCCTCTTCATCGGGAACCGGGGCTCCCTGCACGAACACCGATGTGGGGATCACCACATGCCGGTTCACGATTATCTTCCCTCCGGGTTTGAGATAATGTTTGTACCTCAGCGCTTCCAGAAGGTCGAAGGATACCATTATATCCGCATCTCCCGGTGCAATCAGTGGACCAAACTTCCCGTCTATCCGAATATGGCTCTCCACCGATCCGCCCCGCTGGGCCATACCATGGGTTTCCGCCCCTTTGACCAACCGGCCTTCCGTGAGGCAGGCTTCACCAAGTATGTTTGATGCCAGAATAGTTCCCTGCCCGCCAATACCTACCACCAGCACATCATAACTTTCATTCATCGACGACCCTCCTTCGCAATAGCCCCTGATGGGCAGATCTGGGCGCAAACCCCGCATCCGCTGCACAACTCGCTGACGATTGGTGTGTCGCCCCCCATTTCAATAGCCGGACATCCGAATTTCACGCAAAGACCACAACTGGTGCATATTTCGGAATTGACCTGGTATCTTCCCCTCCTTATCCCTGCCCGGCGGGCTGTAATCACACAGGGTTGCCTGGCGATTATTACCTTCACACCCGGCCGGGACTTTGCATCCTTCATAGCGGTTGTGAGGCCCACCAGATCATAGCTGTCCACAGTATCAACAAATGAGACGCCACAGGCCCGGCATATGGCTTCAAGCGACACCGGAACGGTTTGTTCTCCGGATGCCGTCACCCCGGTTGCCGGATTCGGCTGATGCCCGGTCATAGCCGTAATCCTGTTGTCAAGGATTATCAACGTCATGTTTGCCCCGTTATAAACGGCATTTAAAAGGCCGGGAATGCCTGTATGGAGAAATGTCGAGTCCCCGATAGTGGCTGCAATATCTGCCTTTTCACCTGAATGGTAAATGCCACTCCCGACGGTAATCGAAGCCCCCATACATATAGTGGTATCCACCGCCCCCAACTGGAGGCCCAGCGTATAACAGCCAATATCGCTTGGATAGATCCCGTCCTTGAACACCTTCTTCATGGTATAAAAGACCGGGCGGTGTGTACATCCGGCACACATGATGGGTGGCCGTGCAGGTATATCCGGGAGAGGGTTTGCCTCCGGAAACGTCTTTGCCGTATTGAAACCACAGGATTCCATGATCCTTGCCACGCTCATCGGAGATAATTCCCCTTCATAAGGGGCATGCCCGTCTTTCTTTCCATATACCGCAACACACCCGGCGACCTGCCTGACCGCTTCTTCGACCACCGGGGCAAGTTCTTCTATTACCAGGATTGTCTCATGCTGCTGGACGAATTCAGCCAGCCACTCTTCATCGATGGGATAAGCCCCTATCTTCATGAATGATACATCCGTGGGAAGGATCTCCTGGACATACATTGCCGCGATCCCACTTGCGACGACCGCTGTGCTCCCCCTGATGCGATAATAATTATATCCACTTTCCACGAGACGTTTTTTTATCGCTGCCTGTTTTTCGTTGAGTTTTTTGTGCAGAATGCGCGTATGGGCAGGAATGACCACATATTGACGAGGATCTTTGTGGAATTCCCCCACCCTTGTCGTTGCAACTATTGTGCCGAGCTCGACATCGCCTTTGGAGTGGCAGATCCTGGTAGTGGGGCGGAATATCACAGGAAGCCCAAACTCCTCGGACAGGGCAAAGGCGTCCTTTACCATATCGTGGGCTTCCTGAATGCCAGAGGGATCAAGACAGGGTATTCTGGCAAAACTGGCATAGCAACGGCTATCCTGTTCATTTTGCGAACTGTGGGCAAATGGATCATCGGCGCTCATTATCACCAGCCCTCCGGTGACCCCTGTATACGCGCTGGTCATCAATGGATCTGCAGCAACATTCAGCCCCACGTGCTTCATTGTGCAGAGAGCCCTAAGCCCGCACCATGCCGCTGCCAATGCATTCTCCAAAGCCACTTTCTCGTTTACCGACCATTCAACATAGTAATCTTTCATTTCCCTCATCCGAAGGATGTCTATCACTTCAGAGGAGGGGGTGCCCGGGTAACCACTTACAAAATCAACCGGTGATTCCAGGCATCCATGTGCGATCGCCTCATTCCCAAGGAGATATTGCTTCCTCATCTTCCACCACCACAATACTCTAACAAGATTGTTTTATAATGTGTTTGAATATACTCCTGCGTTCGTTTCAAAACTTATAATAAGTTATATGAATTAACTAATACGGCAGCGTTGAGGGCCCGTAGCATAGACCGGTGGTGCGCCCGGCTGATAACCGGGAGGTCATGAGTTCGAATCTCATCGGGCCCATTCCTCATTTCTTATAAGCTAGAAGCTGCAATCTGATACTATGGAAAATACCCAGAAGATACTGCTGCTGGCTGGTGTAGCGGTATCAATTCTCCTCATGGTGCTTTTTAATATCTTTATCGGTCTTATTGTGCTGATTATACTGGCCGTCCTGGTGATGTCTATGGGTATCATGCAGGACACCGCTGACATGCCCTATGTCGCGGTTCATCTGCAGGATGATGCCAAAGGAGTGGTTGTAAGAAACAGAGGCAATGCACCCGCATATACGATTCATATCACCCTGGTACCTCTTGATATCGAATTTGATATCCCGAAACTCGAGGAGGAGGAAGCATCTCAATTTCCTCTTGATAAAATGGAGGAGGAATTAAAGGCGGTTGTCACATTTTCGAATGATAAAGGAGAGGAATTCACCAAATCCTACAAGATGTCTGCCCTGGGGGAAGATGATGATGATGTTCTCAAACCGGTATTCCCCTTATTCAAGTGGAAATAAAAAAATTCAATTTTATTGCAAATTCCCTTCGAGGGATTGTTCCGGATATGTGAAATTCAGTGTAATCCGGAGAGCATTTATCAGTTCTTCATGTCCTTTCAGGTAGTCGTGCATGGCCCGGTAGAGCATGAACATTACATCGTATCCGTAGATATCCAGTGCTTCGCGGGGGGTAATCTCGTTCTGATAGGAGTCAACCAAAAATCCGTCCGAACTATACATAATCTCATAAAATTTACCCTCCTCAGAAAGGGCACAGAATTGATCATCAACCTTCTTGTTGATATCATCGGGTCTGAAGTCCACCGGGTCGGTCTTTCCCAGAATTATCATCTTTTTCTGAGAGAATACCGAATCATACAACTCGCCCTGATTGTCAGTTTTTCCTTTGATCAGTATATTAAGCCCTACCTTTTCGATAATCGCGGACGTGGACTGAGCCATTCTGCCCAATAAAGCCGCCTCATTCTTACGTATCTCTTCGGTAAGTGTTTCTTTTTCTTTTTCGGCCGACTCTATTTTTTCAATGATTTTCTCAAAACCGATTTCGATTTCATCCATATTGCATATGCCTCCAGAAATACCCCGCCCGAACAGTGGAATGGTCCCAAAGCCGGTCTCTTGTAAGGAATGGGTATGAAAGTCCATAATCCTTCCGCTCTCTGCCCGGATTCCTGGTTCAACCGTATCCTCGATAGAGAGCGCATGCGAAAACTGTTGCATATCCTCAATTCCAGGAGTCACTTATCGTAAAATTTCTCAAAGACAGAGGCAACTTCTCAGCAGAGGGCCCCAATAAAATAATATTTCCTGTCCTCCAGAATGACGGCATGCCCTTCATAGCCTACGGGAAGATCGCGTTGTATAACCACATTTTGGTAATTGGGAGTCCTGGAAATTACTGACCCGTGACGGATTTTTTCTGTTACGAGAATATCAGTCTCCTTACCTATCCAGCCGGCATTGATTTCATGGTAGAGCGCCTCCGCATGTTTCAGGAGGATCCTTGACCTTTTCTTCTTGAGAGAGTCCACTAAATCATCCTCTCCGGCAATGTCTGTATGAGGCCTCATGGAAAAACGGGTGATATTCACTTTATTCGGTTTGATACGGCTGATAAGTTGCATAGTCTCCCTGAACTGCTCATCCGTCTCTCCTGGAAATCCAACGATGATATCGGTGGCCAGAGAAATGTCGGGGCAGGCTTCCCTGAACTCCTCAACAATCCGTACCACATCCGCGGCGCTATACTTTCTTTTCATTGCATTTAGAATCTCATCAGAACCGGATTGAGCTGGTATATGGAGAAAATTAAAAATCTTAGGGGATCTGTATGCTTCGATCAGAGGTTCTATGATGGGCATAAGCGTGGAGGGATTCATCATTCCGAGTCGTATATAGAATTTTCCAGGAATATGCACGATTTCATTAAGTAATTGGGAAAGATCCCAGCCCTTTTCACGGCCCCAGGCACTAACATCCTGTCCTGTCAGCTGGAGCTCTTTTGCTCCGGCCTTCACCATTTTGTCTGCCTGGACCAGGATCTCTTCTTTCGGAAAGCTTCTCAGTCTGCCCCTGGCATTTCGGGTAATACAGTAAGAACAGGTTCCCAGACATCCGCTGGCCACCTGCAGGATGCCCACCCCTGCAGGTTGAACGGTTCTTACATTTCTGTACCTCTCCCCAATCTCGTTCGGAAAAATGATCTTCGGAGAACAGACCCCAAATATTTCTTCTTTCTGCACGACGGGCATGCAGCCGGTGACGTAAAGGTTTTTCTCTTTTAAATTTCTGAGAGTCCGTAACATCCTGCGTTCGGTTGAGCCGACCACAGTACAGGTGTTCACGACGACTGCATCAGCCGCCTTGGGCGTGTCAACAATAGTACAATCTTGCGCTTTCAAAATTTCTTCCAGTTTCCGGGAATCGCCCATATTATAGGCACAGCCAAATGTCATCACATGAACTAAACAGTCCCTCAATTCATCCAGGGCGCTCTGGCCATCGTGTGTATACACGGATTCGGGTTTTTCCGGAGACATCAGCCACCATGGTATGGATCGGGCAGACTCTTAACTACTGCTAACTTGACAGGAGACCTTCAATCACCGGATTTATCCTTCTATCTGCGTTATAGGGAATATTTCTCTCTCTCAATGAAAATGCTTAACCCATGGTATTCACTATCTGATAATGATGATCAGAATCGGGCTGCTCGGCTGCGGAAATATTGGGCATATTATCGGTCAATACCGGGAGAATGTTGAGATAGTGGCCCTGTATGATAAAATCTTTCAGAAAGCAGAGGAGATGGCAGATACTTGCGGCGGCAGGGCATGCAAGGATTTTGACCTGTTTATTCGTCAGGATTTCGATTATGTGGTGGAAGCTGCCTCGGTAAATGCAGTCAGGCTTTTGGGGGAATCCGTGCTCAGGAATGGGAAAAACCTGATAGTACTCAGCGTTGGAGCATTTTCCGACCCAGGGTTCAGGGAGGGACTGGTGAAGACGGCACGGGAAACGGGAAAGAAGATATATATCCCCAGTGGGGCCATCGCCGGACTTGATAACCTGAAAGTAGGGCAAATTAGCAATATTTCGAAACTCCTGCTAAGGACTACGAAAAACCCTGACTCACTGGGGATTGTCGTTGACAGGCGCACTCTTATTTTTAAGGGTAAAGCGAATGAGTGCATCAAGGAATTCCCGAAAAATGTAAATGTTTCTGTGGCACTCAGTCTTGCAGCAGGCAGAGAAGCTGATGTGGAACTCTATGCTGATCCCCTCGTGGACCGGAATATGCATGAGATATTTTGTGAAGGAGATTTTGGAGAGATGTATATCAGGGTGAACAACGTCCAAAGCCCGAAAAACCCGGCAACAAGTTATCTTGCAGCCCTTTCCATACTCACACTCCTTAAGAATCTTGACGAACCCCTGAAGGTAGGAACATGAATATCACCCAAACCATTCGTTTGCAAAAAACCCGGAAAGATGCCATAATACTTGCTCATAATTATCAGATCCCGGAAATCCAGGATGTCGCTGATATTGTGGGAGACAGCTTTGAACTTGCTGTCCAGGCAAAAAATACGGGTGCAGCAATGATTGTGTTCTGTGGTGTGGATTTTATGGCAGAGACTGCAAAGATACTCTGCCCCGAAAAAATTGTCCTTCTTCCGGTGAAGGATGCGACGTGTCCACTTGCAAACTTCCTTACCCCTGATATGCTTCTGTCCGCAAAGCAAATGCACCCCGGAGCGCCGGTAGTATTGTATATAAATAGTACTGCCGAGTGCAAAGCCTATGCCGATGTGGTCTGCACATCAGCCAATGCAGTAAAGGTAATCCGGTCGCTTGACTCGAAGGAGGTGATCGTAGGACCTGACGCAAATCTTGCCGCATATATTCAGGATATGGTCCCTGAAACGCGAATTATCGCTGTTCCTCCCCAAGGGCATTGTTATGTTCACGAGTGCTTCTCGCATGATGATATTGTAAAAGCAAGAAAGTTGGGCGGAAAGATTATCTGTCATCCGGAATGCCGCCCTGAAATTCAAAAAGAATCGGATATTATTGCGTCTACAGGTGGAATGGTCCGGGCAGCACCGCAGGAGGAGAAGTGGAATATTTTCACGGAGAAAGGAATGGCATACCGATTGAATACCCTCTATCCGGATAAAACGTTCTATGTCAAGGAAGAAGCAGTCTGTGAGGATATGAAAAAGACCACGTTAAAAGACCTCAAATTGTCCCTTGAGAATGTTCAGTATAAGGTCGAGCTTCCCCGTGACGTAATGGATAGGGCAAGAAGTGCAATTGAGCGAATGATTGAGATCGGGAGATGATCAAACTGGTCACACTTGAACAGCTGCTACAGTTTATCGCCGAAGATGCCCCTTACGGGGATATCACCACGGAATCGGTAATCGACGAAAAAGACTGCAGGGGTGTACTCGTCGCCAGGCAGGCGGGCATCATTGCCGGACTTGAAGAAGCCGCGCAACTTTTCCGGCATTTTGGTGTACATTATATATCCCACGTCAATGATGGGGAGAAGGTATACGAAGGGACGGAGATAGCGGCACTTGAAGGGTCGGCTGCGGGAATTCTCCTTGTAGAAAGAACAGCCCTGAATATCATCGGGAGAATGAGCGGAATTGCCACCCAGACCAAGAATTTGTCTGATCTGATCTCATCACATAATCTGTCCTGCAGGATAGCCGCCACCCGTAAGACTGCTCCCGGTCTCCGCTCACTTGATAAAAAAGCAGTACTACTTGGTGGGGGGGAAGGGCACCGCCTAGGTCTAAGTGACGGAATTTTAATAAAAGATAATCATCTGGCCATTGTTTCCCTGGAAGAAGCAATAAAAAGAGCTAAAATTAAAAACCTATACCGGAAAATCGAGGTTGAAGTAGAGAATACCGGTGAAGCCCTCCGTGCGGCACATGCCGGGGCAGAGATTCTCCTCCTGGACAACATGACTCCCCTGGAAGTCCGCGAAACGATCAGGTGTCTGGATAATGAGAATCTAATAAACAGACTGGTTATTGAAGTCTCCGGAGGCATCAATGCACAGAATATTCTCGAATATGCCATTCCCGGGGTTGATGTCATCAGTATGGGCAGTATCACTCACAGCGTCAGTAATTTCGACATAAGCCTTGAAATTATTCCATAATATATTCATCCTTTTTCCGAACCGCCGTTTTACCAAAATATACGATCAAAACAATTATCATTTACTGCCTCTAATCGGTGCCTGTCGGAGAATGCTATGACTGATAAGGAGAAGGGCGAATCCGGAGAACATTATTTTAGCAAAGTAACCCGAAAAAGGAATATAAAGGGTTATATTGAACTCCTTCAGAGCCCATATCTCGATTTCCGATGGAGGGCGGCCGAAGCACTGGGAATTATCGGAGATGATTCCGCAGTAGAACCACTCATCCAGGCTCTTTCGGATGAGTATGTTGATGTCTCCTGGCTCGCAGCCAAATCTCTTGGAGCCATCGGGGACGCGAGAGCTGTGGAACCGCTTAAAAAGGCCCTCAAATCGGACGAAAAATGGCTCCGTATCGGTGCGGTTATTGGGCTCGGAAAAATTGCCGATGCCAGAGCAGTTGAACCACTCATTGAAGCCCTTCACGATAAAAAACGGGCAGTCAGAAAACATGCCGCCTGGGCACTCGGAAACATTGGAGATCCACGGGCCCTGGACCCTCTCGAACAGGCACTGAATGACGAGGAGGAGGAGGTTCGTAAAGCAGCCGATCTGGCGGTAAATATACTCAGGAAAAAGATTGAGACAAAAACCGGGGATGAGTCGGAATAATTAATTTTCAGCCGGCCTATGGTATGTAATGATAGAATGGGCTTTGCTGGCCGCCGTGATTGCACTTATCTATATTATCTGGAAGTATATCTCGTTAAAAGACCAGGTACATTCAAGGGCATCCTCGCTATTCGAAGAATGGCGGCAAAAAAATCTGGAACAGGAAGCAAGGAAACTGGCATCGATCTATGCCAGTGAGTGGAAACAAAAGGAAGAGAGAAAAATTCGTCGCGATGCTGTGGAGAAGAGTCATGCAGTGATTAAAGGAAAAATTACCGAACATCTCCTTCCTTTTTTCCCTGATTTCCCCTACAATCCCAGGGATGCGAGATTTTTAGGCAGCCCCGTCGATTTTGTCATCTTTGACGGGCTTGACGAGGGCGACCTGAAAAAAGTAGTGTTTATCGAGGTAAAAACAGGGAAAACAGGAGCACTTACACCCCGGGAAAAGATGGTCAGGGAATGTATCGCAAAAAAATCTGTTGAATATCATATAATTCATCAAAACAATTACAGGGAATCGTGAGTGCAATTTGTTGCAAAAAAGGCATTTTTCAGGATATTTCTTCCGTACCTGCTTTTTTCACAAGGATAAGATCGTCCTCATATTCCACCACAATCTCTTTTTCTCCCCGATAAAGATTTACAATCCCATATACTTCAACCATATCTCCTTTCCGAAGGATCAGAGTTCGTGCAACAGGTTCAGGGATGAAGACAGTCACAGCGGAAACATCAAGAACCAGGTGTCCTCCGGATCTTGTGGTATCAACACGTTCAATGCTTCCCTTGTGCACGACAAGCGCGCCTTCCTGTGAGTCCCCGGAGTAGGAACTGACAAACATGTCGCGTTCAAGATTTTCAAGGATGATAAAAGAGGTTGTAAGAGTAATTGCCACCATAAAAAGAAGGAGCAGTGCAATTTTTTCCTGACGGACCAGCATAGAGATCGGGTAATCGCTCTCCCCATATAACACCGGCAGATTGATATGTTAACAGTGTTAACATTATATTATGAATGGGGCGAATCTTCCACCATCATCAAGAACCGTTCTCCAGATACTGGACGAAGGGGGCGAAATGACCCACAAAGAGCTCGTAAAAAAGAGCAATCTTGCCCCCCGCACCGTCCGGTATGCGTTGAAAAGGCTCAAAGAGAACCATCTGATAATTGAAAAATTCAATTTCAGGGATGCCCGCCAGATCATCTACCAGAATCGGGAGAACCAATTGGTGCCTGCATGAGGGAGACAGGTTGCGATATCATGGTCTGCGATTCCATGGTTCGCAAATATCTCCCTTCTATGCGGGCTGAGATGGTGTATCGACTGGTCCAGCGCGATGGTATGAGCCAGAGCGATGCTGCGAAACGGCTTGGTGTAACCAGAGCTGCGATATCGCAATATATCAGTAAAAAGAGGGGAGATTCAGGGATAGAGATATCCAATGAACTGAATTTGCTCATCGACCGCTGGGCCCTCGCAGTCATAGACCAGGATGCAGCAATCACACTCTGTGATATCTGCAAATGTGCATTTAAGAAGCAATAAAAACAGTATTTGTAGATCAACCATTTCTATTCGGTAGAAAAGAGAAGGAGTGTGATGAGAGACACCCGGCTTTTCTGATCCTTCCTCAAACAAAGAACCCGATTTTCATTTGCTATCAAGGCCCTGCGACTCTTTTCCAAAAGGGATTTGAATTTTTAAGGATTATTTTCGATTTCTCCCTCCCATTTTCGTTTTTTTCCTTTTGTCACCTTCTGCGTCGCATATAAATCACGATCAGGAGGAATATCACCACGCCTGTAATGGCGTATTTCAGATAGTCAGGAGAATCCGCCTCTCCGGCTGAAGATGCGTTCCAGTCGTCCTCGAATACCGACGAGAAATATGCGGCGGCAACCGGATCTGAAATGATTATCCCTGCCTCCCTGTTGAAATTCGGGGAATTGTCATTCCAGTTGATACTGCTGACAAGCACCTTTTGTAAATCAACAATCACTCCTTTATTGTGAATCTTTTCCAGATTATTCGGTTCCAGGCCGGCACACCGTGCCTCAAGGGGGAGAGATTCGGAGAGAGAAATAGAATTGATCAGTGCAGCCATCTCATCATTATCATTTGTATCCTCAACATTATACCAGTATGAATCAAGAAGCACTCTCACCTTCACTCCGCGACGGGAGGCATTGACGGCGGCGTCCAGGAACGGATTGAGTTGTTGATCACTCGAATTCGTGATATATGCCTGTTCAATATCGATGCTTACCCGCGCTTCCTCAATCATTTCGAGGATCATGGAACTCGTGTCCGGGGAAATCACAGGAACCGCATCCGTGCATGTAAATGAGAGTGGCTGGAATTCGACACGATAAGGTATCTCAGGCAGCGACTCGTTCGGCCCTTCCTGCCCATATACCTCGCGTACCCACCCGCCATTGCAATCGAATTCAAATATATTAGTAAAATACGACGCCATTTGTTCACTCTCCAGGTATACCCCCCAACCCCTGTTCCCGATCATCCCCTGGCCGGGAAAACCGTTCTCCTTGAAGTTCTCACTCGTGATGAATGTCCGGCATCGATCAATTACCATGTATTTTGCATGATTGAAACGGTAAGGAGCATGAGAATCACCTGTAGAGGTCATCTCAATAACCCGGATCCCGTTTCCGGCAAGCCTGAAGATTACTGACTGTTCTTCGGCACTGATACCGCCTACAGGCCCTCCTTCAATAAGAACTGTGATGTTTACACCCCTATTTCGCGCAGTGATCAGAAGGTCGGCCATTCTCTGGCTGGTAAATTCGTATACATTCACCAGGATGTTCTCCTTCGCCCCGCTGACCGCAGTTTCAAATACCGCAAATGAACAGTCCGGCGAAACAAAGCCGATGCCCGTTATCTCTTCGTATCTTTCCGGCTCGAACCGTGATTGCCCCAGCAGAATGATTCTCTGGTCCCAGAGACCTTCATTCAGAAAATGGACCTGCCCCTGACGGGGCACAACATCTCCCGGCCATTCAATTTCCTGCAGAATAATTCCATTACGGAGCAACTGCAGCTGGTCCCGGGCATTGGCAAGCCGCAGCTGGCCGCTCCTCACTACATCCGGAACGGCTGCCATTGAATCTTCCCACTCGAAATCCGGCAAATGTCCATGACTTTTCAGAAAAGACGCTCCCATCCGGGCTATTACCGATCTCCCCTGTATCCGGGTGCCCGCAGGGAAGCGAAACCCACCCTCACCGTCAGTAATGATCACCCCGTCGAGATTTCCGTCACCTTCGATGATAATATATTCATCATTGTCCCCTGGAAGATACGTATCAGGGCAAAATTCCACGATCTGGAAAGCAGAAACCTGGCATACAAGGACGAGGATGAATAGGAAAAAAACTGCCCACCTCATATGAAAAAGATCTTGAAACGACTAATTAATTAACCTGATGAAATCACATCAGATTGCATGGCAAATCCCCTGGTAATTAAAATCGGAGGAAGTCTTTTCGAACATGTTCCGAAAATTTTCGATATTCTGCAGAAATCCGGCTGCCAGGCACTCATAGTCCCCGGAGGGGGGAAATTCGCTGATCTCGCCAGGGAATGTGCAGTCAATGACGATATCGCGCATTGGATGGCAATCCTCGGCATGGAACAGTTCGGATGGTATATAGCGTCGATGGGGATTCCCACTACCGCTCACCTTGAAATTCCCTCCGAACTCCTGGTATTTCTCCCCTATATCATACTGAGGGAGCGAGACCCTCTCCCCCATTCATGGGACATCACTTCCGACACCGTTGCAGCATGGATATCGCATTTCCTCGGCCTTGACCTTATCATTCTCAAATCAGTTGATGGAATTCATTCCGAAGGAAGGCTTCTTGCATCAGTAGAGGAAGCAGTGATTACAAATGACGTAGATCCATCCTTTCTTCCTTTTGTCTTTTCACATCACGTCCGGGTATCTGTTGTGAACGGGACAATTGATGAAAGGATAGTTTCTGCCATCAGGGGCCTTCCAACCAGGGGCACGACCATTGGCTTTTAAGTCCTCTGGAAGAGACAATATAAGGAATCGCTCTAGGAGTGAATAAATGTCAAATAAAAAGTGCACATCATGCAATGCTCCGCTCGCAGAGGAAGGGGCAACCGATTTCGGATGTCCGAAATGCGGGTATGTTATAAAACGGTGTTATCGGTGCAGAGAGCAGAGTATCGCGTATTGCTGCCCAAAATGCAGTTTTGGAGGCCCATAAATGGGTAGAGTGGTATTGATCCTCAAAGTCATGCCGAGCTCTCCGGAAATTGATCTCGAAGCCCTAAAAGGCCTGATATCAGAAAAGGTGGACGGAGTTCAGGACATCCAGGAAGAGCCTATAGGTTTCGGATTGAAAGCCCTCAAAATTGCGGTTGTTGTGGATGATACCGCCGGAGTCAACGATGCTGTCGAAGCCGACATCAACGCCCTTGAAGGTGTTGAACGGGCAGAAATCGTTGAGCTCACTCTTACCTGAAAACTCAGAGAATATTCACTTTTTTTTAGATTTATAAGAGATTCTATTACACTTATCTGGCAAACTCAGGATCCTTAT
Organism: Methanoregulaceae archaeon; assembly: GCA_035528475.1. Classification (GTDB taxonomy): domain Archaea; phylum Halobacteriota; class Methanomicrobia; order Methanomicrobiales; family Methanospirillaceae; genus SD8. The sequence goes on along the minus strand of DATKYO010000114.1, from coordinate 23,315 downwards.
CCAGCATCGCCAGAACCTTTCCGGTAGAGCCCCGAATTTTTTCTACCGATTCTTTGAACCTGATTACTTCCTGGTGATCAATTTTTATCGGTACCGGAAAAACTCCACTCCGGTTTATACGTGCCGGCACCCCGATGCATACATCACCGATGTCATGCACCTCGCTTTTTACATATGCAGATACAGTCAATATCCGGTTTTCATTCCCCAGTATTGTCCTGACAAGTGTTGCAATGGCCTCACCGGGTCCAAAGACCGTGGCTCCCTTTGTCCTGATGATATTTTCACCACCGGACCTGACCATATCAACCATCTCATGAATGGGAATCCGTGAAAATGCAGGAAGATTACTGATCTGTATGCCACCGATGGTAGTCGCCGACCAGAGCGGCACCATACTCTCTCCATGTTCGCCAATTATCCGGGTATGCACTTCACTTACATGGACCTTGAAATAAGATGCAATCAACGATTTCAGGCGCATGGAGTCCAGATGTGTGCCAAGGCCGAATACCTTCTGGGCCTCGAGTCCGGAGTATCGCAATGCCACAGATGTCATCACATCCACGGGATTTGTAACCAAAAGAATCATGGATGACGGTGAGATCTCGCCTATGATATGGGACACTTCGGCGATAATCCGGGCGTTTGCCACTGCAAGATCGAGTCGATCCTGCCCGGATTTTCTTGGTACTCCCGCGCTGCAGACCACGATGTCCGATCCTCTCAAATCCTCCAGATCGGTGGTCCACCCAAGATCCATATATGTTCCGGATGCCGCAAAAGAATCACCCAGATCCTGTGTGATCCCGGATAGAAGATCTTCTCTGCCTTTCCTTCCATAGAGCAGGATTTCACTCACATGCGGTATCTGAGATATAGTATGGGCGGAATAGGTGCCCACTTTGCCGGTTGCTCCGATAATAGTCACTTTGGCCATGATTAAGCCTAAATTATGGGGACACGTTTTCGGTCGACTGTACGTCACTCCCTTTGCCAGAGCTTCCATCCTCCGCCCCGCAACCCCATGGGCGCCGAATGTTCACGGTAAGTCTGCTCCCTTCCGGGCCTGAACCGTTCTCCGCAATAACAAGTCACCACCCCCTCCGGGGCTTTGATTCTTGTACACCGACCTCATGGGACGAGGTTTCAACGTCAGGATGCAATGGTATCCAGCAGTTCGTTGCAGCCTTCCTCAAACTTCGCCCCCCGCATACCGGCGGTCTCGGGTAACAGGTGACGCCGAACCACCCGGGCTAGTCCCCATATTCATTGGAGAGCTTATGGGATAAATACCTCGCCGGCAACATGTTCACGCCACTGGCGAATAACCTCATTGGTTGCGGCTTTATCCGATTTTTCGAAGAGATCGATGACTGCCAGAACAGGTGCGTCCGGCAGAACGGAATAGAGCCTGGCAAAATCAGCTTGATATACCTCAATATTTTGTGTCCCTGTTGCCTCAGCCACTATTTTTGGCTCTTTTACAACAGGCTCATTCTTCATTTCTTCATAGCCCCTCACAATCCTGACATCCTCCAGCTTGAAATACTCCCGGTTTACCTGGATATTATATGCCGCCCAGAATGCAGCCGCATACCACGCATCATTCATTATCACATGAGGAACCCCCATTCGTGCCGCTGTTAGACCAAGGGTTCCCGCCCCGCAGCACGCGTCGATGAAGTGTTCCGGGTGGAATGCAGCGATCTTCTCTCCCACCCCCTTAATCTTTGGATTGAAACGCCGGGGGAATTCGATATGCATGGTTGACTGTTGCTTATACAAGACTATGGGCCCGGAACTCGTATCAAAGACATTTGCCCTGATATCACATCCGGCGAGAAGGGTATAGGTATCGGGCATGCCATCGAGATCGATGTCGGAAATACCGGGAACTGAATCATCGCTCCTGATAACCGCCCGAATTTCAGGAACTTCGTCGACGATCCGTCCGGAAACTTTCGAATTAAGATTCCTGGAGAGTAGTACAAGCGAGTTTTTGGGCAGGAACGGGGGATTTTTCATGAAAAATCCCGGATGAACAAGCGGGCTGCCTACAGCACTTATCGGTTCCGTTCCGTTGAATATCCCTTCCTCAACAAGAATTACATAGATGTGGGCATACACTTCGTCGATGAATCGTTTTCCACACTTACAGGGAGTCTCAAAATAGCGGTTTGGGAGCGGTGCTTTTTTATCCAGCATCCTGAAACGGCAATCAGGACAGCGTGAGAATATTGTGGGAAGAATATCAATAATTTCGTGCGCATTCTTGACACAATCATCGCCACAGATAGGGCACTTCATACGTGGTGACTATACACCTCCGCCCATACATAAGTTTTGAATTAAAAGCAGCAAGGGTAGTGGGCCCGATGCGATTCGAACGCATGACCGCCCGGTTATGAGCCGGGCGCTCTAACCGGACTAAGCTACGGGCCCGGGTGAAGCGCCGCCAACAGGACTCGAACCTGTGACATGCTGGTTAACAGCCAGCCACTCTACCAACTGAGTTATGGCGGCATTCCGATATGCCTTAATAGATTCTTTGTGAGTGCTTTTAAAGATACCGCTGAATAGCAGGGTTTTTTATTCCAAATTCCTGGGACAGGTTACAATCAAAAATTCGCATTTATTCATTATGGTGTTTCATGGTCTCCAGCATTGCAATCATTTCATCGAGTTCCGAATTCAAATGGCGCAAAAGATCCTCTGCAGCCCTTGTGGAAACCGCGCCAGACGGAGATGCCTTTATATATCCGAGATGCTCAAGAATCCGGAGTGAATATCTGATACGATGAAACGGCTGTTCAAGAAGTTCGGATAGTTTCATGATTCCGATTGGCTGATGTTGTACCACTGCCCGCAGGACCTCCATGTGCCGCTTCATCAATTCAATTTCAGATTTGACCTTTCCTATCATATGGACTTCGTATTTTTAAGTTTCGTCATCATGTGACTTATCTTCATCAAGCCAAGCTTTCGTAACCTTGTACTGTCCACTGAAATATATTGCAATCAACCCGGCAATAATAAATAACGCAGCCGCCAGAGGAAGTGCATATCCTTCCGGGGCTATGAACAAGACAATGATCCCAATGGCAATACACAGGATTATCGCATTCAGCAAAACCGCAAGGCGGTAGAATTTCCATTTGAATCGCTCTCTGGTTGCCTCATCCATTATTCATAGGTCATCTTCATCATAAAAGTACTTGTGGTATTTTGTCCAATTGAAGGCTATATGGATATACCGGATAAAACATTGGAGAAATGCGGGGCCGATTCTTTTGTGATGTTCGCAACTTCGGATGCCGCAGACATGCGGTATCTCACACGGTTCACCTCAACTGATCCAATCGTATATTTTAAGAAAAAGGGCCAAAGGGGAGTCATTGTGGTATCGCAGATGGAATTCGAACGGGCATCACGTGAATCGGATACAGCGGTCATGACCAGGGCTGATGCGGGACTTCTGGATATCATCAAAGAGGAAAAAGACAAATGGAAGGCCCTGGCCCTGATGATATCAGGGTTGGCAGGGAATAAAATCCTGGTTCCCGCCTGGTTTCCCATTGCTCTTGGCAGGGAACTTGAGCACTATGGCAGAGTAATTTCAGATAAAGGGACGATTGAAGGGATGAGAGCAAAAAAAAGCCCATATGAACTTGAATCTATCCGAATGGTCCAGCAGGCGACAGAACGTGCAATGGAAGTTGCCGTTGCACTGATCCAAAAATCGAAGCCGCGGAAAGGCGTACTTCATAAAGGCAGGACTCCCCTCACTTCAGAGTGTATACGGGCTGAAATGCATAAAGTTCTCCTCGAGTACGGGTGCCGGGCATCGGATACCATCGTATCATGCGGAAAGGATAGTGCCATCCCACATATAAGGGGGACCGGGCCACTTCAGGAGGGGGAGCCAATCGTTATTGATATTTTTCCAAAGGACGAAAATTCAGGATATTATTCTGACATGTCCCGCACAATCTGCAAAGGTGAGCCTTCATCCGACATTGCAGATATGTACGTTGCGGTCAGGGATGCCCAAACCATGGCTTCAAAAAAGATAAAACCAGGGATTACCGGAGCGGATGTCCACCAGTCAGTGGTGGATTTCTTCTCCGATCATGGGTACCAGAGTGGGAAAGAGGGATTTATACATAATCTGGGACACGGAGTAGGGCTGGAGGTACATGAACTTCCGAATGTAGGGCCGGGAGGTTTGGCTCTATCTGCGGGCAATGTCATAACCAATGAACCAGGACTTTATTTCAGAGACAGGGGCGGAGTACGCCTGGAAAATATTGGCGTGGTTACGAAGAATGGATTTGAGTGTTTCACACGATTCCCTTATGATTTTGTCGTATGAGGTTTAATTTAATGAAAGAAGAGATATATGACCTGTACCTGCAGGCAGGAACTATTGCAGCAACTGTCCTTTCCATGGGCGCACAAGAGATACGGCCGGGCACACCCATATTGGAGGTTGTAGAATATGTCGAAGAACTTGTGGACAAAGAAGGTGCAGGACTGGCCTTTCCACTCAATGTATCTATCAATGAGGATGCCGCCCATGACACCGCTATGACCGGGGATACCCGGGTTTTCTGCGAGGGCGATGTGGTCAAACTTGACCTGGGCGTACATATCGACGGCTATATCGCTGACACCGCGACTACCATTGACCTTGGATCCCATTCAACCCTCCTTGAGGCCTCAGAGCAGGCGCTGGAACGGGCTATTGAACGTGTCAGACCGGGGGTTACTGTTGGTGAGCTCGGATCCGCCATTCAGGGGGAGATAGAATCGCGTAGATTCCGGCCTGTTTCCAACCTGACCGGCCACGGACTGGACAGGTATATCATTCACAAACCTCCGAATATACCAAATATCTCTCTCCAGGGGGGCGCCGTTCTCAAGGAAGGAATGGTTTTTGCAATTGAGCCTTTCGCCAGCACCGGAGCGGGCAGGGTCAGTGAGAAGCCGCGTGCCGAGATATTCCAGCAGATTGGTGTCAAGCCTGTCAGGCTTGCCTCTGCACGTCGGATCCTGGAATCAATACGCAGCAGGAGAGGCATGCCCTTTGCCCGGCGGTGGCTGCCCGGTGAGAAGACAGATATTGCCCTGTCCACACTTCTTCGCATGCAGGTGATCAGGGCATACCCTGTGCTATCAGATATTCCCGGATCCCTGGTCTCCCAGCACGAGCACACTCTCATTGTCACTGATGATGGATGCGTGGTCACCACCCGCTTGTAAAGATATACTTATTGGATCACAAACAGAATAGTTAAAGTTACAGAGATGTCTGGAAAAGATAACGATACCCTCAAACTTCTGGAGGTAATCCTTACCGCAGAAATATTCAATCGCCACCAGAACCTTGAAATCAATGATCTCACCCCGGAATGCAGGGAATTATTCAGTGGGAACGGAGCGGGAGAAGTCAAGCGGCCATTATACGTGAGCGAGGGCATGGTCAGGAAGACCCTTGGCATCACGGATGCATGCCGGAAGCTTGAGTCTAACCCTGTTGTGGCATGCGAGGAGTTTGGTCAGCGCATTTATGTCACCACGCTGGAACCGGCAGCCAAATGGTTCCTGAAAAAAGGCGGAAAAAACTATATTGAAACAAATCCTGCACTTGCATTTTTTTTCCGTGATTCCGACTCGGTAAAAATTTCATACGAGGAAGTAAAAGAGGCAAATCCTCTTTTCGAGGACACCAAGGTGTATCTTCAGAATAAAATGTCTACTATAATCGCCGGAGATGAGCGACTGAAAAGTGCCCTGGATCTTGTTATTGTAAACGCCCCAGAAGAGGTTGAGCAGCAATTCGAAGATCTGGTGTGCACCGCGGAACAGGAAACAATTATTAAGAAAGTACACGTTGCCCGTAAGAACCTGAAGATCCTCCAGAAACACCGAATTTATGAAGTTGGCAAACTCCTCTTTGTCGGACCGTCGGGAACAGGAAAAACATCGCTTGCCCTGGCCCTATCCCATGAGATGCACCTTCCCATAATCGAGGTCCGTCTCTCCATGATTACGTCGCAGTACCTGGGAGAAACATCAAAGAATATTGACAGAATATTTGATTTTGCAAAGAAACTGGCTCCTTGCATTCTCTTTATTGACGAATTCGACTTTGTTGCCAAGAGCAGGGTCGCAGACGATCATGGGGCAATGAAGCGGGCGGTGAATTCACTCCTGAAGAATATCGACCAGATAAATCTGGTTAAAAATGCCGTGCTCCTGATCGGTGCCACAAATCATCCCCAGTTGCTGGACGAAGCAGCCTGGAGACGATTTGACGAAGTGGTGCCGTTTGGGCTTCCTGACGCACCCATGAGAGAGGAGATTCTGAAAAGGGTTACCACCTCTATAGACTGCCGGTGCAATTTCAACAGGGTCGCAGACATTACCGAGAAATTTTCCGGAGCTGATCTGCGAATCATGGTCAAGGAAGCAATCCTTACAGCCCTGATGGAGAACCGGGAATACATTACTGAGCAGGATCTCGAGAAAGGAATGCTGGTTGTGCTCACCCGCGATTCTATCCGTCAACAGAACTGGTTGGAATGAAACTGACTTTACTCGGAACGGGTGATGCCATAGGAACACCCAAAATCGGGTGCACTTGCCCCCAGTGTGAATTTGCACGGAAGTATCACGTTCAGAGGCTGAGAACTTCACTTTTAATCGAGCACCGGGGGAAAAATATCCTTATTGACACTTCCCCCGACCTTCGGCAGCAGCTTCTTCTCAATGGTTCCCCGTCCATAGATTCAGTAGTCTGGACTCATGGACATTATGATCACTTTATGGGTTTTGGGGAATTTTACAGGGTGCAGGCGCTGCCAGAGGTTTATGCCGCACCGGAAGTGCTCTCGTATTGCGGAGAGATATTTAAATTCCTCTCTTTTCATGGACACGCGGTTGAACCTTACCGAACCTTTGATCTCCATGGATTGGAAGTCACACTCATCGAAGTAAATCATCCTGATGTCTTTACATGCGGGGTGGTTCTCACCTGTGGGGATGTAAGGATAGGCTATACTTCGGATTCAAGGACCGATATTCCGCCCAGAAGCATTGAAGCCTTAAAAGATGTCAATCTTCTTCTGATCGATGCCCTGGTCCCCCCGCGGTACCATATCTCAAAACATATGAACTACCGCGAGGCATGTGAAATGGCCCGGTATTTGAGAGCCGGGGAATTCAGATGCGTGCATATGAGCCACAATATCGCCTGGAATCTTCCGAATACAGGAAGAGACGGCGAAGTATTCTGCTTTGACACAGAATGACTGGCAGGCATTTTATGAAGACGGTCAATGGCAGGCATACATATCTATATAATTTTTCACCCACCATTCGTAGGTGGATGAATATTAAGGTACTCGAGTTTGAGGAGGACAAAGTCAGACTGGTGATCCAGGGCGAGGGGCACACTTTCATGAACCTTCTCACTGAGGAGATTCTCAAAGACCCTGATGTAGATGTGGCGAAATATCTCGTTGAGTTCCAGTTTTCTGATCCGGAACTTCTGGTCACCACCAATGGGAAAAAAGACCCCCTGAAAGTTATTACCGAGGCATGCCAGCGACTGGCAGGGTACTGCGAGAAGCTTCTGGAGGATCTGGAAGAAAATCGTTCCTGAGAGGAAAAAAGAATATAGTTATTGTTCTTTTCTTAATTTTCAGACTCTTTCGGTAAATGCAATCGATCCCGAAATCCGGGTTATCCTGACTTTTACTTTCTGCCCCGGTTTGCCGCCCTTGACATACATGATATATCGTCCAATGCGTGCAACACCATCTCCCCGCCTGCTCACGGACTGGATGTCGACATCCATTATCGATCCCTCGGCGAGTTCTTTTGATACGGGCTCTGTTCTGGCTTTTCTCTTGCGTACCGGCCTGTGGCCTCCACAGGCATCACATCGCAGGAGCAGAATACGGTCATCTTTTACCAGCCGGGTGTCGGATTTTCCGCATTCGGAACAGATGACATAGTCATCCACATAATTCTTGACAAGGTTGTTAATGAGAGAATTCTCGAATTTTCCATTGAAGATGGCTCTACTTCCGTCAATTTTGCCGGCAGTCCCCAATTCGCCGAGAAGGAACTTCATCAGGTGATCCTTGTCTCTTCGCAGCGTATCGACGATTTCAGCAAAGTTTTCAAATACTGTGGTCTTGCCTTCGATATAGGTCCTGGCTTCAGGAACCGTGAACCGCTCTGTCGATTCGGTAGGTTCGGTGACCTGCTCGTAGGCCTTCTTTAGAAGTGCTTCGTAAGAGTCCACCATATGATCTATATATATACGTGCAGGGTGGTAAAAAGGTGGTACCCCACATAACTTCCCAGATGCTTTTTTAGGTCAGGAAAAAGACATTTTCCCATGCTTTCCGCCGAAGACCTGAATCTGATCAGAACAACACTCCACAGGGAGCCTACAGATGTGGAAGTGGCATGTTTTGAAAATTTATGGAGTGAGCACTGCAGTTATCGTTCCACAAAGAATCTTTTGAAAACATTGCCCACTACCGGCCCGGGTGTGATCCTGGGACCAGGAGACGATTCGGCAATTGTGAGGTACAATGACACTCTGGCCCTTGCAATAAGCATGGAGAGCCATAACCATCCAAGTTACGTGGACCCGCATGACGGCGCAGCAACAGGAGTGGGGGGTATCGTAAGGGATGTCCTGTCAATGGGCGCCCGACCCATAGCTCTTATGGATCCGCTTTACTTTGGTCCACTGGAGAGAGAAAAGAACAGGTATCTCTTTGAGCATGTAGTTGCCGGCATCGGGGGATACGGCAATTGCATAGGGGTACCTGTGGTGGGGGGCGATCTTGTCTTTGACGAAGGATACAATGGAAATCCTCTGGTCAATGTAGTGTGTGTGGGCATCGTGCACCCGGATTCCTTCATTACCGCCAGGGTCAAAAAACCTGGAAACCATCTGGTGCTGATCGGTGCTTCCACCGGCAGAGACGGGCTAGGCGGGGCATCATTCGCATCACGGGATCTCTCTGAGGACTCAGAGGCGCAGGACAGGCCCAGTGTGCAGATCGGCGATCCTTTCACAGAGAAACTTCTCATTGAAGCCATTCTGGAGATGGCGGCAACGGGTAAAGTTGTATCATGCCGCGATCTTGGGGCGGCCGGACTCGCAGGCGCCTCCAGCGAAATGTGTAGCACGTTCGGAGGTCTTATCCATGCCGACAGGGTGCATCAGCGTGAAGGCAATATGCACCCGGTGGAGATCATGCTTGCGGAATCGCAGGAAAGAATGCTTGTAGAGGTTGCTCCGGAAGATGTGCTGACAATAGGGAAGATATCAGAGAAATATGACCTTAAATGGAGTGATATTGGAGAGGTAATTGCAGAACCGCGATATGTTGTGAAATTTTATGATCGTGTCGTCTGCGATCTTCCGCTCGACTTTTTATGCGGGGACGCTCCCCTCTGTACCTGGAAAAAACAGCCATATTCGCAGGAGAAACCATTTGTACAGCCTGATGACAGTTTGAAAGAACTTGCCATGAAGGTGCTTTCCCATCCTGAAGTAGCATGGAAATCCTGGGTGACCGAACAGTATGACCACGATGTCCAGCTCAGGACACTTACCTTTGGAAAAGATGCAGCAGTTCTCCGCCTTGAAGGCGAGTCGCTGGCCCTTTCCTCCGGGTGCAACCCGCGGCATATATATCTCTCGCCCTATTCAGGAACAGCAAATGCATTGGTTGAAAATGCAAGCAATCTGGCATGTGTGGGCGCTGATCCGTTATGCATCGTGAACTGCCTCAATTTTGCAAGTCCCGTTCACCCTGATATATACTGGCAACTGGAGCAGGCAATATACGGGATGGGGGATATGGCCAGAAAACTTAAGACACCCGTTGTAGGAGGAAATGTCTCTCTCTACAACGAGAGTGATGAAATGGGCACCCAGATCAAACCCACGCCTTCCATTGGTATGATCGGGAAAGGAATACTCCGGAAAGGTGTCGGTCCAAAGGATGGATTTGGGCTGGCTCTTGTGGGAAAGACGGGTAACCATTTTGGAGGATCCATACTTGATGTGGTTTCTTCATGTGGAGGCGAATCACCCCCCCTCGCAGATCATGAGATAGTATCACTCATTTCGGAGAGAGTAAGACAATTCCCTGATCTTACTGTAACCGATCTCTCCCAGGGGGGTCTGCTTGCAGCTCTGGCCTCCCTTGAAACCGGTGCCGGGATTACTCTCGAAGGGCCCGTTCTGGAACAACTCTTTTCCGAGACTTATGGACGGTTTCTGTTGGCTTTCGGAGATGAAGGTGACCTCCAGGGTCTGAACTACAGGATTATCGGGAGCTGCATTGGCGAAGAGTTCGATATCAGATATGGCAGCAAAACGCTCAATATAACCCCTGATGATAAACACAATGCCCTCTCATCGTTTTCCAGGACAATGCGTGCTTTGTGAGAGCGGGAAAAAAGACATTAATATTTTTTATTTTTTAAACTGCGGCATCAGGTCCCTGACTTCCCGCCCCACTTCTTCTATAAGGTGGTCTTCATCAGCGCGGGTGAGCGCATTGAAAACCGGGCGGTTGACGATATTTTCAAGCATCCACTCCCTGGCAAATTCTCCGCTCTGGATCTCCCGGAGGATTTCCTGCATGGCAATATATGCTTCGGAACCAATCACACGGGGCCCCCTTGTAAGGTCTCCGTACTGGGCGGTATTGCTGATTGAATCACGCATCTTGGTAAAGCCGCCTTCATATATCAGGTCAACGATCAGTTTCAGCTCGTGGAGCACTTCCAGATAAGCCATTTCCGGAGCATATCCTGCATCCACCAGGGTCTCGAAGCCCGCTTTTACGAGTGAGGTGACTCCCCCACACAGCACTGCCTGTTCCCCGAACAGGTCGGTCTCTGTCTCTTCACGAAATGTCGTCTCCAGGACAACGGCCCGGGTGGCACCAATACCCTTGGCATAGCCTAATGCTAGTTTGTGAGCATTTCCCGTGTAGTTCTGTTGCACCGCAATCAGAGCCGGAACCCCTTTCCCTTCTTCATACGTCCTCCTGACCATATGACCGGGACCCTTTGGGGCCACCATGATTACATCAATATGAGGGGGTGGGACAATCTGGCCAAAATGGATATTGAACCCATGGGAAAACATCAGGCACATATTCTCCGAGAGATACGGCACGATCTCATTCCGGTAGACCGCCGCCTGATTCTCATCAGGGAGGAGAATCTGGACAATATCTGCCATCTTGGCAGCTTCTGAAACGGGATAGACCTTAAATCCGTCAGCGCTGGCCGAAGACCAGCTTTTTCCTGGCCTGAGTCCGATAATCACATCAAGTCCACTGTCGCGCAGGTTCAGTGCCTGCCCTCTTCCCTGCGATCCATAACCGATAACTGCGATTTTCTTCCCCTGAAAAACACTCAGATCCGCATCAGATTCATAGTATTTTTTTATCATAATCCGTCTATCACATATCGACAACAGAGCTATTAAATATTATATAAAAAGATTAAAACCAGACACCTAAAAACAACCGCCATTTTGGGAGAGATGAGTTATTCACGATATAATAAGTCCAAGAAGCGGACAGGAACTGCCGGATATTCAATCGACGATGCCTGATGTGCGCATCAACCTCACAAGGGTGGGGGTTAAGAATGTCAAGAAACTGGTAGAGGTATCGCGCTCTGATAAAAGGCCTGTTATTTTTATCTCCACTTTTGACGTGTTTGTCGATCTTCCAGGGAGCCTGAAAGGGGCCAACCTGTCCAGAAACTTTGAGGTAATCGACGAAGTTCTTCAACAGGCCATTGACGGCGAGGTAAATGAGATAGAAAACCTCTGCAGCGTAGTGGCAAGAAAACTCCTCGACCGGCATGAATATGCGGACCGGACAGAGGTGCTGATGAATAGCCAGTATATGGTAAAGCGGGAGACTCCTGTTTCCCACACCAGTTGTCATGAAGTGGTGAAGGTCCATGCACGGGCGGTAGCCCGGCGGACATTCCGGGACCCTATTGTCAGGAAAAGCATTGGTGCTGAAGTAACAGGGATGACTGCCTGTCCCTGTGCACAGGACATCATGAAGGAACGGGCAGTATATGTTCTGAAAAACCTGGAAATAGAGGATGATAAAATCGGGGCGTTCCTTGCTGAAGTACCCATGGCCACCCATAACCAGCGGGGCAAGGGGTTCTTATGCATTGAGATTGATGACGACCAGCACGTCAAACTGGAAAAAATCATCAGGATACTCAAGGAGTCTATGAGCTCCTCGATCTTTGAACTCCTGAAGAGAGGCGATGAGTCTTATGTAGTCCTTAATGCCCACAAGAATCCCCGGTTTGTTGAGGACTGCGTGAGGGAAGTTGCCAAGAAAGTCCTTGCAGAATTCCAGGATCTCCCTGGTGATTCTTTTATTACCATAAAACAAACCAATGAAGAGAGCATCCACCAGCATGATGCCTATGCCGAGAGGAAGGCCACAATGGCCGAGCTCTATGTGGAACTGAATGGTGAGAATCAATAAACTTTTTTTTGGATGAATTCTGGCATCCGGGGTACCACGGATTTTATGTTGTTGAATACATCTCCTGAAAAATGAGATCAGACTCTTACGCACCTCACATATACATGTTCCGATCGAATGAAAATGAGGATTTTTCCTAATCGTTAACGTAATCAGCCTTTTTTCCTCTCCATCGTATTATCTGCCGATTTTTCCCGGAATAATTGCAAAGCAGATATATAATAGGAGATTGTTAGACTATCTTGAACGTACTTAGTACGGTCAATCATCTTAAAAGAAGAGATTTGTGTGGATTTACACCGGTATCGCGATAAGAACAACTCAATAAAATGAGGCGATAATATTGTCAAAAGTTGTAGAGATTTCCCCAACCACGAGGCATGAAGGACACTCTAAGCTCGTGTTGAAGGTTGACGATACGGGCATCATTGAACGGGGTGACTGGCTTTCTATCACTCCAGTAAGGGGTGTCGAGAAGCTCGCCATCAACAAGACAATGGATCAGGTTCCAAAGATCGCATCACGCGTTTGTGGTATCTGTCCCATTGCCCACACACTTGCCGGAATTGAGTCCATGGAGGGCTCCATCCGCTGTGAAATCCCCAAGGATGCCAAACTCCTTCGTATCATTCTCCAATGTGCCAACAGATTGCACAGTATTGCATTGCATAATATCCTGATTCTCCCTGATTTTTATATACCGGGCACTGATACCAAGATCAACCCGTTCACCCCAGAGGAGCCGGTCAGGAGTGTAGCCAAGCGTATCCAGAGGATCCGTGAGATCGGTCAGACCATTGGTGAGATCGCTGGTGGCGAAGCTATTCATCCCAGCAACCCAAGGGTCGGTGGAATGTACAAAGCCTGCCAACCGCGCGCAGTCAACAAGATGTATGATCTGGCCAAAGAAGGCCTGACCCTTGCCCACGAACAGATGGAGTTCATGCTGGCCGTTATCGGCAACATGAAAAAGCGTGACTGGGTGGATGTAGGCGGAAAGCAGATCCCGCTGCCAGATACACTTGGATATCACAACCAGGGATACATGGCCTCCCATCCGGTCTATTCCAGCAGCAACCTGGATGAAAACCCCGGTTGGGACCCTGCCCGCTGGACTGATGTCCGGCCATGGGACTCGTATATGGGGGAAGTGGAAGTAAGCCTTGCAGACCCAAGCTACCCGATTGGAGGTACCTCCCCGGTTGGCACCAAGGCCAACCCGCAGATGGAGGCCTGTACTGGTGTGCCGCTGTATGACGGAGCCCCTGTCGAAGTCGGTCCAAGAGCCCGTCTTGTCCAGTTCAAAAACTTTGATGAGAAAGGTACCTGGGGCCAGCACATTGCCAGGCAACTGGAATATACAGACTGCCTGTATGCCATGATCAACGCACTTGACGAGTACGACCCCTCCGGAAAAGTCCTTGCCGATTACATCCCGCAGGGTGACGGTTCATTAGGATGGGCCGCCAACGAGGCCCCGCGTGGATGTGATGTCCACCTGACCAAGGTCAAGGATGGCAGGGTACTCTGGTACGAGATGCTCGTGCCCACTACCTGGAACTTCCCAACCTGCAGCAGAGCACTTGAAGGAGCTCCCTGGCAGGTCGCGGAAATGGTAGTAAGAGGATACGACCCATGCGTTTCCTGTGCAACCCATATGATCGTGGTCGATGAGGACAAGAGGATAGTTGCCCAGAAACTCATTCAGTGAGTGTAACGATGCTGTATCCGGAAATCGTGATCGCAGGGTGTGGAAATCCCCTCTTCGCAGATGATGGTTTTGGCCCGGCTGTTGTGGAGGAGCTGCAGAAGCTTAATCTTCCCAGCACAACTAAAGCGGTGGATGCAGGCCTCGGAGGCCCGCATTTCATTTTTACGTTGCTTGACCCGAAAACCACCAGACGCCTGATTATCATAGACATTGCCGACTTTGGTGGCAAACCAGGAGAACTGGCGATATTCAGAGTAGAGGATTTGCCTCCCGGGAGTTACCGGGACGCACATTCATGGGATTTGACCGAACCGCTTCATCGACTGAAAGATGACATTGAGGTTACGGTGATTGGATGCCAACCAAAACGCGTTACTGCCCCTGAATTTGATATAGGGCTCACTGATGAGATTCAAAACGCAATACCTAGAACAGTACGTATGGTACTGGACATGATAGGGGTGGATTATGGGACTGCTATCGAGAATCTTCGGAAAGAAGAGCGTCAGCAAGAAGCCGGAGGCAAAGCCTGCGGAGAAAGCTGACGTGGAGAAAAAGGCGGAAATTACTAAAAAGGAGGAAAAGCCTGTGGCAGACAAGATTACAGTCGGTCATGTACACATGAGTGGGTGTACTGGCTGTCTTGTGTCCTTAGCAGACAACTATGGAGGATTGCTAACAATCCTTGACAAGTATGCTGATCTTGTATATGGTCTGACCCTTGCCGATGTACGTCACATCCCGAAAATGGATGTTGCGCTTGTCGAGGGGTCAGTCTGTATTCAGGATAAGCTTTCAGTTGAAGAGATCAAAGAAACCCGTGAGAAGGCCGCAGTCGTGGTGGCCGTAGGCGGATGCGCCTGCTATGGCAATATCACCCGGTTCAGCCGTGGAGGCCAGCCAAACCAGCCCCAGCACGAGTCATTCCTTCCGGTTGGAGACATCATCAAAGTAGATGTGTATATTCCTGGCTGTGCCCCGTGTCCCCAGCTTATCAGGAACGTGTGCGTAATGGCCTACCTGCTCCTGAAAGGCAACAAGGAACAGCAGGAACTGGCGACGAAATACCTTACACCTCTCATGCAGCTTGCAGACCGCAGCACGAACGCATGCGGCTGTGACCTGATGTATGATGTAGTCAATCAGGGACTGTGCATGGGCTGTGGCAGTTGTGCAGCGGCATGCCCGGTGAGGGCTATTACCCATGAGTACGGCAAGCCTAACGTGAACCGTGAGATGTGCATCAAATGCGGTGCCTGCTATGCGCAGTGCCCGAGAAGTTTCTTCAACTTTGATGTCATCACCGAATTCGAGGCCATAACCGAGGTCATAAACGGAGCGCTCCAGTGAGGTGATGGAAATGGGAACTGAACTCGGTAAATACAAAACATGTGTTTCGGCACGGAGCACTAACAAGGAGATCCTGAAAAAATCCCAGGATGGCGGTATCGTCACCCAGCTCTTTGCATATGCCCTGGAGGAAGGCATCATTGATGGTGCCATCGTAGCGGGGCAGGGCGATGAGCCATACAGGCCACGGCCTTTCATCGCCACCACTGTAGAAGAACTGATGAGCGCAAGGGGAACCCGGTATAATATCAGCCCCAATGTATCCTGGATCAAGGAGGCCACCCGCAGTTACGGTCTGGATAAAATCGGTATCGTGGGTACTCCCTGCCAGATGCAGGCAGTGAGGAAAGGGCAACTCTATCCTTTCGGATGGAGAGATGTTGACGACAAGATTGCGCTTGCCATCGGAATATTCTGCATGGAAAACTTCCCGTACCAGAGCATCAAGCAGCTGGTGGAGGACCATGCAGGAGTGAAGATGGAATCAGTTAAGAAGATGGACATTGGGAAGGGCAAGTTTTGGGTATACACCGAGCGTGGAGCCACTGTGCAGGTCCCGCTGAAGGTAACCCACAAGTACGAACAACCCGCATGCCACGTCTGTCTTGATTATGTTGCCAACCTTGCTGATGTTTCAACAGGCTCAGTCGGCAGCCCTGACGGATGGAGCACTGTCTTCGTCAGGACCAAGAAGGGGGACAGCATCTGGGCCAAGGCGCTCACCGCAGGGGTCTTTGAGACCAAACCAATAGACCAGGTGAAACCCGGACTGGATCTGGTAAGCAAACTCGCCACTGAAAAGATTGGTAAGAACCAGAAGACTGTCGAGGAAAGGGCCACATTCGGTGTAAACAAGGCACTCAGGAACCCCTATATCAAACCCTAATTTTTTCGCTTTTTCGGACGGAGAAAGCGTTTCTCTAGTATAGGCTCTTAAATTTTATTGTTCAATAATTAAAAAAAAATTAACTTATGGTAA
The DNA here is from genome assembly GCA_035528475.1 of Methanoregulaceae archaeon. GTDB lineage: Archaea > Halobacteriota > Methanomicrobia > Methanomicrobiales > Methanospirillaceae > SD8. Next base: position 6,697 of record DATKYO010000114.1, on the reverse strand, counting down.
TTCCCGGGAAATAAATGATTATCCAAACCCGGCTATAATGCAACATATTCCTTTCAGAGATTAAAAATCCGAAAAACTAGTCCTTTCTAACATTTTTTTCGTATGTGCCATAAAATGGTATAAAAGAGTCAGATCTTCCAGAATCGGCATCCGTATTAGGAAGATGTGAAATGAACCACTGGAGTTCTTTTTAGTTATCCTTTTGAAATTCTCCCTTATTTCCAGACTTCAACTGGATCGATAACGGCGTCGATCAACAGATCGAAGTCAAGCTCCTTGAGCCATCCGGTCTTTTCAAACATGTTCATGAAGCAGACACCTATACGGGTGGCATCAGGATGTTTATTTATGACCGCTTTTACCTGTGCTGCTGAAATCGGCACATTCGGCATGGACAGGCCTCCCATTATGACCAGGACTTTCGGTTGTTCTATGCCTGCACTTGCCGATGCCTGCATTCCAACATCAGCGACAAGAGTTATGGTTCTGGCCTTTGATTCGTCCACAAACGGAACAAAGACCTGCTGGAGTCCCAGACTGCGGGTGGCAAAACCCAGTAGTTCAACGAATGGAGTACATGTTCCAGGGCAGCCGTAGTACACGATCTGATCCCCTGATTTCAGCTGCATCGATTCCAGATACTCCTTGAATGGCCGCAGCATTCCCGGGACACCGCGGAAAACTTCTTTTTGTTTCATATCTCTCCTTTCCTTGAATGCCGGCCCATTTGCCGGCAGGTCTTTTTATTTATGAAAATAGGCACTTATGTGATATTAATATAGAAGATCCCCAATCTCATCCTACTTGGGATAAGAGTATTATCTTCTTTGACCCCACATATCCTGAGCATTATGCCCCCGAAAATCCTGGTTTGCTATGCCACCCGATACGGATCGACAGCCGAGATTGCAGATGTAATCGGCGAGGAACTTTTGAATATGGGATTTCTGGTTGATACCATCCGGATTTCCGATGTTGAAGATCCTGTCCCTTATGACGCCGTGGTAATTGGAAGCCCGATATATATGGGAAAATGGTTAATTGAGGCCAGGGATTTTGTCCATCGATTCAGAGATCCGCTCAACAACCGGTTTGTTGCCGCATTTTCGATCGGGTATACCTTAAAAGACAGATTACAGGGAAATCTTCAGAGTGCAGAAGAAGCACTCGATACCATCCGGATGTACGTTTCCCCTGCTTTTACAGGATTTTTCGCCGGAAATGTCAACCCCGATCCCATGTCATTGGCAGACAGGGCTATTCTCACAATGACCGGGGTGGAACCTGGTGATTTCCGCGAGTGGAAAGATATCAGGGAGTGGGCCAGGAAACTTGGAAACGAGATTAAATCCTCTGTTATCCATTCCTGACCGGCACAGAACGGATTGGCTAGAGGTCTTTTATAAGATTTCCAACGAACTGATCCAGTGCCTGCCGGGCGCTGTGTCCTTCATGTGATGAAATATCATATATTCTCTTTTGTCCGAGCTCTCTTCGAACCATGGCTGGGCAGGCCTCCACCATGTCGCATTTATTGAGCATGACAGCCAGGGGTATGTTCTCCTGTTCCAGCGACTCGGATAGTTGCCGGGTAAAACTATCGATTTCACTTGTACAATCGACTACTATGATAGCAGCATCCATACCGTGGGATATAATTTGCCTGACAAATTCAAATTTTTCCTGCCCCGGTGTGCCAAAAAGAAAAATCTGCATGTTCCTCATTTCGATTCGCCCGAAATCCAGGCCGACAGTGGTTGTTCCATTCTCTGTAGGCGACTCTACGTGACGGGCTTTTGGATCAACCGCCTGGATGAAGGTTGACTTCCCGGCATTATAAGAGCCAAAAACCACAATCTTGAGTTTTCCCGCAGCCATTACTGGAATATTAGCTGCGGGCTGCTTTATTAGTTGGGTATTGAGTAACAACCGCCTGCATATTCATAGAATCTTCGTAAATCCAGAGAGGAGTTCACTGTCATCCATTTCCATGAGAGTCTTATATAACATTCTCATAGTATAATGAACTATTATCTCCCTTGGAATCAGCCATGAAAGAAAAATCCTGGATACTGTTGTTTGCAGCAGTGCTAATCAGCCTCTCCGTTGTCCTCTATTTTATCCACTTCCTGATTTTTCAGGATTCACATCACATCTACATCTACACACTGGGAGATATCGCGTTCATCCCGATTGAAATTCTTGTGGTCACCCTGATCGTCCACCGGGTGCTGGACGCCCATAACCGTAAGGCCAAGATTGAGAAACTGAATATGGTCATCGGTACATTTTTTTCTGCCATGGGGACCTGGCTTTTAACCTATATCTCGGATCAGGACCCCCACCTGGATGACCTGAGGGAGAACCTGATTGTTTCCGACCAATGGACTGACGAGGAGTTTAATCGGGTGAATGAAATTTTCCGAAAATATCCGGCAGATATCGATATAAACATGGTGGATTTGTGTATTCTCAAGGAGTTTCTCCAGTCCAGGGAGGAATTCATGATCAGGCTTTTGGAAAATCCCATCCTCTACGAGCACGAACGATTCACAAGCCTTTTGCAAGCTGTGTTCCACCTGACAGAAGAACTGGACAAAAGGCCCGATGTGACCAGTCTGCCGGCAAATGACCTGTCTCATCTCTCCGGCGATATAAAAAGAATTTATCATGCCTTGATCTCCCAGTGGCTGGACTATATGCAGTATCTGAAGAAGAATTATCCTTACCTTTTCTCGCTGGCTATGCGTACAAATCCTTTCGATGATACCGCATCCCCCATTATCTCCTGATTTTTTTTATGTGAAATCGCGAGCATTTTATACCGCTGTAACCCATATCACCAACAGAACACCCATGACACAAGAAAATTCACATCCAGCCGGCACACAGGTAGTGCTTGAAACCAGTATGGGCGATATTGTGATAGATCTATATCCCGATATGCCGATAACTGCTGGAAATTTTGAATCCCTGGTTAAGAAGGGCTTTTACGACGGAGTAATCTTTCACCGGGTGATTGACGGGTTTATGATCCAGGGGGGGGATCCCACAGGTACTGGCAGAGGAGGGCCCGGATATACCATCAAGGACGAATTTTCCCCTAATAACCGAAATGATCGGGGAACCATCTCTATGGCCAATGCTGGTCCAAATACGGGAGGGTGCCAATTTTTCATTAACCTGGTGAACAACAACTTCCTTGATGGCCGCCATCCGGCTTTCGGAAAAGTAGTGAAGGGGATGGAGGTCGTAGAAAAGATAGCAAAAAGCAAGAGCGACCGGAGCGATCGCCCCCTAAAAGAGGTACGGATTATCAAGGCCCATATTAATTGAGATATTGAATCACGGCATACAGGGCATGGAAACCGGGTCTCTTCAGGAATCACATTTTATTTTATTTTATTTTTTGACCGTGTCGGGATGATCAAAAAGGTAGCGTTTTTTAGGATATTGTACATTATTTCTTCATATTTCCAGTGAATGCGATATCGCAATTCCCTTTTGCGCCGCTATGGTTTGGCGGATGCGTAAGAAGAAAATTTGTAGAATTGGGTATATTCAGGGTAAACCAGGGCCAACCACGTGTAGATTAAAAAAAGTGTTATGCCAGGTAATCTGACGGTGTGGGCAGCTGTTCCTTGAGACCCTTGCGCTTCCGGATTGCCATGACCACTTCCTTGGTCATATTGGTGGGGACAATTTCAAATCCCGCAAACTCCGTACTCCACATGGCACGCCCTTCTGTTGCTGACCTGATATCTGCAGCAAACCCGAATAATTCCGCTACAGGCGCCTTTCCAATCACGGTAATTGTGTCTCCCTCACTCTGCATATCAAACACCTGGCCTCGCCGCCCCTGAATCTGGGCGGTGGCATTACCCATATGTTCAGTGGGAACCGTGATCTGGATCTTCTGCATGGGCTCCAAAAGTGAATCCCCGGCAAGGAGTATTCCCGCTTTTACTGCTGCCCTGACGGCAGGGATAACCTGGGCAGGACCACGGTGAATTGCATCTTCGTGCAGCTTCACATCGACCAGGCGTATCTTTAAGTTCTGGACGGGCTCGTCAGCCAGAGGGCCGCCGATAAGTGCTTCGTGAATGCCCTCCAGTACAAGTTCCATTGTCTCATTAAGGTACTGGATACCCTTGGTCATGTCCAGGAACATATTGGTCCCATAGATATCCTTGACATTCTTGGCCTCATCCTTCCCCATCCCTGCATTGAGGAGCGCGTCCCTGCGCTCCAGGGCCGGCATGTTCATCGAGATACCTCCGTTTTTAATCAGTTCAACGATTGCCTCGGGAAGCTGCTCAATTTCAATGTAGAACCTGTTATGACGGTTAGGAGACTTACCTTCAACAGGGCCGGCACTTTGGGTCACAGTCTCCCTGTACACCACAATCGGCTCTGATGTGATAATTTCCACTCCTTTGTCCCTCTTGATCCTGCCTGTGATGATCTCCAGGTGAAGCTCTCCCATTCCGCTGATCAGGTGTTCACCGGTCTCCTCGTTGATAGTAACCTTGAGTGTGGGATCTTCCTTGGCAACCTGCCGCAGGACTTCAACCAGCTTGGGGAGATCCTTCATGTTCTTTGCTTCCACTGCCACAGTCATGACAGGTTCACTGTAATGCGTGAGTGCTTCGAACGGAATCATGTCATAAAGAGTGGTCACCGTAGATCCAACGATGGCATCTCTCAAGCCAGTCACTGCAGCGATATTTCCTGCCGTCAGGTCTTCGACCTCAACCCTGGTCGGACCCATGAAGATACCTACCTGCTGGAGGCGGTTGACCTTCTTTGCAGTTCCCATCACATACACCTCGCTACCCCGCCGGATCCTCCCTGAAAAGAGACGTCCGGTTGCAACCTCACCTGCATGGGGATCAAACGAGATATCAGTGATCATCAGGGTGGCAGGGCCGTCCGGGTCACATTCCAGCATTGCCTTCCCTTCATGGCTGACTGGATCACCATGCCAGATCACCTTTATACGACGTCCCTGCGCCTCCAGGGGATTGGGAAGATGCTTGACCACCATATCAAGTACGACTTCACAGAGCGGACTCGACTTGGCAAGGGACTTCATGTCTTCAGCCTTGCATTTATCATAGACCTCTTTGAAGGAGACACCGCTCTTCTTCATGAAGGGAATTGATACTGCCCAGTTGTAGAGCGCCGACCCGAAGGCCACTGTCCCATTCGTGGCATCAAGCCGCCAACCCTGGTTATAGACATCCTCGTTCATGCCTTTGACCAGCTTATTGACCTTATCGATGACCTTGCCCAGACGAATCTGCATCTCCATCTCGTCAACCTTTAGCTCGTTGATCAGCCGATCAACCTTATTGATAAAGAGAACGGGGCGGACGCCCTCTTTCAAAGCCTGGCGAAGAACGGTCTCGGTCTGGGGCATGGTCCCTTCAACTGCGTCCACCAGAACCACTGCGCCGTCAACTGCCCTCATTGCCCTGGTCACGTCGCCTCCAAAGTCAACGTGGCCTGGAGTATCAATCATGTTGATGAGGTACTCATTCCCTCCATATTCATGCACCATTGACACGTTTGACGAATCAATAGTGATCCCCCTGGACTGCTCTTCCTCGTCCGAATCCATAAAGAGCTGCCTGCCGGCGAGTTCCTCACTGATGATCCCTGCACCGGCAAGGAGATTGTCAGAAAGTGTGGTCTTGCCGTGATCAATATGTGCTACAATTCCAATGTTCCGGATATGCACCGGATCATTCATCAACTTGGTTACTCTGTCAATTGATTTTCTGCCTCGGGCCATAGATTACACCACAAAAAAGTTGATTATCGAGCAGATTTTGCAATTCGCTCGCGTTCTTCCTTCTTGTTCACTGAATATGCCTTCACATCGCCCTTTGATGCCGCTATCAGTTCATCTGCAAGGCATACACTGACTGATTTTTTGCTCTTGTGTGCCGCTTTCAGCACTGCGCTGGATATAAACACCAGGGATGTGTTCACCCTTCGCAGTGGTGCAGTGTCCACCGATTTGGGTACGTTAATCCCACCGTATTTCAACCGGACAGTCTCCTCGCGGGGACCTGTATTCGCGATGGCCTCAACCAGAACCTGAACCGGATTCTTCTTGGTCTTCTTATTTATGATATCGAATGAGTCTTTTACAATCCTGATAGCAAGCTGCTTGTTTCCTGTATTCACTTCAGTCTGCATCAGGCGGTTGATCAGGCGCTCGACAATGAGCATATTTGCCTTGTTGAATTCCTGTCGGGTGAATTTTCCAGTGGAGTGCGGGACAATTACCGGATTCAGGCTTATATAACGCACCAGACCGGGATCCGTAATCTGAACTTCCCCCAGATCCCATTTATTAAACAGCAGCCTCTGTGTAGTTTCCTCTTCCGCCATTCCCATCACCTGCGTGGCTTCTCCTTTCTACCAATGACCATCTCATGGAGACATACATTGTTCACCTTGGTCACCACAAAACGGACACCGGGAATATCTCCTTTCGAACGACCCAGCCTGCCCCCGATTCCCTCAATCTCTACCTCATCGTGTTCATCGATGAAATTGATGGCTCCGTCACCGACTGCGAAGGCAGTTACCTGGCGTCCGTTCTTGATGAGCTGTACTCTCACACACTTCCGGATAGCCGAGTTCGGCTGTTTGGCCTCTATACCTATCTTTTCCAGTACAATTC
>DATKYO010000113.1:0-17117 GCA_035528475.1 Methanoregulaceae archaeon | reverse complement strand
GTTGCGGATCTCCCACGCGTACTCCCCCGTCACTATCTGGTCGACAAATACCTCCCAGAACATGGAGACTGTCGATCCGTCATAAAGCCCTTCTGTGTTGATATATATCGTATCCCCTGGGTTTACCTGATGTGTTGACAGGGTAATTTCAACAGCGGAGACCGTTCCTGCTATTGAGACGAGCAGAAGCAGGATGCAGATACCAATAATAGATACATTGAATTTTTTCATAATTACACTCCCTGTTCACGGGAAGCATCATTCTCTATTTTTTTATAATTATTACTTTATTTAATCCTTATTGGATACTTATATAAGGATTTCAGAAGAGCCCGGAAGTATTCTGCGATAGAAAAATTCCTTAAATTTTTCTTTATTTCGATACTAAATTGACTAAAAATGCTTTTTGATCAATTGGTACTATTTATACCAGATTCGTAATTATCCGGCTGATATTCCACAAGGAATTTCTAATTTCTATTATCTTGAACCTTCGATCCTCATTCTTCGAAGGTTCAACATCCAACACAAGAGGTGTGGCATCTAACGGGTTGACGGGTAAGTTCAAACGATCGGATGGATTCGAAACCTTTGGTTTCGGAAGAAGTGAAATATATATAAGTTCTTTTTTATTAACCGCGGCTATAATGCTGCCTCCGTCATTCGAGAGTTTTACAGACTGGATCCTCCCTTCGGGAAATCCCTCGACGCGGAAAGACCTGATATGATCGCCTGAGAGAGTAAAGAGATATAGGATACTTTTTGCAGATCCCACCGCGATCAGGTCCTCACCATCATTCATTGAGATGCTGGTAATTTCTCCTTGTGACGTGAAATTCCATAGCTGGTTTCCTGAACTGTTGAACACCGAAAGAGTCCCGTCTTTTGATCCGGTTACGATCCTTGAACCATTCACGGTAATGACAATATCATTCAGCTTTTTCAGGGAACGGGACCATATTCTAATTCCGTTTTTGCTAAAAAATGAGAGTTCGCTGTAGGATCCCTCACTGCTCTCTGTGGCGATATAATTCCCGTCTCCTGAGATCCTGATGATATTGATGGGCCAGGAATACTTGACAGAATATTTTGAAAAGATCCTCCTCCTCGAAGCATCAAGATCGATATATTCCAGGTTTGGTTTATCTTCAAACAGACTGTAGGCAAGGCACGATCCATCCTGTGACAAACTGAGAGAATTCACAACATAGGTCTTGGGGAAATCAGTGTATGTCTCCATTACTGTCCCTAATGAATCTAAAATAATTATATCTCCATCTCTTGTTCCAACTGCAATCGTATCTAAATTCTTGGAAAAATCAATATTTGTCACCCATCCAGTATTTTCCATCCATAATTGTGTTCCGTTCCGGTCAAAACAGCGAACTGTACCTTTATTTTTCTCGGCAGAATCCTGTGTGCTGACAATGAAGATCGATCCGTCCGGGGATACATCGACAATGATTCTGCCTGGCACCCGATAGTCCCATAAAAGGGTTCCCACTTTATCAAAAACAAGCACTTTTCCCATGGTTGTTCCGGCAGCTACAATTTCACCATCGGAAGAAATGTCGATACTGTATATGTATTCGCGATCGACAAAATAGTGCCAGTCTGGTGTATCAGCCGCAAGAGGCGCAATCTGGATGAGGGCACCTGTAAGAATTCCCGCCAGGAATATGGCATACATAATCCGACTCACAGATGGTGCCCCTTTTTTACTTTTCAATTGAAGGGTCCCTGCAATAAGTCCGATGCGTCCTCCTCCAACAATTGAATCAGATTTTTTAGTTATTATGTTATCCCACTGTTTTGTGCACATTCGTTATTCAGGCACCCGGGCTTGGATACGTCATCAGGATCAATAAATTTTCTTTATCGTTCATTAACTGCCCGGGTATCGGGAAAATGGTAAAATTTGCGTGATTGTTGGCATATGATGGCAAAAATAGGAAAAAAATGTCTTCGGCACTATTGGAACGACACCCATACGCACTATTTTTTATCGCTCTGATGACAACAGCTACTGCATGGACCTGGAAGAGTATGCCCGCCGCCAGTTCCGGATGGGTATCGGTGAAAAGGAGATTCGTGATCGGCTGGCAGGCTATATTCTTGCATTCAAGAACGCAGCCGGTGAAATGTATGCAGAAAAACTGGCCGGTGCGGTCATTGAGGAGATAAAAAACAGCACGGGCCTCTGCGGGGATTTTTTCGTATATGAATCATCAGGCATCGGAATGGGAGAATTTGGGGTAGGATCCCGTGGAACCGGGGATTTTTTTGCCCATCGTCAGCTGGCAAGGATCATTGGAAAAACATCTGCATCGGTTGGCGTTGATGAGATGGACGACGCAGGAGCAGTCCAACTCCAGGTTTCGGGGAAGGAGGGAGAATACGGGAAATATGTTATCTGTACAGTCGATGGTATGCATTCCCGGCTTTCAGATTTTCCATTCCTTGCCGGGTTTCATGTGACACGGGCCACGTTAAGGGACGTATATGTTATGGGAGCACGGCCGCTGGCACTCTTTTCAGATATCCATGTGGCTGATGACGGGGATGTGGCAAAGATATTCGATTATACCGCAGGGATCACCGCCGTCGGTGACGTGATGCAGGTTCCGCTCATCACCGGTTCCACACTTCGTATCGGTGGTGACATGGTTCTCGGCGAGAGGATGACAGGATGCGTCGGTGCTGTAGGGGTAACCTCACACCTCACTGCCCGGAAAGGAACTACGCCCGGAGACGTAATCCTCATGACCGAGGGTGCGGGAGGGGGGACTATCGCCACCGCGGCTATATATTCAGGTTTTCCGGAGATAGTGGATAAAACCATAAACCTTTATTTCCTCCAGGCGTGTGAAGCACTCCTCGAAAACCCGGTTATCCAGGATATCCACTCCATGACTGATGTGACAAATGGAGGGCTCCGGGGAGATGTGCACGAAATAGCGGAGACCGCACAATGCAGAATCATCATAGAGGAGGAGAGAGTCGGCGGTCTTGTACAGCCCGATGTAATGGATATGCTTGAGGAACTGGAAATTGATTATCTCGGGGTATCACTTGACGCCCTGTTACTCATTGTTCCCCCTTCAGCGGTTCAGGCTGTAAAAAGTGTGATTTCCAGTGCAGGAGTTAAACTGGCGGAGATTGGGCGGGTCGAAAAGAGAAGCCCGGGGGCAGCCCTCATGGTGAACGGAGTCGAAAAAGATTTTTCGCCCAGGTTCCGCGAATCAGCCTATACTCCTGTAAAAAAGGTAGTAGACTCATCGAGTCGCGATTTTTCTACTATGAAAGCTGCAGTTGAGCGTGCTGCCGACGCAGCATTAATGAAAAAGGAGAGGGTTATCAATCAGATCCGATAGGGAATACCCCGGAACACTCAATTTCCGGATTCCGGTTTTCTGCCACTGGCAACAAGATTATATGCCAGGTAAGGCAGTTTCCGCTCCACAAACGGCTCGATTTTCCTGGCAATGCCAAAAAGAGGGTCTATAAGGTTCAGATGGGCAAATGAGCATCGTCTCACTTCAATATCAGTAAATCCCACTTCAGAAAAGAGATCTTTCATCTCCTGCTCTGAGTAATATTTTTCACCAAAATACGCCATCCCTACGTGCCGTATTTTCATAGCCTCGCCCATTGCGTATATGGCGGGAAGCCCGGATGTAAGAAGATTTTTCCCAAGCGTGACAACTGCAATCGCTCCCCCCGGTCGTAATACACGAGAGGCCTCGCAAAGCATCGCATTCGGGTTTTTTAAGTAACTGAAAGCCAGGAGGCTGGAAAGTGCATCAAATGAATCGTTCTTAAAAGGGAGAACTTCTGCAGTTCCTACCGCAAAATGACTGGACCTGCAACGTGACTGGGCTTGATGTATCATCCCTTTGCTTATGTCCAGGCCTACAGCGTCTCCCCCGAATGCGAGATACATGTTGACAAAAAGGCCGGTACCGCATCCGAGGTCAAGGAGCCGCACTCCCTTGGGAAGGCGGCCGAGGACATTGCGGCTGATATGGGTATAATAGGATCTGCCACGTTTTCTGTCGTAGCGATGGTCATAAATTTCCGCTACTTCATCATAATGCAGGCGGACTTTCTTTTGTGAAGCATTCATGAAAAACCTCCGTGACAATCCGGGAAACAAGTGCATTCAGCTGGATATACTCATTATTACAATGTCTGATAACGTAATCGGCATTTCCGATAGATTCTGCAATTCTCGGGTCATTATACTCCCTTTTTGCCGCTGTCCTGATCTCCTGCAGTACCTCGTCGGGGGAAAGCCCGTATTCAATCATCAAAATCTCAATCCGACGAATTGCCGTATCCATATCCCCCGCAACCATGGCGGTAAATACTGCATGTGCAACCTGGCTGACTTCGGTACGGGAACAGCGCAGCAGGTCAAATGACTTGCCGGACTCCACCCTGCTCTGGAGCAATACCAGTGCCTTGCGCAGATCACCGTCAGCAGCCTGCACTATGAGATCGATTTCATCGGTGGGGATGTCGGTAACAGACAATTTCTCTGAGTTGAGCACTGTCTGAATGTTTGCGCGTATGATTTCTTCATCCAGTGAAGAAAAAAAGAATGGAAGGCAGCGGGAACGAATTGCAGGAATGATGCCTGAAGGATGGGTGGATATTAGAATGAACCGGCAGGTTCTGCTGTAACGCTCCATTATACGCCTCAGAGCTGCCTGTGCCTCCCGGGTCAGGGAAGATGCTCCTTCAAACACAATCAACCTGAATTCTGCATCAAGGGGACGTATTGATGCATGCCAGCGGGTTATATTCTTAAAATTTGTAAGTAAACTCTGGTCTTTCCGGTAAATATGCGCATAGCGCTCTTTATTTTCAAGATATTTCTTTCCAAGAGCGAAAAGGTCGGCAGCCTGGATGATTGTGAGATTTTCATCGATTGAGTCTTTAAAAAGCGCTGAGGCAAGACATTCCATGCAAATACTTTTCCCTGTGCCGTGAGGGCCCGTAAACTGGAGATGGGGAATGGTGCCGGCCTCTGCAAATGAGTTCAGACGGGCAACCACATTTTCCTGCCCCAGGATTTGGGAAAAATCGCGGGGCCGGTACTTTTCAATCCAGAGCATCTCCAAGCCTCTTTTTCATCTCTTCAATGGCATCTCGTAACAGTTTGGGATTATTATGCGACTCTTTCAGTTCCCGGGCCTCCCCCTGGTTCAGGTTTTTGCAGAATCCTGTGATGTTCGGGAGAGCCCTGGTGACTTCATCGACGATGGTAAGTGTTGCAGTCCGTGCAGTTCTTGAGAGGGGGTTTAAGTCTATAGTAATAACATCCTTTCCCATCTCCCGAAGCGCCTGGCACCGATCTCCGTCCTCAAGCGGGACGAGGACCACATCAGCGGTGTAAATTCCCTCTCTCAGGCAATAAGCCCTGTCATGTGGGAGTGGAAGCAGCCGCTCTGCATTCCCTTCCAGCACACTCACACCGCTTTTAAGGAGGAGTCCGGTAATCTTTTGAATCCTGGCTTCTGTACGATGGAACAGATTCACTTCTACCTTTGCACCTGATGCCTCCTGGAGGTCTTTGAGAACTCCTGCAGTAAGGGCGGCTGTATTTCCATTCACTGAAATTACCGGGTTTTTTGCAGAAATCAAAAATGCTGCGGCGGTTTTTTCGGCGATCAGGGCACTTTCTGTTGTTCTTTCACCCAGCAAGTAATCAAAAGCCTCCCCCCTCCCATGGGCAGACAATCCCTCGAGGGACACAATCTCTTCTTTCGCATACCGGGCAAGGGTTTCACGGACAATAAGTGAATGATAACGAGGATGGTTCTCCGGGATCATCCTTGCACCTCCATAATCTCAACTCCCGACAGAGCAGCGTGCAGTTCAAAAGGCTCTCCTAATTGTCCCAATATTTTTTCGGCATTATAGCCATAGGCGAAAATGCCGTTGCCAAGCATGGTCATGCTCGCAGCGATTCCATTTCTGTCACATACATCAAGTGCTTTTCTGACCTGCGGTGTAACAAGACCGCTTTTGTCAGAAAAAGAGCGTGAAAAGAGGAAGAATTCCTCAGGAGTTTCAGGACACCCATCCGGGAACGCCTGCAGAATGCGTTCCATATCTTCATGGGAACCAAGAATTGACGGCGAGGGGAGCGAACTGAAGGAAACTGCATACACAGGTTCAGCAAGATCAAAATGGCGTGTTATCTCCGCATGTATCCCCGGACCTTTCCTGCAGTCTCTCCCACCCCCCTGACATGCAGCGACATCGCCCAGTCCTGTACGAAATAAAATTTCAGACTCATGGGCATATTCACTGCACTCTGAGGGGGAAAGTCCAAGATCACAGAGAACATTTACCGCTGTGACCGAAGCCATGAGAGCTGCGGCAGAGAGCCCGAAGCCTGATCCGATTGGGAGCCGGCATCTGGTTGTCACGTCTGCATTTACACCCAGGCGGTCAAGCACGTTCTTCAGGGGAGGCGATCCGCAAAATAGTTCCACGCGATTTGCAGAATCATCCATACGCACTATCGAGATCCGGGTCTTTTCCGCATGGGTGACTGTGACCGTGACGCCTTCGTCCACCACTATTCCTGCCCCCATACTGCCTGTTTCGGTTATATCTCTGCCATAGACAGGTTTGAAATACCCGGATATGTGTCCGGGGCAGAATGCAGTGACTTTGGATGTCATGAACGCGTATCAAATCCCATATTCATATTGGGGGCATCTGTCATGAATATCATGGAACAATATCACCGCCATGGATAACGCATCTTTCATACATTGGTGGCCCATGAATCAAGCCTGGGGAGAATAATTTTCCAGATCGCCATGGCAACCTCTTCTTTCGTGCCCCGGATCTCCTCGCGGATATCTTCTCCCGATACAACGACATCGTTGTCCGGAGATCCCATGGCCTCCGGTCTGTTGGCGACGACCAGGTGAATTCCCGAACCCAGCATCATTCTCGCTCTTTCCTCCCCTTCTTCACCGAGCTTGAAGGCCACTGCGGGAACAGAATACTCTCTGGCCACTTCGCTGATTATTTTGGGAAGAGGCTGCAGCGTAATGGTTACCGCATTTCCGGAGGGTATCTTCCCCGGTTGCCTGACAGGAGTAAAATCCGAAACTGCTGCAGCACCAATGAAGAGATCAACTTTTCCTGACTTGCAGATGTGGTGCACTGCATCACGCATCTCACTTGCACGTTCTATCCGGATATTCCTGGCGCACGGAATATCCCCGTTGTGCACGATTGTCACTTCACCACCAAGTCGATAGGCCTGTAAAGCCAGCGCCGCTCCCATACGCCCCGTTGACCGGGTAGTGAGAATCCGCACGTCATCCAGCGGCTCGCTGCACGGTCCGCTTGTAATAAGAATATGTTTGCCGGCGAGTGGTTTTCCCAGAAGTTCCCGCTCGCATGCCAGTACAATCCGGTCTATTGATGCGATTTTTGCCTTCTTCTCCTCAATACGGGGATTTAATAGGTGAATTCCCCATTCCTGCAGGCGGGAGAGACAGCCGGTCACCCCCGGGTGCCTGAACATGCTATGATGCATGGCAGGCGAGATGATAACCGGCATGCCTCTTCCTATTGCAGTCGTGGCAAAAGTGGTCACGCTGGTATCATCGATACCACCGGCAATTTTACACAGGGTATTGGCAGTACATGGTGCGATAAGCAAAAGGTCTGCCCATCCTCCATCGCCGCAGAATGCGACATGCTCAACCATGCCTGATATGGAGGTGATTGCCGGCCTTCCTGTGGCGTATGTCAGCGAATCCGGATGAATTATCCTGCAGGCAGCCTGGCTCATTACGCCCTGCACTTCCGCTCCCTTTCTTTTGAGGGCATGCGCCAGACGAACCGTTTCTACGGCAGCGATGCTGCCGGTGACCGCAAGTACGATCTTCTGCCCTTCAAGTGTCCGAAGCTCATTCATGAAAGCACCACGTCCTGAACATAATGCCATTGCCCTGGCCCGGTCTTTTTCACTCTTCTTGTTTGAATGTCTGCATAAAAACCTGCACGCCTGATGAGAGACCCTATATCTGGCGTCGTAATTCCGGATGAATGTACATGAAGAATACTGTCTTCGTGGGCATGTTCCAGGGCAGTGGGGAGCATCATGATACTATCGTAATGCCCTATGATGAACCGATCATACGAGCCCTGCAAAAGGTCTCTGCAATCTCCACATTGGGCAAAGACACTTGATTCCACTCCATTCTCAAGAATATTCCGCTCCAGGTATCCGAATGCCACGCGATTCAGGTCCATCGCATGTACCTTGGCACCTGAAAGGGCTGCAGGGATGGAAAAATATCCGATACCGGCACACATATCGGCCACTCTCTCACCTTTCCCGATAATCTTTTTCATCCTGGCCTTCTCTTCCCGGTTTCCCTGTGCGAACATGACCCTGGCAGGATCCAGCCAGAATGAAATCCCATTCTCCCTGTGGAGAACTTCGCCCCCTTTTCCGGCGATGAGCTCAGCATCCGGGATCCTTTTTACCCCCGTGTAGGATTTTATCCAGAGTATTCCCCTTGGGCGGCACCAACGCATCAGCGTCTCCACTTCAGCATGGGATGGTCTTCTCCCGTGAAGTATCGCCATTGGACCAATCATATGGTAGCCTCTCCCCGTATAAGGGCGGCGGGGAGGAAGGGAGACCTGGAATGGATGTCCTTCCTTCACCGGGATATATGCCTTTGTTCCACAGACATATGGTTTCCGTTTCCGGTCGACCCAATCCTCCTGAAGGGCCGAATTCAGGTTCTCCAGGGCGACGATTCTGGTATTCATGCACTACCCGAGGATGATTATATCCTGTCCGTCCTTCAATATCTTCACCTCCATACCTTCGGTGAGACCTGAAATGGGAGGAACCTGGCATTCAATGGTTATGCCGCTATCAGGGTCCATTACTCCTGTCATGTCTCCATCGCGAAAGACAATGAGGGCACTCTGCGCATCACGAACGTTCCCTACAAGGCGTTCTATAGTATTCTCTTTTGCCGATTTCATTTTTCCTGAATAAAGATCCAGATATCTTACACTGTCCTTTTCAACATGAGTAACTTCGCCATATTGTCCCTGATGGACAACGATATCTCCCCGGATGAATTTTGGAAGCCTGAGTGAATAGGTGATCCTGTAGACCTGGCGTCCAGCTCTTTCGCCAACAAGTTTTGGGTGGGTTGAAACCCTTCCACCAAGCCTCTGGACAATAGCGGACGAGATTTCCTGCCCGATACGCTGCGACCCGACAATGATGTCGAGGCCGTCCCTGCGTTCATCCATGCGCGTGATAAAGGAGAGTCTTTCTCCTCCTTCCTGAAGCTTTTTTTCAGTTTCCTGTGCTATTTGTGCCGCTAGCGATATTTCGTGCAGGTAGGGTTTTCTGTCTTTTGCCCTGACCTGCACAATCCCCTCATAGTAGCTACCGGATAGTCTGCTGCACCTGTTACACTGTTCTTTTTGCCATACGATTTCGATTGTGCACGATCCGTCCACCGGCACACCAAGAACGGATGCAATCACCGTGCAGCTGGCAACAGACCGATTGGAACTGATATCATCAATACGTATATCATATTCCGGATTTTGAGCAAGGGGATCCAGGTGTATTGCGCGGAGTACAAGCTCTGCGGCAACTTCAGCCCGTTCACGTTCCAGATTCGACCAGGCCCCGGCATCTTTCTGTGCACCACAGGTAGGACATTCAGTAACATGGATCCGGGAATCGCACCACATCCAACGGATTTTATCCACTCTGCATTTGGGGCACTCGGCACTATCAGGCGAGGGTTTTCCACACCTTGGGCACAGGTTCTCCTGGATCTTCATAGCCTGAATACCTGAGCATGCGGTACGGTCCCGAACATGAAACAGTTGGAACGTTCAATCAGGCCCATATCAACTGCCAGGGCGACGACCCTTTCACCCATAAGATTGACGTTACCCGCCATTTTCAACACGGACCGGACTTCATCTGCATCTGATAGCCGGTTTCCATAAAAACCCTCGCTGATACAGATTTCGAGTTCTCCTCTCCTCACTCGCGTATTCAGCAATTCATGATCGCAGACAGCCACTACCTGATCACCGTCAGGGCTGCGGTGGATCTTGAGATACATCCATAGTCTATGGGTGGGGGATAATAATAAAATGTCAGCAGTACGCCTCAGAGGGAGAGTTCCACACCATAGATGCTGGCCGGACTTTCGCAGTGGATCCTCCAGACATCATCGATTCCGATTGTTCCTTCGGTGAACAGTTTCCTGGTAATCCTGGGTACCGATTTGGGTCCGATTACTGCTCCCGGGCGTGAATTTTCATCCATATAATCACTCTCCATAGTAAAAATCCGCTTATCTTTGGCCATCGCGGGAATGTCAGGATTAGTGGCGATCATGGATGGCATCAGAGGGGTATCTGGTGAGGCATAGTGTTTGACAACTCTCTGAATGGGGAGTCCTTCATCGGATGCCATTTGCACCACGTCCTCACAGGGCCCGCTTTCCGCATGAAGCTGAATCGCGCACCCCAAATCTGACGCAAGTGCAAGAGCGAATCTGAGTATCTCATTGGATGCATTCCAGAGTTCTTCCGGGACCTCATAATGGGGCCTCCCGCTTTTCAGGGCAACTGCGGTGCCCTCCTCGATAAAACCCGAAGCTATTTCCAGACCCCTCTTCATTATCGCAACCGTTTCACCAAGAGTCAAATATGAGGTGAGCCTTGAGATTTCTGCGGGATGAACCCCAAGTACGGGAAATACCGTAAGCCCGAGTTCCCTTACAAGATCAGCCACCCGCAGCGTTTCGCGAAAGACCTCTGAAAAATCGTTCCCATCCCGCGGGAGGATTCCAAAAGATCCGGATGGTTTGCTTACAAGGAAGATATGGGTGCCTCCGGCGTTCCTGAAATCCTTTGCCGCTGCGAGCCCCCTCCCGTTCACAGGGTCAATGTGGATATGATCGTCAGTGACCGGATAATTCGAAATCTTCATTGCATTCCACAATCTCCATCATAGGATAGTCTCCCTTTGGTGATAATCTTGCATGACAGGTAGCCTTGCCCCACCTGGTATGGATATGGACATCAAACATCAGCCCGTTTACCTCAGAATACCCGAACGGATTGGGGGTCATTCGATCAGTGTCAAGGTGAACCTGTATATTTTTTACAAAAGGCTGAAGTTTTACGCTTTCTTCGATTGCCTGTGCAAGAAGGGGAGCTGTCCCGGGTGATACAGGAGTTCCCACCCACTGGTGATAGAGTGCACCGAGTTTGATGGCAGCTTCAAAAATTGCCTGTTCACGGTCTGTGACCATGATCATTTGTAGACGTTCCGCCTAGATAGTAAGAGCGGATCAGATCAGTTTGATGATACCTGTTGACGGCTCCATCGCTTCACCCTGGCGGAGGAACATATCAATCTGGCTTCTGATTTCATCCCTGGAAAATCCTTTCTGCATAAGAAGCTCAATTACGTCTTCAATCCTCGCCCTCCCACTGTGATCGGCGTTATCGCGGATCGCTTGCTTGATTATCCGTATCATATCGCGTTTTCCTTTCGTAATACCGGTAACAATCTTATCGATCTCAAAAGTGCCGCTCTTGGCATCATATGCAACCTGGCGAAGGCAGTTATCAACAATTTTTACAACCCTTTCGGAATCAACAGTTTCAATGGAATTGGACAGCCGGATACGGGCACTCGCTTCCGCCAGCCTTACAAGGGCTTCCAGCTGTCGTGCAGTAACAGGAACCGGTTTTGTGGATTCAGATGCCAGGTCACGTAATTTCATGTAATAATCGATTAATGAGTTCCTGGCATCATCAGTGAGCCTTGGAAAACAGGTTCTTTTTGCGTAGGCAACATATTTCCGAAACAGGGACGGCTCGATATCCGGCGTCACAGGTTTGAGCTGTTCGGTAATGTAGTCCTCATCAACCCCTGGTATGGGCTGCCTGCTGTGCTGGGCAATAGTCTCACCGATAATGTGGGCTTTGAGGATATGTTCGGCAATTGCGCCGTCTTTCTTGTGATCAGGCTTATCGGTCATCACAAAAATGAGATCGAACCGGGAAAGAAGAGACGCAGGCATATTGATTTGATCCCCAATCGGGGCAAAATCATCGAATCTTCCCAATTTTGGATTGGCTGCTCCGAGGAGGGCACACCGGGATTTGAGGGTGGCCGTAATACCCGCCTTCGCCACACTGATGGACTGCTGCTCCATTGCTTCGTGAAGGGCACTGCGGTCATCCTTCTGCATTTTGTCCATCTCGTCCACTGCTGCGATTCCCATGTCTGCAAGAACCAGGGCTCCTGCCTCAAGAGTCCAGCGGCCGTCACCGAACTCGTCCTTGACCGCGGTGGCGGTGAGTCCGGCCGATGTCGATGACTGCCCGCTTGTATAGATTGCCCGGGGGGACAACTTCACCACGTACCTCAGAAGCTGGCTTTTCGCGATACCGGGGTCTCCTATCAGGAGGACATGAATATCGCCTCTCAGATTGGTTCCGTCCGGCATCTCTTTTTTGATGCCTCCGAACAACTGGAGTGCTATGGCCTCCTTTACATCTTCGTTTCCATAAATTGTGGGAGCAATGGAGTGAGTGATCTTCCGGTAGATATTCGGGTCTCTCGAGAGGCGGAGGATTTCTTCCTCGTCATTTTCCCCGATCTCCACTTCTTCAAACTCTTTTTCCGCAATTTCAATGGAATTGCATTCCAGATAAATATCAAAAATGGTGCTTTTGTCACCATGGGTTACCCTCTGCATTGAACGGAGGATGCCGTTCATCACCACCCGATCTCCCGGAGAGACAAGTCCGGTAAGGTCATCTGTTGCATCGACATCCAGGGTCTGGGGCTGCTCGCCACCCCTGAGTCCTTCGGGTGACTCCTGTACCCTCAGTTTCTGGGAGTCGATGAACCGGGAATCTTTGAGAATGAGTTCAAGTTTCTTGTAGGTGCACCCGTCAGTCGCACATCCTTCAGGTTCCCGGAATTTTCCATAGGTCTGTGTTTTTTTAGTCTTGTGACCGCCGGGGCATCGGAATACTGCGTTGACAATTCTTGGCCGTACTTCAGTTGTCTTCCGGAGGATGCCTTCCACACTGATGAACTTGTTGATATGATCTGAGCGTATATTCCTGATACCCATCTTTCTTGGGAGATTTACGAACCTGATATTGATATCTGCGGGAGTTTTTCCTTCTTTCTTCTTTATGAGCTGGTGGTTTTTTATGGCATTGCGAACATCTTCCAGGACCGTTCCGGGTTTCTCCAGGAGTTCATCGGCCATACGGATGCCGGTTCTGCCGAAACTCTCCAGTTCTCGATAATCAATAAACAGCGATCTGCGATAGGGATATTCCCTGATCAATTCGTTTAATTGCTTTTTATACCGGCTTTTGAGGAATTTACTCCAGTCTGCATCACGATCGATAATTTCCGTCTCGAAATCTTCGGCCACAAACTTCCCTCAGATATATCGCCTGGCAATCATCACAAACTTTGCAATAAGCGCTTCCATCTGGATCTCGGTATTGGCACCTTCAGAAAGCCGGAAATCGGTTATGCCAAGCTGGTCAATCAGTGCCACCCGAAGATCGTCATCCATAGGCCACTTCAACAGAGCCCGGTAGCACTGGTTGATCATTTCGTTGGGGGCAATGCCGCGCTCACGGAGTAATGTGTTCAAAATACTCTCCGCACCTTCAAAATCGCCGTTGAGTGCCAGTGTAAGAAGTTTTTCGATTTCATCGGGCCGGGCACTGGCTGTAATGGCATAGATCATTTCAGATTTGATTTTTTTGTCCAGTATTGCCGCTCCCTGGAGTGCATTGATGGCTTTTCGCATATCCCCCTGGGAAATATCGAATATCGAATTTATTGCATTTTCATCGATAGAAAGGCCTTCATAGCCTGCAATCCTCTGTATTTCCTCTCCAACTGCCTCCCGGTTCAAAGCCCTGAACCTGTAGATGGCACACCGGCTCTGGATGGGATCGATTATCTTTGAGGAATAATTGCAGGAGAGGATGAACCGGCAAGACTGTGCATAGTTCTCCATTGTCCTTCTTAATGCGGCCTGGGCATCCGGAGTCAGGGCATCCGCTTCATCGAGGAACAGGATTTTAAACTCTGCGCCTCCCAGAGGTGCCGTACGTGCGAACTGCTTGATCTGGTTCCTGACTACATCAATTCCCCTCTCATCGGAGGCATTCAATTCCCTGAAATTCATATGCCAGGATTCTTTGAAAAATTCCCGCGCTAATGCAATTGCAGCCGTGGTCTTTCCAACGCCGGCACTCCCTGTAAAAAGAAGGTGAGGCAGGTCGCCGGAAAGTACATAGGATTCAAGCCGCTTAATTATCTCGTCCTGTCCGACGATTTCAGCCAGTTTTACGGGCCTGTATTTCTCTATCCAGATAGTATGGCTTTCATCCATGTTACTTCCTTATTCCTCTTTCAAATATTATCATAGTTGGGATTCATTATACGATACGTTGAAGTGATACGAAAAACTGGGCTCCATTGGGGAAAAATATGCAACTGTATGGTGCGAAAGTAAAAAAAATGATAAATTTTTAAAAAAATGATTTATTCTTCATACAGGATTTCCTGGCCTTTCTTATTTCTGTAGTAATAATACGCGATTCCTGCACCAATGAGTATGAGGGCAAGCAGGATCAACAACCAGGCCAGCGGGAATCTGGTCCAGAATGGCTGGGCAGGGGGTATCGTTGTCGGCACCGCAGTAGTCTGTGTAGTCTCGATGACCTGTGTCGCGGTGGTCGTGATCACTGGTGTGGCATTCGCACCTGAATCTCCCGTATCCGAGCTGCTTACCAGTGTCGGAACCGGGGTGGTGGGTGTTGTGGTCGGGGTGGTGGTGACCGGGAAGCCGCCACCGCCGCCACCGCCGCCGCCACCGCCGCCTCCACCTTGCTTGCTGAAGGAGACGGAGATGGTATGGTTCGAATACACGTCCAGGAACATATACTCGCTAAGAGCACCTTTTGCATCACCGTCCACGATTACATTCTTGATGATGTAATTATACTCCGGAACCATGGAAAAGTTCCGGGATGTTCCAGGCAGAACCGTAATCAGTCCCGTGGGGATGATAGTTCCACCGGCGCCGGCAGTGGCATTGATATAATATGCATCGGGCTGGACTGTGAGGAAACTGGCATGGATGAACTGATCTTCACTCACATTTTCAAAGGTATAGGCTGATACAGGGCCGACCGAGGCGTTGTTCACCAGCACGTCCTCAATTTCATATCCGGGATCAGGTGTTATCGAGAACTCCTGCGTCCCATCCGAAACTAC
Source organism: Methanoregulaceae archaeon (assembly GCA_035528475.1). Lineage (GTDB taxonomy): Archaea > Halobacteriota > Methanomicrobia > Methanomicrobiales > Methanospirillaceae > SD8. The sequence continues at coordinate 1,744 of DATKYO010000113.1, read as the reverse complement.
ACTTATCAGTCCCGCGGGCTCTATTGCACCATGATCTCCTGCAGATGAAGTGATGGTGTATAGGATAGTCGATTCAGGAACGAATGTTGCGTATATTGCGTGGTCTTCATACACCGAAGAGAACTCGAACGTGTTCACCGCGCCAATTCCTGTCCCGTCCACGAAGACATCTGCCACTTTATATCCTGAATCGGGGGTTATGTTGAAGGTCTGCGACATACCCTCCGGCACGCTCACATCTCCGGATGGTTCAATTGATCCGTTTTCACCTGTTGTGGCATTGATAATGTAGAACACCGTCACTGGTTCAAGTGTCACATACAGATCCACGGTTTCGTCCTTGACAGGATAGGTTGTGATATCCTGGGTCACAGTCTGGTATCCCGCTTTCTGGACAGTATATGTCTGGTATGGTGACGCAGTAACATAGACCTGGACCAGGAGTGTGCCGTTCTCGATCAGCCCCATATTGTCCAGGTCAAAGGATACTTCTGCGCCATCTACATTGCAGTGAACCAGGAAGTACCCGATATCGCCGCCGATAGGTGGCATCTCGGCATTGATATAATCAACTTTTGTTATCGTGCTGTTTTCTGCGGAATTTTCTACCGTAAGAGACACCGTGTACATGCCTGAAGCGGTATAGACATGCTCCGGGTTTTGCAGGATTGAACTTGTATTATCCCCGAAATCCCAATACCAGGATAAGGGATCACCAATTGACAGATCGTTGAACTGGACTGCCAGGGGGATGTATCCTGAAGTAGTATTTGCGGTGAAATCAGCCGATAATCCAGATATTCGGAGATCCAGCCTGGTCACGTCACCTGCCTGGAATGGATATGTGTCCTGCCAGGGCCCGCTGGAATTCACGTCATAACACTGGGCAATGAATCCGTCGACATAGAAGGAGATGGGCGATCCTTCAGAAATTGTTCCCTGGACCAGCAGTTTGTCTCCTAGTCCGGCAGGGCCACCATATTCTCCTTCAGTATCAGTCAGGACGAATCCGCCTCCGCCTGTTGCAAGTGCGGTGATATTGCTATCGACAGGTGCGGGATTCTCTCCAATTGATACATTGCCATAGAATGCGTGAGGCAGCTCCGGGGGAACAGGAGTCGTCGGAGTAGTTGTTGGGACCGTAGTGGTGGGAGTAGTGGTAGGCACTGTGGTGGTCGGAGTAGTTGTTGGGACTGTGGTGGTGGGAGTAGTGGTAGGCACTGTGGTGGTCGGAGTAGTTGTTGGGACCGTGGTGGTGGGAGTAGTGGTAGGCACTGTGGTCGTTGGAACTGTTGTCGGCTCCAGCACCCTGAGATTGAGGTCCGTCTCCTCGCCTGATTCAAATGGATAGGTCATCTCCCAGCTGCCACCGGACGCAACATCATAGCATTCGGCCCTGTTCCCGTTTACATAGAACTCGATTGGAGCCCCGTCCGGGATTGAACCCTGCACAATCAGTTTTTCCCCAATGAAATCCGGACTTCCATATTTTCCTTCCGTATCAGTGACAATGAACCCTCCGCCTCCTGTTACCACTGCAGTGACATTTGTTCCCACAGGCGCGGGAATTCCGCCCATCGTGACGTTGCCGTAGAAGAGATGGGGCAATTGCGGAGACACAGTCGGAGTGGTAGTGGGGATAGTAGTAGTCGGAGTGGTAGTGGGGATAGTAGTAGTCGGAGTGGTAGTGGGGATAGTAGTAGTCGGAGTGGTAGTGGGGATAGTAGTAGTCGGAGTGGTAGTG
>DATKYO010000112.1:0-27234 GCA_035528475.1 Methanoregulaceae archaeon | reverse complement strand
TCCTGATCAAAGATGGCGGGAAATGTCGAATTTTCGCCATCAAGGAGCACTGGAGTTGAGAGAATATTCCAACCATCTCCAAGAACACGAATAAATTCTTTTGTGTCCCCCGTGACGTGAATGACCTGGCCTGCCTGCCTGCTTCCCGCATCATTGGAAGCAGTCAGATAGACGTAATAATCACCCGGGTTGCCAAATTCATGCTCCGGATTTATCGCGGCAGAATATGTACCGTCACCAAAATCCCACCACCATCCTGTCACCACTCCTGTAGATTGATCGGTAAACTGTACGGTGAGTGGTGTAGGGCCGGAGTCGGGCGAAGAGGAAAAGGCGGCGATGGGTGGCTGAAGTACCCCGATAGTCACGGTGCTGTTCCTGGTTGTCACCTGCATATTGCTTCCCTGCTCGTTCTGGACTTTCCATGCAGTTACACGTATATCTGTGGTTCCGAATTGCGTGCCTGTCACAGTCAAGGTAGCCAGGAGAATGTCGGTGTCGCCCGGGTTGATCTGATAGCCGGCATCGGCTGCTGCAAGCCAACAGGTGTCTGATGGCAATACAGAAGTATTAGGAATTCCTGCCCAGGCAGGAAATGATACCGAAGAAATATCCAGGATCTGTGGATTTGTTACCTCACAGGTGATATTGAATCCTGCCAAACCTTCAGGGGCCTCATCAAGAATAATACTCAGGTTTATCGTGTCCCCCGAATTCTGGGCATATCCACTCTCAATTGTCAAAGTTGATGCAGATGCGGGTATCAACACCAGTGAAATCAAGAGGATTGCCCCTATAATATACCGAAATGTCTTCATAATCTATTTTTGAGGTAAAACATCAGGATACATAAAGTTTTCCCGCATTTATTCCATTCAAACGGTATTATCTGTCAGGTTCATCCATGCTGCCGCTTCTATAACCTTCCAGGTCAAGGGTCACGTGTTCGAAACCAATCTTTCTGAAGCGGGCAATTATCGACTCTCTATCAGCGAGGATCCTGGGAAATTCCGCGGGCAAAACCTCGATTTTTGCCAGCGCCTCATATGCCCGCACACGGACCACTGAACAGCCGCAGGCAGAGATGGCCTCTTCAGCTTCCTCTATTTTACGGAGAAGTGCGGGAGTTATTTCATCTCCATATGGAATTCTGGTGGCAAGACAGGTACCTGAAGGGGCATCCCAGAATGAATATCCACACTCCTCTGCTATAGCCCGGATATCTTCCTTGGAAATCCCACAGTCAGCGAACGGGTGCAGTATCCCCTCTTCCCTGCATGCAACCAGACCTGGCCGGAATTCCGAAAGATCGGTTATATTCACTCCGTCAGCAACGCCCGAATAACCCCGGGAACGGGCTACCGTGTTTAATAGTTCCGATGAGAGTTTCTTGCAGATATAACAACGGTTCTTTGGGTTTTTCCGGAATTCAGGATCATCAATTACAGGAAGCCTGATAACTTCATACTCGATTCCAAGTTCATTTGCTCTTTTTTTGGCCTGTTCAATCATTTTTTTTGAAACAAGGCCGGAATCAAGGAAAATGCAACAGGTTTTTTCCCCATGAACCAAATCGGCTAAAGCCGCGAGAAGACTGCTGTCCACTCCCCCGGAATACGATATGATAAAGGGTCCATTTTGCTTAATATATCGGATAATATCGGCTTTCTTCTCATTCATGGGCATGATACCAATCTCCGTTCCTGACCCGCTTTGTGTGCACCGGGGCCAGGTATGTGTGATGTTAACGGGATACATTATTTCCGGTCAGCGGGATAATATTACTACATTAGCCCCCTGAAAAAAGGCATGCATTCACGATTTGCATGCACGGAACCTGCAATTCAAATCTCTGTCAGGAGAGTCTGCAATACACCCTGGAAGTATCGGTGACGTGATATGTTTGACAGTAAAAATCTGGAACGATACAGGCGTCAGTTCGAGCTGATTGGAGAAAGAGGGCAGAGAAGCCTTCACGAATCACGAGTCTTTCTTGCCGGTGCCGGAGGGATTGGATCTCCAGTCGCGCTGTATCTTGCTGCTGCCGGTGTGGGGCATATCAGGATTGTAGACGATGATGTAGTGGACCTGACGAACCTGAACCGGCAAATCCTTCATGGTGAGCCGGATATCGGAAAGCTCAAGGTGACATCGGCTGCAGAGAAGATCAATTCCATCAATTCCGGAATCGATGTGGATCCAAGGCCCGTGCGCATCGATGCACAAAATGTTTGGGAGCTGATCGAAGGGATGGATCTGATTGTTGATGCACTGGATAATTACCCTGCACGATATATACTCAACGTGGCATCGATTAAAAGAAAAATTCCCTATTTCCATGGTGCAGTCAGAGGTTTTTCAGGTCAGGTGACAACAATAATTCCGGGGGATACACCCTGTCTGGAGTGTATATTCCCTCAATCGCCGCCAGAAGAAAATACTCCGGTCATGGGAACAACTGCAGGGATTATTGGGCTGATACAGGCGAATGAAGTCATCAAGTACCTTTTGGGAAAAGGTGATCTGATAACAAACCGGCTCCTCATCTGGGATGGGCTTTCCTCCGAACTGACAAGTATTCCGCTGGAGAAATATCCCGGTTGCAGACGTTGCAGTAATAAAGAATGACAGAATCAGTGAATTCTATGATTGTCAACATTAAGGCATTTGCCAGATTCAGAGAAGTATTGGGTTCCGGCTTCACACTCGATATTCCCATGGATAGCAGCATTAAAACCGTTATACAAGAAATTGCGAATCGATCTCCGGAAGCCGCGGAAATGCTGTGTGAAGAGGATGGAACCCTGAAGGGATATGTGATAATAATGGTGAATAAAAAGCGGATTAGTGGCCATGAACGAGAATCTCTCGTTCTTCTAGACGGAGATGAGGTGGCCATATTTCCTCCGGTTGCCGGGGGATAGGAGAAATACTGAGAATGATTGCGCTGACAAAAGGGGAAATCGATATACAGCGTTATATCGAAGCCGCCAAAACGAAAAAAACAGGCGGGATAGTCACTTTTACAGGTGTTGTGAGAGACGACGGCATAGAACATATCATATTGGAAGCATATGAAGAAGTGGCCGAACAGGATCTCATAAGGATTGCGGGGGAAGCGATAAACAAATTCTCCTTAAACAGCGTGGATATAATTCACCGTATCGGCAAGATGAACGTGGGAGATACAATTCTGCTTATCGTTGTAGGGGCTCCTCACCGGAAAGCAGCATTTGAAGGCTGTGAATACATCATCGATACGATTAAAGAATCGGTCCCCATATGGAAAAAAGAATATTTGACTACAGGGGAACGGTGGGTTCCGGGTGAGCATGCACCCGAATAGATCGAATTCTCTAATAAAATGGCATTATTCCTGTTGTGTATCCATTCCACTTTTTGCGAACCTGTAACCACAATCAGGAATATGGAGCACAAATTTTACACCGCTGCCAGGCACCCCATTTTCATGGATTGAAATTCCTGTAATGGATAATATCTCACGGGATAAAAAGAGCCCAAAGCCGGTATTATTCCCAACTCCTTTTTCAAATATCATCTCTTTCATGTCCTGCGGCACACCGGTTCCATTGTCCTCATACACAATAGTCCCATGGCCATCCGAAGAATAAAACGAAACCGAGACCTGGGTGGCAGTCCGGGCGTGGCGGAGGGTATTATCAAATAAATTATAAAAGACCCGTTCCAGGAGAGGATCTGCGAATATCTCCAGGCTCCCTGTTGTAATATCGACAAAAAGATTGTGTGCATCAATTTTATCCATTACATTCTGAACCAGGTTGGAAATATTCTGCCATTCCGGTGTATTCATTCCTAATTTTTCATAATCACGGGTGAAACTAATAAGATCAGTAATATTTCCAACAGCCCTTTCAATCTGTTCAACATGTGAATGTATGGGATATCCTTCGTCAATGCGGTCCAATACCAGATCGGTATGACCCATTATTACTGTAATCTGGTTCAGGATGTCATGCCTGGTAATGCTGGTAAGAAGATGGAGTTTTTCGGTTGCAATGCGGGCTCTCTGCTCTGCCTGTCTCTGATCTGCGATATGATCTTTCAGGGATCGAAGCATTCCATTGAAACTGCGGGAGAGGGTGACAAGCTCATCATTTCCTTTTAGTGAAACCTCACCGGAAAAATCCTGTTCTTTTCCTATTCTCTCTATCTGATTATTCAGATCTTCCAGTCGTGAGATGAACCTCTTACGCACCACTAGCATGATAACAAGGAATGAGACACCTCCGATCACGACAACAAGAACGAGAAAGATAAAAATGGATTCGATGCCAAGCTGGAATGCATCTCTTGACATATTCAATCTCATGATATATGCCGGGTGTCCACCGACATCATTGATTGTTGACAGGGCTGAAATACTTCTGGCATCATCAGAAATTGCGACAAGCCTGAGATCTGATGTATTCACAGCATCTGTAATGCGCAGCCCTTCAAAAATATAGGGGCTGGAAAGGGGATACAGGGATATTTCTGTGCCTATTTGATCACTTATTCGTAAAACCTCGTCATGATCAAAGTACCTTCCCATGACAAGAGTGCCTCTTGCCGGCCCGGAATCATTGCTTCGCAATATAGGGGCAGCAGCAACCAGGACAGGCGATTCGGGAAGGGCTAACAGCCCCTGGGTTTTGTTCATAATGGTTTCGGGATGGCCGGCTATACGCAAATTCACCAACTCTTTCACCATTTGTTCAGGAACTTCTATTTCTTCCTCTTCCTCTTTGAAATCAACACCTTTGAAATAAATGATGTTTCCTTCGGTATCCAGGTAAAGGATGAAATTGATATTGCTTCCAGTAAATGTCTCATCTACCAGATTTGATTCGATATACCTGAAATTTTCATCCTCAATGAATTGGTACGTGTCATCCCATGAAGCCCAGTCACTGACAAATAATCCAAGATTTGTGGCATCGTTCTCAACTGCCTTCATTCCTCTCTCGAGATTAGTATACGCGTATGCGCCCTCCATTCTCTCCATCCCGGGCATCATGACAAACTGGGTGCTAAGAATAAGTCCTACAATAATGGCCACGACAAGGAGCAGAATGACAATCGGAAGTAAATTTCGTATTTGCACGGCCTTACATTCCTCCGATAATCCCCCGAGGTCCTTTCTTTTCATCAGGTGACAAATAAAAGGATAGAGATGGTGGACATGAAAACCCCTGGGAAATTATATTAAAGTTATTTAATTATCATACCCATATCAACTTTTGTATATTCAGCCATGGGTTCTAAGATCCAAAAAAACTGAAGAATACAATATAAAAAAACTGAAGAATACAATATATCTTCAAAAATATTACTTGTATGTATTTTCCTGTGAGGGAATATAGGGAAATGGACTTTTTTGCGGTAACATGCCTTGAAGCAGGAGGGAACCATTCGTTTTACAGCGCCGCAGTATTTTTAAGACAGGCCCGGGAGCTTTTCCCGGATACTTTTCTTGTGATAGGGAATTCATCCGGGGTAACAGGTTATACCGTGGGTGCAGGTGTCCAGGATAATTCCAAAAAAGCGTGGATCCTGCGATTAAAGGTGAAAGAAAATCATAGGGGGAGGTCTCTGGGCCGGATACTTGTTGAAGAATTGTGCAACAGATTTCATGCAAAAGGAATACATGAAGCGTGGCTCTCCGTTGCTCCTGATAACAAGTCTGCAATGCGTCTTTATTCCGGGCTTGACTTTGAAATTGTGGAAATGCTGCCCGAATACTTCGGACCTGGTGAGGATCGGTACCTCATGAAAAAGAGTCTTGGATAACTGTCTGCAGGCAAGGATGCGAAACTATGAAATGGCGGTATATGATGGATATGCAGGTTGTACAGGATCCATGGAGACTTAAAATTCAATCCCTCCTGGAGTGTACGTCGCATAATTACCAACCCTCTGATAATCCTTCGTTTTCACAACGTTAAAAAAAGTCTATCAGCGGAAATGGAATTGATGTATTCCTAAACGGGGCTGGAATTTTCAATTAAAATATTTTATCGTTCCAATTTTTTATATCAAAAAAATGGTAATTCAGGTCCGCCTGTGCATGAACCATATGCCTGCAATGAATAGGGACAGAACCAGAACAAGGGGGATAGTGCCTGCAGATGTGGCCACAGGTGTAAGGGCCGCCTCGATTTGGAGGGCCTGACCTGCATTGACAACAATTGTAGTGGAGTAGTCATTATAGCCTGCCAGCCTGACAGCAAGTGAGTAGGTTCCTGTCCCCAGTGAAGGGAGTGTGAGGGGGGTTATCCCCCGGCAGACATTATCAATAAAGACATTTGCACCTGACGGCTGGGAACTTATCTGGATTGTTCCGCTCTGTCCGGGTGAGGGACTGGAGACGAGCGTGGCTTTGACAGTGGTGGTCTGGCCTGTCCTGACATCCACGCTTGTGTTATAATCCTGGTAATTTTCAAGCTGGATACTGAGTGGGTGCGTTCCCGGACTGACACCTGTGAGGTCAAGAGGATTGGTGCCCTGTGTCCGTCCCTGATAGACGCCGTCCAGGAATACTGCCGCTCCCGGTGGAGAAGACTCAACCTGGATGTCCCCGGTAGTCGGACTGGTCCGTATCGACAGGGGGACATCGAGGAATGTCACCTGATTTGGCAGAATCTCAATTGTATAGGTCCAGTCCTGATATCCCGCAAGTTTCAGCTGGACAAAATGTTTCCCGGCAGCGAGGTTTCCCACAGTTGTGTCAGAAGACCCCCTGTATACTCCGTTAATATACACATCGGCACCTCCGGGAGATGTTTTCACCTGGAGCGACCCAACATTGGTCAGGGGAACAAGCAGTGCATTTACTGTTGCGGTTCCTCCGGGAGGGACATTCACTATCTCAGCATATGTATCATATCCGGAGAGAAATGCCTGCACGATATGGCTCCCTGCGGTAACATCAGTATATGTCCAGGGAGCCTGCTGGCCCTTGCCTCCGTCAACCGTGATAAGTGCGCCGGAAGGAGATGAAGTGACTACCAGGGTGCCGAATGATGTGCTTGGCTCCATCTGGGCATAAACCTGGATGGTTTTCCCGGGAGCTGGATTTTGGGAATATTGTTTTATCCAGGGAAAATATCCCGGTTTTGAAATGGCTATGGTATGGCTGGGAGTTGCTGTGCTGAACACGGGGACGCTTACCGGAGTTTCACCCCTGAATTCGCCGTCAAAAATCACTTCGGCTCCTGTAGGATTCGATTCAACCTGGAAATACCCCACATCACCTCCGATCACACCCGGATTAGCCTGGCCCGATGCGAGAGGAATAAGTAAGAGGACGAGTAGAAAAACAATGATGCGGATAAATGCTGGATATACCTGATTCATGTAAAATTCACCTTCATAGTATATATGTTGGGAGAACTCCGTTTATTTAAATCTTTCATCTTCAGCATCCGAATATTTTGGAAGGATACAATAACCTCATATACAACCTTTGGGAAAATGTATCCGAGGATTAAGTATGCTTGAAAATCTGAACCGGTTTGAGCGGGGCATCTATTTTGTTCTCCTGGTAATGCTTGCCGGGGTGATATTAATTGCAGTAATCGAACTGGGTATCATCCTTATTGAATCACTACTCATTGATTTTACCTTTCGATTAAATAATGAAGAAATTCTCAATATTTTCGGATTTTTCCTACTCATCCTGATTGGTATCGAATTGATGGAAACAATAAAAGCTTACCTCACAAAAAACGAGTTACATTTTGAGATAATAATACTCCTTGCTATTATTGCGGTCTCCAGGAAGATCATTCTCCTGGATCCTTTCTCCAGCAGTTCACCGTCGGACTCCGGATACCTCGTTGGCCTTGGGGTGATTATCATTGCGCTTGGCGGATGTTATTATCTGATAAAAAAAGCAGGAATTTCAAAATAGATCGATTATTATCATGAATAAAATCGTGTCAGTGAAAGAGTATCGGTTCGGAGGTAAGGGCATCCTGAGATAACGGCAATACCCGTGGGATGAAACGACCGCTCTTCCAAAAAACGCCGGGTACCCTTGATTTTAGAGAATTCATATTGAAATTAGTTTTTCAATTCCAGGAGTAATCACCTGTTTTGTACCGTCTTTTACCCGGGGAATCTCTCATCTTTTCTGCATTCCATCCACTCAAGCGCGGATACCTCCTTTTTTAAGACCGATTTTAACCGGATCACAGGGTCCGGTAACTCCTAAAAAGACACAACAATTGTGAACATATCAAATACAATCCTTAAATATCGCCATTTTTTTGGAGGATCCAATTTATAATTGGCGTACCTCGTTTCCCGGCCTGTACACATATTTCCAAACCGGAAGGGCACAAAATGTATGCAGTCATCGCACTGTCATCACTGCACTTCAATTCAATAATTTGTGAAAAGTCTAATGTTATCAGGCGGAACTGGACGTGTGACTCAACCAGGTTGCCGGATAATGAAAACGAATTCTGCAATCAGACAGAAAACTATATTGTAAATTATAAAAAGAACAACAACTGAATAAATCGACTCAATTCCGGGCATTTGGATGTGATGAAAGGGAGGAGACTTTCTGGACGGCGAAATTTACTATAACAGGGGCATGGCTTACCATCAGAAGGGATTCCTCGATGAGGCGATTAGAGATTATACCCGGGCACTGGAAGTGAAATCCGATGATATTGATGCGTATAACAACAGGGGAGTTGCGTACGTTGCGAAAAAGGCGTATGAACTTGCAATAAACGATTATAATGCAGCACTTCGTTTCAATCCCGATTTCACGGAGGCTTATTATAATCGTGGCGTGGCATATTCCTTTTTGGGGCAATTCGAGCATGCTATCAGGGATTATTCCTCTGCTATCAATGCAGACCCGCAATTTGGCGAGGCCTACTATAACAGGGGAGTAGAATATGCCCGGATTGGGGAAAATGAAAAAGCAATTGATGATTTCACACGATCAATAGAGCTGGACCCGCATAATGCGGCCACCTTTACCAATCGTGGAGTTGTTTTTGCAAGGACAGAAAGGCATGAAGCCGCTGTCAGGGACTATTCGAAGGCAATTGATATTGACCAGAACTTCATTGAAGCGTATTTTAACAGAGGTGTGGAGTTTTCCAAACTGGGATACATTGACGATGCCCTTGCTGATTACAGTCATGCCATTGCGATAAAACCGGATAATCCATTTTTTTACTACAATCGCGGGGTGTTGCTGGGGAAGAAGGGAGATCCCGATGCGGCGATTTCTGATTACCTGGTTTGTGTGGAACTAGATCCGGGATACACCGAAGCACACAACAATCTTGGTGTGGAATATGCAAAAATAGGTCTTTTCGACAATTCAATCGCCCACTATACGAAAGCAATCGAATGTAACCCGGGTTTTGCAGAGGCATATAATAATCTGGGAGTTCTGCAAATCAGGCTGGGACTGTATGATGATGCTGTCGCACAATTTTCCAAGGCTATCAGGATGCTCGAATCAAATGAATCTTCATCAGATGCATGGCAAGACAATCAGAAGAGTTCAGGACGGGTTGATTTTTCCAGTTATGATACCTTTGACTTATCCGTCACTCCTGGAATAAAAAGTGATTTCGAAAAGCAGCAATCTGAAGTGAAATCAGAATTTGAGGCCGAAAGGGTGGAAAGACAGCGGAATTTACCCTTGTCTGCCATAATTTTTGAATTATCCGATGATATTTCGAGGTATCCCGATGATCCGGAATTGTATAACAGGAGGGGACTTGAATATTCAGAGAGAGGGTATTCAGAGTGGGCAATTTCTGATTTTACCCAGGCAATCGATATTGATCCCGCATTTTATGAAGCATATTATAACCGGGGAAATGAATATGACCGCCTTGGAATGATTGAAGAAGCAATTGCAGATTTCAGCAGTGCATTGAAAATCAATCCCAAAAACGACAGTGCATTCTTCAGGCGGGGATTTGATTACCATAAGGCAGGTCTGCCGGACAGGGCGATATCAGAATATTCAAAGGTAATTGAATTGAATCCCCGTTTTGCAGACGCTTATTACCACAGGGGAATGGAATTTTCAGGTATCGGGCTTTCTGATATGGCAATTCGCGATTATACAAAAGCGATTGAGTTGAATCCTGATACACCAGGGGTATTCTTCCATAGAGGGCTTGATTATAGCAAAATATCGGAAAAAAGCGCTGCAATTGAAGATTTTACCCTGGCAATTGCCCAGGATCCACAAAATTCAGAAGCATTTTACAGGAGGGGGATTGAACTCGCAGCACTTGAGAATTCGAAAGACGCAATACAGGATTTTTCTTCAGCCATCCAGCTTAATCCGGATTTCCTGGAAGCGTATATGAGGCGTGGCCATCAATTTCACCAGACCGGTTCGTGGGTACGGGCCATCGCTGACTTTTCCATGGCTATTGAAATCAATCCTGTTTGTGCAGAAGCGTATCTTTCACGTGGTATTGATTTCAGTAAATGCAAGAATCAGGAAAAAGCAATATCCGATTTCGGAAAGGCTCTTGAAATAAACCCCAGATTCTATGAAGCATATATCGAAAGAGGAAGCGAATATGGAAGAGTGGGAGAGTATGACCGGGCAGTAGAAGATTACTCAACGGCGCTTCGGTTGAATTCACTATCTATTGAAGCCCTTCGAAGAAGAGGGACTATGTACAGCCGGATGGGTAAAAAAGAAGACGCAATTTTTGATTTTACTGCGCTAATTGAAATCTTTCCTGAAGATGATATGGCCTATAATATGAGGGGGATAGAATATGAAAAACAGGGGAAAATTGACGATGCCATCGAGGATTATACTCTGGCCATTGAAATAAATCCGGGGAATGAAAAGGCATATTACAACCGGGGATCCGCCTGTGCCGGAAAAGGAATATATGATGAAGCGATTAGCGATTTTTCAAGAACAATAGCGATTAATCCGGATAATAGTAATGCTTTTTACAATCGTGGGCTTGTGTACGGAGAGATGGGGATGATTAGTGAAGCAACTGAAGATTTTAATAAAGCAATTCAGATCAATTCCGGTTTTTCAGACGCATACTATAACCGCGGGGTCGCATACCACCGAAGGGGTCTCCTCGAAGAGGCGATCAGGGATTATTCCAGTACAATAGAACTTGTGCCTGACAATGAAAAGGCCTATAATAACAGGGGTAATGCGTATGCGGGCAAAGGAATGAATAACGAAGCGATTAGCGATTTCTCAGAGGCTATTGAGATAAATCCTGCAAATGCAACAGCATTCTATAACAGGGGTATCGAATATGGCAAACGCGATATGATAGAATTGGCAATCTCTGATTTTTTCAGGGCAATTGAGATAAAACCTGATTTTGCCGAAGCGTATTACAACCGTGGTGTTGCCTATCACAGGATGGGACTTCTCGATGAAGCGGTCATAGATTATTCAAGGTCCATAGAGATCGATCCGGAGAACGAAAAAGCCTATAATAACAGGGGAAATGCATATTCCGGGAAAGAACTGTATAACAGGGCGATATCGGATTTTTCAACAGTAATTGAGTTAAACCCTCATCATGCCCCTGCGTATTATAACAGGGGGATTGAATACCGGAGAAAGAATAAATTTGAGGCAGCAATTGCTGATTTTAAAAAAGCCCTTCAAATCGATCCGGAACTGGCTGAAGCCCATTACAACCTGGGAAGTATCTATTATAAGGAAAACCAATCCGAAGCAGCAGTTATTGAATTCGATCAGGCACTCAGTCTTAATCCTCAATATTCAAGGGCATATTTACACAAGGGATTGGCCTGTGAAAAACTCTCGCGTTTTTTGGAAGCACAGGTGGCATATCAAAGTTTCATTCAATTTGCCGATGATGAATCCGAAGAACTCATCGAATTTGTGAAACGAAGAATAAAGGATCTTTTATAGGGATTCCGTGAATTTTCTTTAAGAATCCCGAATTTGCAATGTATTGAGTTCTCTTTTCCATTTTCAGCATATGGGGCCTTCGCATGGCTTATTTCAAAAGTCACTGCCGTCGATGCAGCCGTGAACATGCAATCCCATAGCTTTTTGTGTGACTATTGCCATTCACAAGATCAAGGAGACCTCTCCAATGACTATGCCCGCACGGGGAATGGTAAGTAATATCCAGGAAATGAAAATAAAACTCGCGGTACAATTCAGGTGTGAATGGTGCGAGGAGACCAAATCACCTGCTATTCTTGATTTACATCTTCTGGTGGATGATACCGGATCTTATCTTCCTACTCCGGATCCCCAGAAGAAGATACTCGTACTATGCCCGGACTGCCACCGGGATATACATGAAATCCCCCTGCCCCTGCAGATGCAAAAGGATCTTGTGAGGAAAAGATCATTTGCAAGAAAAAAAAGGATCAGGGCCATACTCGATTATACGCCGCCCCCTTACGCTCCCCCCGATAACCAAAATTATGCAGAGATATATGAGGAATGTTTCTCTCTTCGATCCCTGGATATGTTCAGGGCCGGAGGATAAGAAGATCCATTTTTCACAGTTATCTTTGCGGACGTATACTGGGGCGAAAAAAATTACTCATTCACAATACCTGTAAACTCATTCACAATACCTGTAATAATGAAGTTCTTTTTCCCTGATTTCTTCAAGACCCACCAGGGTATTGAATTCATCAAAATTCATCATATCCTCTCGAACCTGGCCAAGTGATCCTTTCTCCAACTCTCCAAACACCTTGCGGACGGCACTGGCTATCGTATAGGTGCAGACTGTTGGATACGCAACTACTGCATAGCCTATAGCATGGAGTTCTTTTACAGAAAGGAGGGGCGTCTTTCCCCCGGGAATCATGTTTGCGAGATGTGGGGCATCTATTTCTTTAATTATTTTTGTCATTTGTTTGATCGATTCCGGGGCCTCAACAAAAATCATATCGGCGCCGCAATCCCTGTATAATCTTCCCCGGGTGATGGCATCATCAATGCCGGACACAGCCAGGGCATCGGTCCGGGCCATAATGGTAAAATCCGGATCAGAACGGGCATCCAGGGCAGCTTCTATCTTCGCAGTCATTTCCATCGGAGGAATAACCTGTTTCCCGGACATGTGCCCACATCTCTTTGGCTGGACCTGGTCCTCTATAAGTATACCTGCGGCCCCTGCTTTTTCAAACAAACGGACAGTCCTGTTGACATTAGTCACATTTCCATGCCCCGTATCCGCATCGGCAAAGACCGGCAGCAACACGGAATCCACGATCCTTCCTGTACATTCCACCATCTCGGTCATAGTCAGAAGTGATACATCAGGTTTGCCAAGCATAGCCGCACTGTTTGCGTACCCGGCGGAACAAATAGCCTTGAAACCTGTGTCCTCCGCAATTTTTGCACATAGTGCATCATGAACAACGGGCATAACCAGGATTTCATCATCCAGTGCATAATTCCTGAACATAGTCGTTGGTTTCATCACAATCATCATCCAAAGCCGGAGAAGAGCGAGACTTTGTGAGATTTTTGATGTCCGCGGGGATAAAAGAGTATTGTGTTATCCCTCATCATGTAGGGTGCGTGGTAGGGGAAACCGGTGTTGGAATGGTGGTCAGTGTTGTGAGGGGAACAGGCGTTACAAATGTGGCCGGCGGGATTGGATAGGGCGGGCTTGTCCCGCTTCCCGGTGGTGTAGGAACAGGAGGCGAGGCGGTAGGCAAAGGCGTGGAGGGCACAGGGGGAACTGATGGAGTAGACGAACCGGAGGTTACTGATGGGGGCAACGGAACAGGTACGGAAACTGCCGGAGGGGGTTGGGGAGGAGTTATGCCTGCTGTGGGTGAGGGAGTCGCAGATGTGGCGGTGGTTTGGGACGGGGAAAGAGCGCTTGTTGTGGGAGTTGGAGACGCAGTAACTGAAGAGGGTATAATCCCGGGAGGAATCGTGGATCCAGATACGGATCCAGAGTCATTCGCCGCAGGCACTGAAATATTGTCCTCATGCGCGATATCAACAGCCCTGGTTTTTGGTATGACCGTAGTGGCAGCGGCATCAGGGATTGCCGGGGAAGGTTCTTCCGATGGCCCTATGCAACCGCAAATAATGATAAAAATGAGGGAAAGAGTCACAAGGAGGTATCGATTCCACATAATAGATCGTGACTTGTCTTCACTGATATTGAATATTTTGCTAAAATAATATCTGTCCTGGTAATCAGGATTATCCGCTTTTCAGAAAGCGTTTGGGATTATGGAACAGATGGAGAGGGAAATGGAGGCGGTGTATATTTCAGAGTTTCATGAGTGCTTCGCGGTAACGGGCTAACTCTCTCTTACCCTGTTCATATGACATTCCTGCTGCACCATATACAATAAAACCTGGAAGAACCGACAGTCCTGTGAACTCGAAGATGTTATGCGTAATGATGGAGATCTGGTCCTCAAGATTCCCATGCACACCTCCGGAAGAGTACATCTCCAGGGAAGACCCGGTGGTGGCCACTATCATTGCTTTCTTACCTTTAAGGAGACCATTTTCATAGACTTTTCCGGCTCCGATGTCAACTACAAATCCCTGCACGAAAACCCTGTCTATCCAGCCTTTGAGGATGGCAGGCATATATGACCACCATACCGGGAACTGAAATATCAGAAGATCTGCCCATACAATTTTCTCTATCTCTTCCTGGATATCCGGGGCGAGACTCCCTGTCTCTACTCCATGGATTTGTTCGAACGCGGGATTGAACGCCGAAGTGTCTCCTCGTATCCTGAAATCGTTTTGATCAAGAACTGCCTTGAATTTTAGGGCATAGAGGTTGGATACCTTCACAAAATGTTTCATTTCTGACAGTGCGACCATGGCAGTGTCCTTGAGTGCCCCGTTGAATGATTTGGGCTCCGGGTGGGCATAGATATATAAGATCTTCATATGAAAATTCACCAGTGAGTATAATTCTCCACAGGCATTTAATTCCAGCGCCCGAAATCCTTGATAAAGTTGATGAAAAATTTCCAGTATCCGGATTCCTTATCTGGGGATAATATTTATGGTTTTATCACAAGTGTCGGCATACGGCTGTGCGTGACTACGTACGTACTGACACTTCCTGCCATCATTCTCTCTATCTGGCTACGTCCCACTGACCCGATTATGATAAGATCAGCCCCGATTTCTTCGGCCGTATTTATTATGGTATTTCCTGGATGTCCTCGTTTGATATGGACGTTCACATCTTTTCCGGTCGCTGCAAGGGATTTTTTCATCTCCATTGTTATAGCCTCTGATTCTTCCTCCATCTCTTTTATAACCAGTTCCCGTGCCAGGTCTCCTTCTGACCATCCGGTCTCGATTACATAGATGAGATGGAGTTCACCCCCGCTCATGCCGGAAATTTCAGATGCTGCATTCAATACTTTCCTGGTTATGGGAGAGCCGTCAGCGGCAACAAGAATCTTTGTGAACATGTGTCTGCACCACCGGAAGTTTCTCTCCTTTCCATATATTTATATCCCTGTAATGGAGTATGAGACAGATTCCCGCCTGTAAAATGTAAAAATGACGCAGGTACAAAGCAATCCCGGATTCATTAAAATTCATCAGATTGATGACTTTCCATCTTTTCCAATGCATCTTTTGCCGCATTCTGGGTGGCATGGGCCTTACTGCGACCCTTACCCTGGCCACAGGTTTTTTCATCCACACAAACCCTGTAGGTGAATGTGGGCAGGTGGTCCAATCCGTCTTTTCGGACAAGAATATAGACTGGAAGTGGTTTTTTTTTCTTCTGAAGAATTTCCTGGAGCATTTTTTTGTAATTGTTATCGGTAGAGAAGACATCAATCTCATCAGAAATAAGGGAAAGCACTATATTCCTTGTTTTATCAAGTCCGATGTCCAGGTACATCGCCCCAACAAATGCCTCAAAAGCATCAGCGATAATCCCCGGAGTTATTCCCTGTTTCGAAGAAACAATGATAAGATCTTCAAATCCTATACCGAGGGATGGGACCATGGCGGCGAGATTCCTGTTCCTGGCGACTTCCATTCTGGGAGTCATCTCACCCTCCGTTTCATTAAATGTCTTATAGAGATATTCGGCGATGATGAGGTTTAATACACGGTCACCCAGAAATTCAAGCCTTTCGTAGTCACCGGCATTGATTGCATCAAACTCCCCGTGAGGGTTGCATTCCCGAAGATAGGAGCGATGAGAAAAAGCTCGGTTATATAATCCCAGTTGCGCCGGTGTGATAAGATTCCCGATAATTCCAAGTCTTTGAAGAAAAGAAAAAAGTGCTTCTCTTCTTTCCATATCCAATGAATTCACTTCGGTGTTCCCTCTGCCAGAAATATGAGCTTTTTGGTATTTTAGAATATTCCCCAGGCGGGTAGAAAATTAATTTAGTTGTGTCGAGATGTTATGGATTCCACCAATCTGCTGGCGATTATGCCTTATTTGCATAGTATTGCTTTGAGAGATCAGGGGGAGTCCGGTTTAATTGTATCAATCCACCCTGATTCCCTTTCTCCGCAATTCATCGGCTTTTCGGGTTGAGCAATTCTCACACCTGAACTGAGGCCTTTCCTCATGACTGCGGTCATAATTTTCTGATTTGACAAGACGGTATCCCCGGGTTACCCTTCCGCAGTCAGCGCAGGTGATTTGTTCTTTTACTTCCCACTGGGCCGCGAGGGCCTGTGAAGTGAAGATAAACCGGTCCACCCAGAAAAAGATCAGCCCGCCGATGAGATTTGCCACGATTGCAGCCATGATCTGTCCCATGGTTGCAAGCAAAATGCCCACTGCTGCGAGGATAGGGGTGCTGGCCTGCCACCTGAGAAGATACAACCCATACCGTTTGAGGTTTATATGCATTTTCACTTTAGTGTGGTGCTGTACTTCCTCATATTCATGTGCCAAGGGGGCAATCGATAAGAACTTAGCCACCGTGTGGACATCCTTTGGGAACATCCCGCCAAAAGATATTTTTTCCGCCGGATTGAACGGAACAATAATGTCGGGATCAATGGAACTCATTCCCATAGGGATCATCAGATCGCCTTACCACAAACCTGGGCAAGCTCCCCGGCAGGGAAGGCTGTCATCAGAAGTTTCACGAATTGAAGTGAGGGCTGAATTTCTCCCGGGGGTTGGAGATTTGGGGCGGTCAAGCCATATTTTTGTCCTTTACTGGCTCGATAAGGCGGACCGAACCATGCTCTTTGCCGTTCCTCCGGGCACACTTGAGCCGAGGCCGGTATTTTGCACGCGATCCCCGCATCGGCCCAATCCAATAGGGCTTGGCATAGCCAGGGTGGAGGAAATAGCAGCAAATGTGATTAAAGTGACAGGTCTTGATGCATTTGATGGAACGCCGGTGATTGATATCAAGCCTTATTCGCGGGATATAGACTGTATTCCTGATGCAAAAAATGAGATTTCCTGAAGTTATGGATACATGATATATGATTAAATAACTCCGAACCAGACAACATAGGATGAAATAATCATTATTATAAGTACAATTATCCCCATTTTGTAAATGCATCCTTTGCAGATGCCCGTTGAGGACGTAGCGCATTCATCGCAGCAATCGATTCCACAAAGCCTGCAAGATGCAGTAGAATCTTTTTCCGGATGTTTCTTGCATTTAGACATTGATGAAGAGATATGCCATTGAAAAATTTGAATTTATTGACAGGTAATCCCGGTTGATAAATTTATGCTCAAGTAGGCATTATCCAGTACCAATAACAATGCTCAAATAATAATACATTTCAGCGCTATAGCATGAAAATCCTGAGTGTTCTCATAGCTGCACTGGTATGTACTATCCTGTTTTCGGGCTGCAGTTCACAGTTCCCGGAACCCCCCGCAACAACCCCTGCCACCCCTATGGCGGAAGAAACGGTTGAAACACCTCCCACGACGACATATTCGCTTATTCCGGATCCGACCGATGTAATTCCTCCCATATATTCGGTCAATATTCAGGTATCAAAGAATACGATTTCCACAGATCCCTCCATTACGATCAGTTTCCGGGGCGGACAGGGCCTGGGTTTCGTGGAAAGCATGGATGCTACGGTGATTCGCTCTGATGGACAGGTTGAGACACAATCTATCGAATCTCCGCAGATAGGGTCAGAAATTGTGCTGGAAGGAACCACGCATACCGACAGGGTGATAGTATTTGTGACTATCGATACTGGGAAGACATACAAGGCTATTGATCAGGATATGCCATTCCAGCCAATAAATCCCAGTTAGAAATTATTATATGTATCAGTCAACCCTGATGCCTTTTTTATTTCCCTTCTTTTTTCTTTTCTTTTTCTGGTTTTGTGGCTTTTTCTGACTGGGACATGATATCGCGTATAGCCGAGTCAAGCTGAGTCCCGGCGTTATCGATCTTCTTCTGGATATGCTTTCTCCCTTCTTCAGTGGTAAATAGATCCCGGGTTAAGGAAATCACGTTCCCTATGGTTTGTGAAATCTCTGTCTGAGTTTTCTCAATCCTATCGCCAATGGGTTCGCCTTTAATCTCCGGCTTTTCATCCGGGATTTTTTCCTCGACCCACACTCCTTTCTCAAAATGTCCTTTCATTCCTGTCATTTTTTCAACCTTACCTGCCAAACAGCTATTATTTTATCTACAAAATGTAGATTCATGTCTCTTTTCGGAAATACCGGGATAAGTTATCTTTTTCGGAATATTAGCATGTTATAGAATTTGAATTTACTGCTTCATCTATATCCATCACAACACAGCCCCATGAATTTATCATATTCTTATGAGAATCTAGTAGATGCCGATTATAATGGACCGGGAACATGTTTCACCGTGTGGGGCTGACGCAATGCAGGGTATCCACAGGATAATGATCAGAGACAGGCAAATTGGCATCGACAGACTTGATGTTCTCTTTGATGAAGTCCTCAAACTCGAGCCATTGAGTGATAAAGAAGCCATTCATCATCTTATGGCAGGGGTGAAGGAGTATAACTATATCCCCCCATCCATGGGAATTGAATACGAATCCGTGATATTCAGTCTGTATCAAAAGAAGAAAGATCAACACTAAAATCACATGATTTCGGCTGAAATAGGAATCTTTCAATGATTGGTCTGAAAGCTCTGCGCTCCAATAATATAGCGGAAAGACGCTCAATTATTAAAGCATTGGTACTGCTACTTCTTTATCTGCCAGGACTTTCGATTGTATTTCCTGTTCTCGTCTCTATGGCCGCAGATATTCCTCTCTCCCGGACAATGGTTCTTGTTGGAAGTGTATTCCTGATAGAATATGGATCGGTGGTTCCGGGAATTGCTCTTGGAATAGAAATAGTCCCCCTCTTCCTCATCATCTCCTCGGTCGCCTTATCGGTAATCCTCACTTCACTCGAGATCTTTTACCTTCTCTCCACAAGATCTGATCCGGTCTGCCATTTTCTGGAAAGAGTGAGAATCGGAAAGTTCACCGGGTTTATCAGTCAATATGGCGTCTGGGGACTTGTACCCGGCATAATAGTGGTCGGGTTTTACATATGTCCGGCAATTTCCTGGATTTTTTCCTGGCGAAGGCGGACTTGTGTAATTCTCATGATGGGCGGCTATCTGGCAGGCGCTTTGTCAATATACCTTGCAGCCACAGGCATTATACGAATATTTTAGATAGAGGTCGATTACCTCTCAATATCGGGGGAAAGCTGATCAAGTCCGCATTCTGCGGGAGGCTTATCATGCTTTATCCGGAGAAATACAGGAGCTCGGAGCTTTTTATTTGACGTTACCTCAAGGGCTTTCACTTCTATTGCCAGGTCTGGCGATACCCATGTGATGTCACGCTCAATTGGTGTTTCCTTCAATGGAGATACGGACAGTATTCTGAGTCTCTTGAGAAGGTCTTCCATCTCGTACACAGAAAAACCGGAACCAACTTTCCCTGCATATACAAGATCACCTGAATTATCGTATACCCCCAGGATAAGTGCGCCAAAGAGATTCCTCCGCATACCCTTTCCCCGGGTATATCCCGCAATTACCATATCGTACCCTTTCACATTCTTGAATTTTAACCATTCATGGCTCCTTTTTCCCGGATAATAGAGGGAATCCCTTTTTTTGGCAATAACTCCTTCCATACCCATGCTGACGGATGCCTGAAAATAGAGTTCTCCTTCACCTGAAATGTGCCTGCAGATCTCCACCCGCTCATTTGCATGCAGGCTTTCTTTTAATACCTCTAATCTGTCCGAAAGAGGAGATTTCATAAGAGATTTTTTTCCGCGATAAAGAATGTCAAATACAATAAATGTTGCAGGGAGTGCACGAGACATCAGTTTTATCCTGAATGGATCTATTTTTCCTTCCCGGGACTGAAGTGACGGGAAATCGGTCCGGCCTTGTTTTAGAATTACAATCTCCCCGTCAAGGACGCAATCTTTCTCAACCGCAGTGGAGAATCCATCGATAATTTCCGGATAACGGCCGGTAATGCCTGCCATTCTCCTGTTCTGGAGAAAAACTTCATCTCCTGATATATGTGCAATGCATCTGGTACCATCAAATTTCGGCTCATATATCCAGTGTTGATCCGAGAAGGGGGTAGACGGGGATGCCAGCATTGGCCGAATTGGCTGCATATGTAACAGAGCTCATATCAGCAGTAAGGGGTATATTCTTTCGCAGGCTGCAATATCCAATTCCCAGACAGAAAAGAGATAACCAAATCACGCTCTGTATGGAATCTTACTTCTCATTCGGAACCAGGCTCCTCCATCTTCCACCAGCGGAGCAGCAATCGCGAGTATTGCATCCGCATTAAGGAATCAGCTGGTACGGTAGCATCCGTTTTCTTTTATAACCCGCCCCATTTCCACAAGGACCTGCAATATCTCATCCAGCATTATTTCATCAATGGTAATACCGAACCGCGATTCAAGTGAATTGATTATCTTTTTCGGACTTATTGCATCCCTGGTGAGAATTTTTTCGCAAAATCCGGTCATATCCTCGAATATTGCCCAGGGATAGACAATCCAGTGCCATTGACGAACAAGATCAGCAAAATAATCGGGTGTAAATGAAGATGAGATTTTGTGTTGTAATACCCCGGTCCTGATCTCCCCTGGCTTAAACTCTTCCAGATATCCGGTACATGCCTGAAGTGTCTCACCTGTATCAGTTACATCATCAATAACAAGTACTTTATAATCCCTGATATCAATAGCCAGGGGATACCGTATAATCGCTTGATCTTTTATCTCTGCGGCAACGCCCCAGTGCTCGATCTTGATGCTTGTCAGCCGGTCAATGAGGAGATAATCACAGACCACCCTGGCCGGCACGTAACCTCCCCTCCCTATGGCAATTACTATTTCCGGTTGGTATCCTGAAGTTCTGATTAATTCAGACAGTTTTTTGGCCAGATGATACGATTTCTTCCAGGAGATGAGTTCCACAGGAAAGGAATCATGATCCATATATGAATCCAGTTGCTGCCATCTAAAAAAGCCTTCTGCCGGCCATTGAAGCATGTGTAATTTTCAAACCGTGCTATATGTTAACATGGAATTATATATATACGCATTAGTGTAGTAATATGGCAGAAAAATGTGTGATAGTGATATCTGTTCACAATCTGATTCCTGTTCAAAGTGTTTCATTGCCATAGATATGAGATTTAAAGAAATAATTAAGACAGAGATGCCAGGAATCTGGTCAGGAAAAAGATTTCATTCGTTACATATGATTCACCAGTAAATTGGATGTCCTTTACCGGTAATTGACGTGGAGTATTGTCTGTCATCCAAATATGAATATGGGAAATAAAATGAAAGAAGAATTTGCAGCGGTATGCAGTTGCGGTATTACATCCTATTCTATATCATTCGAAGTCGATACTGAAAACCAGAAAGTGCCCAGAAAAATCATCATACGATGCAGCAGGTGCGGAAGGATCAGGTTCATGATGGAAGAGAATGGAGAGGATTTATGGTATATGTACGATCGCATGCCGTTTAAATAAAAGTAAATTTTTCGTAACCCTTTAAAATTTCTTTTATGGATGATAATTATTCAATACATATGCCTGGATACCAATAACGTGAAAATTTACAATTCGGTTGTTGTCAAAAACGGTTGATTGTATTCGCTGTTCCTGTCCAGGCAATTCTCCTTTTTCGTGGAAGACTCCACTCATGCATTCCAATTATATCCTGCTCTGCTGCTACGAGAATTTATATGAGATGAAATCGGTAACCAGTTGAGGTAAGTGTTCTGGAGGTCATTTTGCGGCATTTACTCGTCACTCTCATCTTTAACACTTATTTTATTCAATCCTGAAGTTCCGATAAACTCCCCCATCCATCGGGTTTCATCCCACAGTTCCACGATAAGTTTCAATAACAAGGTGAGCGGAACTGCAAGGAGCATTCCAAATACCCCAAGGACCCACCACCAAAAGATGACCGCAATAAATACAATAACAGGGGATAGTTGAAGCTGGAACCCTGCCAGTTGTGGAAATATCACGTCATCTGCAAGAACATCGACAATTATGGCTCCTACAAGAAAAATTGCAGCTCCTGCCGGGCCAAGTTCTGCCCATGCCAGTAACATTGGAGGAAGAACTGCCAGCCAGAATCCGAGGTAGGGTATAAAACTCAATAAAAATGCCAGAAATCCCCATAATAAAGCAAAATCTACCCCCAATACTGTAAGAATCACACCCACTCCGACTCCTGTCACCATATTGACCTCGGTCCTGATTACAAGATAATCAACGATTTTTTTCCCGAAATCCCTGATATGGTCGCCAACTTCCGGCCTCTTTCTCAATATCACTGATATCTTATCAGTAAAACCTGTAGCCTCAATAATGAGGAAGATAGTGGTCAAAAGGACGATAAGGAAGGCGGTAAAGATATCAGCCAAACTTGTGAGAGCCGTTCCGGTAGTGCCAGCTATCCATGTAATTATATCCTGCACAGGGATTGACATAATATCCACTCCGGATCCATTGACAAGTTCCAGGAGGGAGTTTAATTGCGCTACCATTTCAGCCTGGTACAGGGGCACCTGTTTTGCCAGCTGAAGGGCTGATACCAGGATGATGAGGAAAAATCCTGCAACGGTTGCAAGGAATATGCCAATGACCATAATGAGTGAAAGACGGTGGGAAAGCCCTTTTGCCTTGAACCATCGAAGGAGCATGACGAACAGGATGGAAATAAAGAATGAAAAGAGGAGAGGACCAATTATAAGAGCCCCTGCCTTCATTCCGGCAATTATTATGGTAAGACCGGCCAGAATGACGACCAGTCGGAATGGTTCAGACAGTGAGGTGGTTCTGTCCATATATGTGCTAATGGTGGTTTCCCGTTAATGATGCTTATGATATAAATGTTCTACGAAAACAAATATTACCTGCCCTTTGGGCATAAAATTGTTTGACACTTAAAAAATGAAATGCCTCTCTTTCACCGGGAAAGCCAAGTGTTATATTTGGTCATAAAGATACGGAATAAGCGGAATGGAAAAGAATACCCGATATGTAATACAATTACAGATTGGAAAAATCCTGGCATCTATTCTACTCATCAGCATTGCCTTACCACTGGCATTGGGATTGTTACTGGATATTAATTTTCCCAGAATTATTTCTTTTATCGGATCGACAGCTCTTCTTCAGGCCGCTGCAGCACCTGTGGGACTCCTTCTTGATTTTGATGCATGGGTGGTCCTTTTCATTATGGTATCATTTGCTCTGGGAATGGTGCTTGCCATCTGGGAGATCTGCCAGACTTTCGCCCTGACGTCCGAGCGGGTGAAAATCTGGATAGATAAGGTGGAACAAAAAACCCGCAGCCATCCGATAATCTATAAATACGGCGCATTATCCTGTATTTTTATTGCCTGGATCCCAGGCATAGGACTTTACGGAACCCCAGTCATCGCCTGGATTCTCCGGTGGAACCGTGTCCCGGCAACATTTTTCACTATACTGGGATTCTTTATCGCTTCATTAATTGTAATGATCCTGGCACAGGGGATTTCATTTATTTTCGGATAAATCGCAGAAAAGAATGACATTCCTTCTTCTATCATAGAGAGAATTCAGGCCATGCCCATGAATTCGGAAAGCAAATATCGTTAGGATCAGTAAATGGCTGAATATCCAGTTCTTTCCTGTATTGCGAATATAATGGATTTTCCGGCATCGTTTGTTCCAGTACCCATTGGAGGATCTCATGCGTTCCGGTAGCTTTATGCATTTTCTTGATCGAAAATCCACGATTATCCAGGTACACCGATGACAATATCAGATGAAATTTTTAAGAATCCGCCTTTGATAAGGTAAGATGTATATCGTGGTATGGAGAATTGAGAGTGTGAATCTTCATATTTTTGATAACATGGACAAAGAAGAGACCTCGCTGTACCTGGATTTTCTTCTCTGGCATTATCGCGTAGTAGATGCCTTCTGGTTTATTTATATTGCCGAGGAATTTGGACAGCCAGTCGCCGAAGCCATCAACGAACGGGTATGGGGGCGAGTTGCATCCATGGCTGCAAAAGACCTGGTCAAAAAGTATAACATCAAGGAAAAAGGCCTGAAAAGTTTTGTAAAAGCGCTAAAGCTATTTCCCTGGGCAATTATTGTTGACTATCAAATCGAAGAAACAGATGACGAGGTAATAATATCTGTTCCCTCCTGTCCAACACAGGAAGCCAGATTGAAGAGAGGACTTGATGAATATGTCTGTCGTGATATGCACATGGCAGAATTCAGGAGTTTTTCACATGAGATAGATGACAGGATACAGGTAGAATGCATCTTTGCCCCGCCTGATCCTCATTCCGAGGATATGTTCTGTAAATGGCGATTCACCCTTAAATCAGGAGATTAACACGCTCCTCCAGGATGGAATGAATAGTTCATCTAATAATGTCAGCGGCGTACAGGGATTAAGGGAGATGTGGCAGGGGCAGCATACTTCACGGTCCCTGATTACCAGGTCAGGCCACGGCCTATCATATTCCCTTACAGTAATTCAAAGACCATTTCCACAACCAATCCATCCGACTTTGATCTGCCTTACCAGGGAGATAAATGTCGTAAAATCCAGCGAATATTTGCGCAATTCTGCTGCATCTGGCAATTTTTACTCCAATGCTTCTGGCATGGGCTGAACTTTGCCCGGCAGGATTGACTCACTCCCTCTTCGAATTGGTATTTTCCCCTCTCTTCTGGAGGGATACTTTTATTGCATTCGTATGTGATCCAGTTGTATCATGAATCGGGTTATGGTGAAATATTTGATTGATATCGGACTTTTAATCACCTTCATTCTCTCTTTCATTACGGGAATTATTAAATTTCCCGGATTTTTGCGCTTTCTACGCACGAGCCTGATAATCCCTATGAACTGGATATCTCTGATTCATGACTGGAGCGGGATAATTCTTGGCGTCCTTGTACTGGCTCATATCATGTTGAACTGGAAATGGATTGTAACCATGACCCGGCTCCATCTTGGAAGGACAAAGGAATGAAAAACATGCAGTCGGGAATAAGAACTGCCTGTCGCGGGGTGGACAAAGGTGCGGAAATCTTCCTGATAGCCGGCTTCATGATAGCAGTATTTCCTTTCCTCATGATATATTGATGAGACAGGAGTTGTCAATACAACTGGAAATATTTTCTTGCAACTAAAAAAAACCGATCTTGCCGGGGAGGGAAAAACCAACATCAATACCATAGGGGTTATTACATTCACTCCTGTATTCAAAATCTAAAAAAAGGACTGGAATTATTAATCACTTCAACATATATTTCGGGGCGAACTAAAAAAATCCAATAATGTGGGACAATATGGAAATAATAATCGTTGCATTAATTGCTATACTCCTTGCATTTGCTTTTACATTCACAAACGGTTTCCAGGATGCAAGTGCAATCGCTGCAACATTTATTGCATCACGTTCTGCGAGCCCGCGACAGGGAATCTTACTTGTGGCGGGAATGAACTTTCTGGGGGCACTACTGGGCGGAAGTGCTGTTGCATACACCATTTCAGGGCTCCTGACAATGGATCCAGGTATACAGCTTGTGTACGTACTCCTGGTCGCGGTATTTTCCGCATCAATCTGGAATATTATCACCTGGAGATTCGGGCTCCCTTCTTCTTCCACCCATGCCCTGATCGGGGGGCTGATTGGAGCTGCTGTAGCGGCTGCAGGAATCGAAAGCATCTATTGGGGGATTGAAGAACTTCTCATATCACCGCACCAACTGGCAGGTATGATGAAAGTGCTGTTTTTCCTGGGATTTTCAATCATTCTCGGGCTGATAGGGGGGTATCTGATGCGCAAAATATCAAAACTGGTTTTGCGGAATTCTACCCGTTCTGTAAACAAAAAAATTGTGCAGATTAACTGGTTCGCTGCTGCAATAATGGCATTTACAAACGGAACCAATGATTCTCAGAAACAGCTTGGAATAATTGCACTTGTCCTGGTTGCAGCCGGGCAGACTGCAACACTCGATGTCCCATTATGGGCACGTATCATCTGCGCTATCATGCTTGGTGCAGGAACACTGGGTGGAGGCTGGCGGATAATGACTACGCTCGGTCACAGGATTTTTAAAATAGAACCCATTCATTCTTTTGATTCACAAATTTCTTCAGGTGCTACAATTGCACTCTCAAACCTGGCAGGTGCACCCATATCTTCCAGCCATATCATAGCTACATCTGTCATTGGGGTGGGAGCGGCAGAGAATCCGCTGAAAGTGCAATGGTCGGTGGGAAAGAATATTGTGGTTGCGATGGTTTTTACGATTCCTTTCACGATGCTTATCTCTGCAGGGATTTATTTTATTATTAAAGCCTTTTCAGGGGGTTGAGAATGGTATGAAACGAGAGAAAAAGATCAGGAAGGCGAGGGAAATATTCAGTTCCATATTTCCTGTCAAGTATGATTTTGAAGCGATGCTGACCGAACAGGCAGAAAAGACTCTGGCAGGTGTGAAGAACCTTACAGAGTGGCTTGGAACAATCCCCCTGTCAGAACCAATCGTTCTGAAATCAATGGAGGATGACGTAGATAAAATACGCTATGACCTGGAAGAAAAGCTTGCCGATGCCTTTTCCACACCTTTTGACCGGCAGGACATCTACAGCCTCTCACGTCAGATGGATTATATCCTCAATTATA
>DATKYO010000111.1:0-4156 GCA_035528475.1 Methanoregulaceae archaeon | reverse complement strand
GGGGGGGGAGAGATCGAGCAGGGTATAGACTGATCATGTCCCCTCCGAAAAATTCCCGTAAATACCCGATTTCGGTGAAAAGACCGTCAGTTCCCTGGACTTTGGGTGGTGTGTTGGGGCTGATATAGAGCACTCTCAACGGTTTCCCCTCCGTATTCTCTCCAATATATATCTGGGTAAGAACACACCCTCTGGAGATGGGTCCAAAAGTTGATCGATTTCCTGGTCGGAGAGTACTTTTCTTGCTAAAATTCGTCGCCTTTCATGAATTACGTGGGGGATTTGGCGAAGAAAGGAGAGATACCCGATAACCGAGTCCAATGGGTGGCGATACTGGATAAAAAGGTCTAGCTGTCCGATAAAAATGTGATGAAAATGCCTAACGAGAAGCGAAAATGGGATATTCTTGCCTATGAGCATTAAACGGTTCCTTGTCACAAACCTGATGTAATCTCCTGTCGGAAGACTTGATCCATGTCCTTTGTGCAGCACATCTGCGCTTTCAACATACATGTGTCGGTATCCTAATAATCTCCCTCTGAGACCAAGGTCCAAGTCTTCCAGATAGCTCACGAACACTTCATCAAATCCTCCTGCATCGTTGAGAAATTTCCGCCGATACATTGCTGCCCCCGCACATGCAGAGAGAATTTCACGATCACCCTTGAATTCAACGACAGGCCTGCCATGGCCTCTCTTCAGAGCATGGCCATACCAAGTAAATATATCCCCCGTATCGTCAAGCAGCATTGGATTATCCATGCTTCGCATGCAGGAAGCAAGACTGCCCACATCAGGCGGCATCATGTCCATGGCTTGAACTAGATTTCTGATAAATGAGATCGATGGCAATGTATCATTATTTAATAATACAACATACTCCCCAGATGTCGCCGTAATTCCGGCATTTACCGCTTTGGCAAAGCCGTGGTGCACGGTGAGCTGGAGTACCCGCACACAGGGGAATCTTTCTTCCAGATGATCCGAAGATCCATCGGTAGATGCATCGTCAACCACCAAAATCTCAAAATCCCTGAAATCCTGAGAAGTAAGAGAGTTTAGGCAACCATCCAGCCATTTACCACCATTCCAGGTAGGAATAATAACCGAGACCTTAACTGATGAAGTGGGCATTTCTATCTCCAAACCTCCCAGTCACACCATCCCACAATCCAAGCCAGAGTGCATGAGCCAGTCCTCTTTTTCTTCTAAGGAGAGCAATTATTATTTGAACAATTCCGCTTATAATCCATCGCATAATCCAAAAGATCTTTGCATATCGAAAATGCCGCCTGACAAAGAGAAACCGGTTTCTCAGGGTATAGTAACTATAAAGGGTCTCCCGCATAGTTGAGTTCATATCCGGTTTATGCGATGCCCGACAGCCGGTATAAACCGCGCACCTGTGCCCAGCCAACTGTACTCTCCTGCAAAAGTCGGCAATTTCTCCACTGAAAAAAAACTCCTCATCCAGCAGGCCAGCCTTTTCAAACGCCTCTCTTCGGGCAAGCAGCACTGATCCTGGCACATAATCCACTGTAAGAAGTTCTGGATCGCTGTCTCTGGGCTCGTATGGAATTCTCGTCCGTGAATAAACTCCAATATTTCGTCCGCCTGCATAATTCCGCCCCCTCTCTTCTAGCAGGGGACCGACCACGCCCAAATCAGGCGAATGCTTCATGCAATCCAGAAGTTGTTTCACACAACTTTCACTGATTGTTGCGTCGGAATTGAGCAGCATGATGTAAGGAAAACCTTCATCGAGTGCTTTGATGATGCCTGCATTGTTCCCGCCGGCGTAACCCTTGTTTGCCCCATTAACTACAAGCTGGAACCGGTATTTTGCGTTCTGTAGTAATGAAAGGTCTTCATGCGATGAACCATTGTCTACGACAATTACTTCTGCCTTCAGTCCGGACCACCGGGAGATCATGCACAGGCAGTGGAGTGTGTCCGGGGCCTTATTCCAATTTATTATTATTATGGCTAATTTCGTATCTTTATCCATTCTATTGCCCGATAGTTGGAGACTGCTTTCTCCTTCCAGATATATGTTACTGATATTTCGTATATGCCCGTATCAACTGAACCGATTTGAGATGCTGCATTCTGCTTTCTTGGAAAAACAGCCAATTTTCTTTTCCTCTCCCAAATATGGCTCATTCCTGTATCGAATATCCTCATCATCCAGAGATAAATTAGGATTGTAAAACGGATCGCCCTGCGATAGAATTTTCTGATGTCGACTGGTAAAATATTTGATCTCTTCTTCAAACCGCGCACGTTTGCCTGGATCGGTATCAAATCCGCGAGAAACAGATTCCGCATGAATCGCTTCACAATAGGGAGTAAAGACGTTCCAATATCTCTTTTCCATGAGACGAAGGCAGAAATCTACATCGTTAAGCGATATGGGTAGATTAATAGAGTCCATTCCACCCACCTCCAGGTATTTACTTCTATTCACCATCATCAGCGCGCCCGTTGCTGCACTGACATTCTGCGTGAGCATGAGCCTGTGGAAGTACCCGGTCGATTCACCAGGGAACCTGCGATGTGGGCGGCCGGCGAATCCTTTGATGCCCACTACAATTCCGGCGTGCTGGACGGTGCCATCAGGATAGTAGAGTTTTCCCCCTACAACACCTACCTCGTCCCTTTGGGCATGTTCCAATAATGTCTCAATCCAGTTGGTTGTGATTATTTCGACATCGTTATTAAGGAGGATTAGGTAATCCCCACGAGCGAAGCGAACCGCGTAGTTATTAATTTCTGAGTAGTTAAAAGGTGAATTATAATCTACAAACCGAACCCTCTGGTCTTTATCAGTCCATCTGGCCATAAGATCAAAGGTCTTTTTCTCCTTGCTGTTGTTATTAATCCCCAGAATTTCATAGTTTGAATAGGTTGTGCGGGATATAATTGAGTGAAGACAGGTATCAAGGAGCTGCGGCATGTCATTAAAGGGAATAATGATGCTTACGAGCGGTTCGCCTTTTAGTTTTCTCAAAACCCGATAATGGTTCTGAAGTTTCGTTGGTTCAACGATGGCATTGATTTTTCTCCGCAGCATGGCATCTTCGACGGCCCTCCTTCCAGCATCACTGCATTTTTCACGAGATCCGGTCTGATGACTAGTTGAACCCCGGTGATAACGCCAGTGATACAGCACTTTGCGAATGTGGCAGATCGTATCAGCGGATTCAACTGCACGGAGGGTCAGGTCGTAGTCCTGCGCCCCGTCATATTCCGGCCGAAACACTCCAATTTTATCCATCAGCGCCCTTTTCACGACGAGGAGATGAGTGATATAATTATGAGACAGGAGAAGATCGGGGGAGTAATCAGGCTTAAAATGGGCATCGATATACTTTCTTCCGAACAAGGAGTCTGCAAATTTATCTTCATCTGAGTATATGAGATCCGGTTTATACCGGTTCACCGCGTTTACGATCTCGGCCAGGGCATCATTAGTCAATTCATCATCCTGGTCAAGGAATGTGATATATTCCCCTTTTGAAGATGAAATCGCAACATTTGTCGCAGAGGAGATTCCAACATTAGTTTTAAGGAATTTTATTATGATTCGCGGGTCTTTTATTCTGGATAAAAGCCTTAATGTCCCTGCCTCTGTCGATGAATCATCAACGATGCATAGTTCCCATCGGGAATACGTCTGCTCCAGAACTGACTGTATTGCGCATTCGAGCCATTGGGGAGGGCCATTGTGTACAGGGATAACAACAGAAATCAATGGCGTCTCGGGCGATTTAATGACCGAACCGGAAGATATCCCAGTATCTGACTTGTAGCGGTAGATATTATGGTAATGCTTCTGGATGAAGCGAAGCTGTGCAATCTTTTCACTCAGTAATGCCCTCACCTTGTCATGCTTCTTGGTGTTACCCTTAACAATGGACCGCAGGACCTGAGGTTCAACTTCACGCACATCCATTTCATCCATGCTGCAGCGATTGACATGTATTTTTTGAGGCAATTCGATCTCTTCCAGCTCTTCTTCTTTCCTGGTTTCTGCCAATAGCTACACCGCCGGAATTGCCATCGGTCCTTTTCTCATGCTTCTTTGCTTGGTAGCGATTCGTTAGGCACTTCTCCAACCCATGCTGGCTCTAATTTAATTCCTATTGGGCCTATA
>DATKYO010000110.1:0-28158 GCA_035528475.1 Methanoregulaceae archaeon | reverse complement strand
TGAACAAGGATGGTATTGTACCAATGGGAAGGCAAAAACCCCTTTTATCCTCCATATTTCAATGTTTGAATATGTGGGATAGAATTTAAAAAGTTTTGCTCTTGGTTGGAAGAATGAAAGGTTGTTGCAGGGAAATTTTTGTAAAAGAGTTTAATTATGACCCACATTGAATCAATATCGACAGTTGAATTGAGGATTCGGTGATTCACGTTTGGATTCCGATTTTAATCCTTCTTCCTACCCCTACTTTCCTACTTCTCCCTTCCCACTCCTACCCCTACTTTCCTACTCCTACCCCTACTTTCCTACTCCTATCCCTACTTTCCTACTCCTCTCTTCCTACTCCTCCCTTCCTACCCCTACTTTCTTACCCCTTCCTCCCACCTTCTTACTCCTTCCCTCTCCTCCTGTAGTCCCACCACAGCAACAAACCAATCACCAGCACCACAGCACCCAGTATCCATTCTGTGGGACTGGAAATCTCTGCGATGATTGCCTTCCACAGGAAATTCTCTCCCGAACGCCCCTGGAATGGCCCGTAGACCGGCCAGAGCCAGTTCCAGTACTGCTTCCACATGGAGTCCATGATCTGGTGGGAAAGGACCCCGATCCCTACAGCGAACATGATGAGGCTCCCGAATCGCCTCCACTCAATGTAGGCGACAAGAAAGATGAGTGCCAGCACGAGGAGTGTGTGAAAATAGATCCGGCCATAGTTGAGGGATTCGTAGAGAATGATGATCCCCAGCGGCTTGTCTATCAGGTCGGGGAGGACGCTTCCCACAGCACAGGCCGGGACCAGCCGGATATCCTTTACAAGGTAGTACAGGAGCAGGCCCAGGAGGATTCCGGCCATGAGGTGCTCGAAGAAGTACATAAAGGTACGAAAAGATTGGCGGGAGGTCGTATGAACTTTTCATACGGGTTCCGGATGTTTTGGACCTGCAGAAATATGGATATGGATCAGGGAAGGGAGAAATTAATAGAGATTTCAAGTGAGATGCGGGAATCGTGAAATGTTGGATTGAGAATTTTCCAATGGGATACAGGACTGTTACCTGTGCATTACCCAGGATTATAAGAAGGTATTATATGATGCGGGTTTCTGATATTCTGTAATTATATTGGGGTGCCTGTCAAATGCATGAAACCGCAGAGGAAACCAGGGCATTGTTCACGGAAAGAATTCCTGATCTCCGGAAGAAGTTTGGCATTCGGAAGATAGGGATATTCGGCTCTGTTGCACAGGGCAAGGCGTCGGAGGAGAGCGATGTCGACGTTCTGGTTGAATTCGAGGAAGGCCAGGCCAGCTTTGATCATTTCATGGAACTTATCCAGTACCTGGAAGACTTGCTTGGGAAGAGAGTTGATCTGGTCACGACAAGGGGATTGAGCCCCTATCTGCGCCCCAGTATCGAGCAGGAGGTTATCTGGTGTGAAGGATGACACTGCGCTCCTGTGTCATATCCGCGATGAGATAACATTTCTTCAGGACATCTGCAAGAAGCAGACGGTTGATGACATATCACGCGGCTGTGCTCCGCAGTCTTGAGGTTATCGGGGAGGCAGCAAAGCAGATCTCCCCGGATCTCAAAGAAAAATATCCTCATATTGAGTGGAAGAAGATTGGAGGAATGAGAGACAGGCTAATTCATCACTATTTTGGGGTGGACTGGGAAACGGTGGGAGATGTCCTTATGCACAAGATTCCTCTGTTGAAGCAAGATCTGGATACACTTTTTCTCGAATGCGGACTGCAGTAGTCCTCAATTTCATCAATTTTTTCCAGGGCATTTTGATTTTTGCAGACCAAAGGAATCATTCACAATGATAAAGACCCCGGGGAGGAATGGAGAGTTTTCTTTCAGCCGCCTGCGGATCATACCCGTTTTACCCCCACAAAGCAATGATCCCTGCCCCCGCAATCATCACTATTGCACCGAAGATACGCCCGCCGAGTTGCCCCTCACCAAGAAGCAGGCCTCCGTAAAGGACGGAGAAGAAGATTGCAAGCCGCTTTATGGTGATCACGTAGGGGACGATATTCATGGTATAGGCGGTGTTGATGGCGACCACTTCAAGGACAAGGATAAGTCCGACGGCCGGGAATGCCAGAAAGGATGGGATGCTGCGGGATATCCGGGATGGCGGATCAATTTCCAGGGGATTTGTACCGGGTTGAGAATTCCGGTCTTCATCCGTATATGTACCGGCGGAATGTTGTTTCTTATCAGGGTCGCTGTGACTCACTTTCCCGTCCGGATTGTCAACATCGCTATCCATGCGGGGAACCATTCCCGATTTCCCGCCGGAATGTTCTCTCGTATCCGGATTGTCCCGATCCCCGTGAATCACTTCCCCGTCCGGATTGCCAACGTCCTTTCGGAGAAACAGCCCGGATCTCCCGTTGATAACTGTAGCAATAATTAAGAATGCACTCCCGAGCAGGAAGAGCACGATCACCGAGCCGAAGACCGGGTCAGAGTTCTCCACCACCTGTTTGTCAAAGTTGACCGAGATGCTGAAGAGGAAGGATACCAGGAGCATGGACTGGACACCCCGGTCCCGCATGAGAGTATGGAAAGGGGTGGAAAGCGATGACGGCCTCCCGTCCACGTACTCCAGGTTCAACAGGTACGCTCCGAAAGCCACCATCAGGATGCCGGCCGCCCCGGCGGGAGAGGGGAGTTCCCCAAGGATCAAAAACGAGGTGAGGATGAGGAAGACCGGGGTGAATGCAAGCATTGGGATGCAAAGCGAGAGATCGGTTGAGGAGAGGGCCCGGTAGAAGAGGATGGTGGCAACGATGTTGATGGCCACAGTCACCGCCACTGCCCGGAAGAGACCCGGACCCAGGGGAGGGATGCCTAAAAGAATGGAGATGAACAAGAGCACCAGCGATGCAGACAGGAAAGAAAACCCTGCAAGGGTATATGGCGATACCTTCCGGAGGAGCACCTTTACCGCCAGTCCATAAGTGGCCTGGCTTATGGCACCGATAAGTGCAAGGACAAACCAGAGCGTAGGCCATCACCGCAGTGAGAGTAGGATGGTACGCGGGACGAGATAAGAATGTCCGGCCTCCCGGGAGGATCCATACCTGTATCCTCAAAATCCTGGTCAGGATAAATATGAGGCCGTGGAAAGGCGGGCGATCAGGAGATTCCAGGTGGGAACTATCCCCAAAACTCCCTGTAGCAACCACCTCCTAAAATCCCGGTGGAAATCGTCTCCTAAACTATATTACCCTCCCTGCATATGCTATAGCTACGAAGGATGTGGATAAGATGTGGGACAAGGAACACAGGGTCATGGTCCTCGGCCTGGCTGCGTTGCTGGTATTCAGCCTGATTCCCGCGGTTTTTGCAGAGAACGGGAACCTGGTGGGAGCGTCCAGGACAACGCCCGTCACTGCCGCGGAATGGAACGCCCTGGGGGGGACCTACGTAAACGAAGGCCGCTATGACCTGGCCATCGGGGCATTCGACCAGGCCATCGCCATAGAGCCGCGATACGCCCGGGCCTACTTCAACAAGGGACAGGCATTGGCAAAACTGGGGCGGCACGAAGAGGCAATCGCAGCATATGAAAAGGCCATCGAGCTGGATCCCGGCCTGAAGGGAGTGGCCGGGGAGTTCCTGGCCGCCTCGGAAGCGGCGGTGTACCCGCAAATTCCAAGTGGTTCGCTGCTGAACGGGTTCTACCAGTCCGGCTGGAAATACCTGGAGGTGGACAACCGCTACGGGAACCATGACGTGGTGGTGGCCTTCACGCCCTTCACCACCCGGACGGTGGCCACCACGGCGGTGTACGTGAAGAAAGGCTACAGCCACATGTTCTACCAGGTCATACCGCCGGGAACATACGAGGTGTTTATCGCCTACGGATCAAAGTGGAATGCCGAGCAGAACAGGTTTGACGAGAATGCCGGGTATCTCCGCTGGCAGCTGCCCCAGAGCTTTGACAACATGGCCGGCTATACCATGACCTTCGTGTCCCAACAGATCCATCCGTCATGGTACTACAACAACCTGGAATACATCGAACAGGACACATTCCCGAAGATATAGAGATAAGAACCGGCATAATGCCGCTCTTCATCATCTTTTTTTCCGTTTGCGATAATGTGAACGCAGGCGTAACTCTTGCTGTGCAAAATCCGTTTAACCGTATCAGGGTTCGCCGGACATCGGTTCCATTCCCATCACCGGTTGAAAATCAATCCTTTTCGGCAGACGGGAGGAGGGGCTAACTGACCTCGCCCACCCCGAACCGCCACCCGGTGAGTGGGGATTGGTCAAATAGCACGGTGTGTGTCTTCCCCTCCGAGACATAGCGTATCTCCCCGCTGTCCTGTTCCATCAGGGACCCGAAGGCCTGGGCAACAGGGGGCGTACCCTGGCGAACCGGATCCTGGCCGATCCGCTGCTCTTCTGAGTTCAGGACATACATACCGGCCCCGTCAAGGGCGAAGAAGAACATGTCGCCAGGCAGGGGTAACGCCTCTGAAAGATCCCGGCTGAGTTCTTCCGAGTAGACCGAGGCCCCCAGAACCCCTGTGACCGAATCTCCAGCCTTCACAGGAACCGCAACGATAGCCGTAGTCCGGCCCGTGGAGTGGCTTACCACCACGGTTCCGACGGAGGTGTTTCCGGCCAGCACGCCGGGGAAGTACGGCCTGTCCAAAAGATTTCCAGTGGTGAGGTTGTCCACCGTGGTATAATAGGAGCCGTCGGGGCGGGCGTACCAGAACCTGGCCGCTCTTTTTCCCTGCTCCAGTTCCACGAGCAGGGGCCGGATACGCTCCCATTCACCTGACTGAACCTCGCCTGTGAGGGCCAGTACCTCAAGTGTCCGGGCCGTCCCTGATAACCGCAGGTCGGTGAGGGCCATCAGGGCGGAAAGGGCGAAATCTCCGCCGACAGTCATGTCACCGGAAGGTCCTGCAGTCGTCTCCGTTGACCCGAAGTAGCGGGCCATGATGGCATCATAGGTCCCGTCCTTCTTCATCGCGTCCAGCGTCTCCTGCCAGGCCGCCACAAGCTCGGCGGAGGTCTGGTTGTTGAAGGCGATGAAGAGCTCCACTGTTTTTACCGGGTAGACCGCTTCCACATCGGCATATACATATCCTGCCTTCTCAACAATCCCCGGGGCGATATCGCTGCTCCCGAGCCAGAGAGCGATATCGCCATCGATGAGTGCCCTGACACAGGATACATCATCCGGATACAGGGCCAGATCCTGTACATTATTCTCCTGCAGGAACTGGTGCCGGGCATTATCCCGGGCCACCCCGATAGTCCCGGCCTTTTTAGCCGCCTCCAGGCTTTCGATGGAGATCCCGGACCCGTTCCGGGCATAGAAGACAAAATCATAGGACCCTATCGGCCCCACCCAGAGGAACAACGGCTCCCTTTCTGCAGTCCGGGCGGTGGAATACAGGACGGTGTCCGGACTGTTCAGGGTGCGCTGGTATCCCTCTGACCAGGGCAGAAGGTCAATGGGATCATCCCTGCGCAGCCGGTCCAGGATCTCCCTCACCACCTCGGTGGAGGAACCCAAAACCGCCTCCTCCGGTCCCATGTAATTATAGGGAGGAAATTCCTCGGTATAAATCCGGAGGCGGACATCCGCGATTTCATTCCCGGGCTGGCTGATACAGCCGGAGATGCTGCACAATACAAGGAGAAACAGCACTGCCGAGGCAGGAATTTTTTTTAGGTGACCATTCATTCTTCTCCCTCTTACAAAAACCATGGAACGCCGGGATAAAATGACTTCCTGTTTTACCGGGTCGCAATTGAGAAAGGAAAATAAAAAGATTATCATCCCTGCACGAACGCCAGGATCCCGAACACGAACAGGAAAAAGACAAAAAATGCCGTGTTGATAATACTCTTTCCCCTCCTCTTTCTGGCAGCCGGATCGGCCCGGTACTCCCCGGCATGGATGGCAAGTGCTCCCAGCAGGTAGATTCCATAGGTGAAGAAGGACATGGCATAGGCAAGCATCCCCCATGCGAGGGCTGATGCTACGAGTGCGACGATCCCGATTGCCAGGTTGGCGTACCCTACCTCCATCTGGAACTGGGGGTGCTCCTGCGTCCAGCCCATCCGGGCCTGGTCGGACTGGTAAAATACGGTGTGCCGGAGCCAGCTCAGGATTCCCACAACCCCGACAAGGAAGAAAGCGGCTATCCTCATGGCCAGCGGGATATCACTGAACAGGAAGAGGATCCCTAAAAAGATCCCGACCATGGTGACAATGATGGTGGCCTGGAAAAGGCGGGAGGCAATAGCCGGAGAGGGTGGGCTTGATGATTCTGGTTTCATAGAGTCACACCGTAATGCGGGATATGGTTATTCAGCGCTCCCGGGAAAGGACTCTCCAGGGAATTGCTCCATATAGGGCATAGAGAAATGCACCTGCTCGAAGAGCCATCGGCTACCGGTATTCCGGAGGAGTGCGGTCATCCTCCCTTCCATTGTCATCTTCTCGCCACCAACATCCGCATCGATGACACAGAATGCAGTCATCCAGGCAAAGGGCATCTGACCGTCCAGCCTGAAGATATAGAATGTGATGGAAATGTTTTCTGCCTGGCCAAAATCCCTGCGTGTATTTTCTTTAAACTGGGAAAAATCGGGCACGATTTCATCAGGCCCGCTTCCGAAGCCGGAGATCCCCTTTGAAACCAGGGAGAGGATCTTTTCGGCATTCTTTTCGCTGTAGTATCTGGCGTACATATCCAGTATTTCCAGGATTTCATCGGTCTGCTGCTCCGTGAGTGCCATAATATGGTGAAATTGGTTCCCGGGTATTAAACGGTTGTGAAAAAGAAGCGGCCCGCGGATTTGCCGGCATGGAGATCTTCAAGTGGGCCAGATCCCGTGTAATTCCCGCCGAAGAAAAACAGCGTGTGATTAGTG
Organism: Methanoregulaceae archaeon; assembly: GCA_035528475.1. GTDB lineage: Archaea > Halobacteriota > Methanomicrobia > Methanomicrobiales > Methanospirillaceae > SD8. Next base: position 21,229 of record DATKYO010000110.1, on the reverse strand, counting down.
TCTGATTGCCCCGGATCCGGGGTATTGACATAAAATTCTTATACGAAAATTAGTGGAGGCTTCTCCTTCCCGGCGGGGGATGCTGCGGCCCCTCGTGGATGTTGGAAATGATATTCATGCAAATGCCATGGAGTCCCTTTTGCCGGCCGGGAAGCTGCAGCAATCTTCCCAGAGTGAAGCGGGGGTATTTCCCCCTTCACAACATCAAAAGATCAAATCCCGAGGACCTCGAAGAAGTAGAGCAGGCATGCGATCAGGACCGCAACAACGATCACGACACTCCCCTGTCTCATTCCGATCAGCTCCGGGATAGTCTCTGCCGGAAAAGGACCACGATTCAGGATCGAGCGGTCGAGGGACGGGTACAGACGGGCGAAGATCCCGGCACCGATCGCGATCCCGATCATACCGATCGCGGCATCGAGGGCACCGGACCCGAATGCACCGGCGGCGGTGCCCGGGCAGTACCCGAGGACGGCAAAACCCGCCCCGAATATCAGCCCTCCGATAACCGTTGCGCCGATTGATCCCGCCCTGGTATGCAGGCTGGCGATCCCTGCCCATTTCATCAGAAAGACCCCGATCATCCCGACGATGATGGCAGAGAGCATGATCTTCACGACAGTGAAATCGGTAAGAAGGAGCTGGCCGAGGATCACCTCGTATTCGGTCACACCCCCTTTCTGGAGAAGGAATCCAAAGACGATACCTGATAGGAGCCCGAGGAGTATCTGGGCCCGTGCATTCGACCTGAGATTTTCAAATGCCATTCTCTTCACCTCACGGGAACGAGAACCCGTAGATCAGGCCCGCGACCAGTATTCCCCCGGCAAAGAAGCAGATCGCTGCAACCCAGCTTGCAACCGAGAGCTGGAGTGCCCCGGATATGCCATGCCCGGACGTGCAGCCTCCTGCCCAGCGGGCCCCAATACCCATCAGGACGCCCCCGAAGAGCGCCACCGCAGAACGGAGGGCCATATTCGTCCCGAAGGTCTCTGCAAAGAGCGGCGGCACGACCAGCAGCGAAAACGTCCCTGATAGGTATGCTGAAAGGAACGCTCCGATAATGACCCCGATCACAAGCATCCACTGCCAGTCGACCCTGGGGGGGAACTTCCTGTAGTACGGCATCTTACCCGCCTTTTCGCGGGAGATTGCAGACTCCATCATCCCGGCCGTCTTCGCATAGGCGGTCGAGCACCCGAGTGGGCGGTCGGAGAGGAGAAACGTCGTCCAGATAAGGACTCCTATCGCTGCACCGACGATATATGGCGACCATGACGCCATCGTGAACCATTCGATCATACCCGTTCCTCCAGACTTTCACTGGTAAAATCCAATCCTGTCATGTGACAAACCCTGCCTTCTGGTAGGCTGTAAATCCGCCTGCCAGGTTGGCTACGCGGCCGAAGCCGTGCATCTGTAAGATGCTTGCAGCGATGCTCGCACGCTGGCCTCCCCGGCACATCACGATGTATTGCCGTTTCGGATCAAGTTCGGCATAACGCGTCCTGAGATCATGCCAGGGGATATGGATCGATCCCTCCACACCGGCCGACTGCTTCTCTTCTTCTGACCTGACATCGATCAGGACCGCCCCCTCAGACTCTATGATGGTGTTCGCCTCTGCAGGCGAGATGACCGGGACCCTTCCGACCGGCAGGCCGGCCGTCCCCCAGGCGAGCACCCCTCCTCCCCCAAGGTATGCCTCCACCCGGTCGAACCCGACCCGCCGTAGCTGGAGGGCCGCTTCCTGTGCCTGTCTCCTGTCTTCCACAACAAGCAGGATATTCCTGCCGGGCGGGAGGATCCAGCCCGCCTGCGTGGCAAAATTGCCGGAGAGGTCTATATGCCAGGCCCCGGGTATATGCACCCCTGAGAACGCCGGGTAACTTCGTGCATCGAGGAGGACTGCATCACCTGACCCGACCAGGTCGGCAAAGAGCTTCGGCTCCTTCTGCACCGGATCCGCAAGGTCGCGCATCAGCGCCGGGCCGGACCTGTTGATCTCGGAACACCGGGAGAAGTGATCCGGTGCGGCAGGCATATTGGAGGTGAGCGCCCGGATGAACTCCTCGCGATCCGTGATCTGTAAGGCATAGTTGTACTTCTTTTCGTATCCGACCGTGCTCGTCCTCTTCGCAGCCATCGCCCGACCGCAGAGTGAGCCCATCCCGTGAGCGGGATAGACCTCGCATTCGTCCGGGAGCGTCAGGATCTTTCCGTGCAGGTTGTCAAAGAGTGAGGATGCAAGCTGCTCCGCCCTCCCGGGAAAGAGGTCGGGCCGCCCGACGTCGCCCACGAAGAGCGTGTCGCCCGAGAAGAGGGCGACAGGGCTGCCTCCCCGGCCTGTGTCGGTTGCGATGTAGCAGATATGCTCCGGGGTATGTCCGGCCGTCTCGATGACCGAGAACTTGATATGCTCGAGCTCTATCTCGTCCCCTTCGAAGAGGGAGACGTGCGGGAAGGCACACTTTCCGGATCCCGGCGCATATATCTGTGCTCCGGTCGCCTCGGCCAGGTCGAGATGGCCCGATATGAAGTCCGCATGCAGGTGGGTCTCGAGGATATGGGTAATCGAAAGGCCCATCTGCAGTGCGGCATCCAGGTAACGGCCGATGTCACGTTCGGGATCGATGACCGCACACGTCTTGTTTCCGGCAACGATGTACGAGCTTTGGGCGATACCGGGAACGAAAAACTGCTGGATAATCATACGTGTTGTATCAGACGATAAGGTAGATGAGCGTTGTGGCAATTATGAGAAAAAGGATCGTCAGGACTCCGCCGGGTTTTGCGTAGTCCCGTGCGGAATACCCGCCTGGACCCATCAGGAGGGCGTTTACCTGGTGAGTCGGGAGGATAAATGAGTTCTGGGCCGAGACCGCGACGAGGAGGGCGAGGGCACGGGGATCGATCCCGGTCCCTGCACCGGTGACCATAACTAGAGGTACGAGGAGGACCGTAGCCGCGACATTCGAGATTATAAGGGAGAGGGCTGTTGCTAGGACGGCAAAGGCGGCCATGACGACGATCGGATGGGCCCCGGCGAGGGTATCAGAGAGAAATCCGGCAATGAGTGCGGCCATCCCGCTCTTCTCCATCGCGATACCGATCGGGATGAGGCCGGCGATGAGTATGATTGTCCGCCAGTCGACGGCATGGTACGCCTCGTCGGCTGTGACCACACCGGCAAGGACCATAGCAGCCGCACCGGTGAGGAGTGCGAGCGAGATCGGAACACCCGTGAGAGCAAGGGCCAGGGAGGCGGCAAAGATCAGGACCGCCAGGAGGCCCATCCGGTGCCGGACCCCCTCTCCTTCAGGAGGTGTGAGGAGGAGAAGGTCCCGGTGCCCTGAAAGGAGCCGTAAGGTGTCCCATGATCCGAAGGCGACGATAGTATCACCTGCAGCGAGCGGGATATCGGAGAAGTCCGCCCGGGACTCTGTCTCTCCTCTCACATGCACGATAGGCTCGATCGAGAACCTCTGGCGGAACCGTATCTCTCGCAGGGTCTTTCCGGCGATCGATGCCCTGGGCCTGACGATCAGCTCTGCAAACCCATACCCTTCGCCGTCGAGGATCTTCTTTAGCCGGCTCTCCGCATATGAGGGGATACAGCCGGAATCTTCTATAAAACGGCTGAAGCCTTCGTCTGATCCGAGGAAGGCGAGTTCCTGTCCGGCTTCGAGGCGTGTATACCGCGAGAGGGCAATGGTCATCTCGTTGTCGGCTCGGACGGCGAGGAGATCGAGACCGTACCGGGCCTTGAAGGACGCCTCATCTCTGATTTTTCCTGCAAGCGGGGATGATGACGGGAGGATGCAGGTCCTGACAGGATGCTCTATCCCCCAGATATCCGCGATCGTGGCTTTCGGCTCTTCCGCCTCTCTCTTCGGAAGGATGCGGTCCCCACAAAAGGCGAAGAGGGCTACGCCGGCGAAGAGGAGTGGAATACCTATGGGAGTGACTGCAAAGAGCGAAAAGGGCTTCTCCCCGGCCTGAACCAGGAGATCATTGACCACGATAAGCGGGCCGGATGCGATCATCGTCACGGTCCCGCCAAGGATAGCTGCAAACCCCATCGGCATGATCAGGCGGGAGACGGGAATCCCGGTCTGCTTCCCGATCCTCCTCGTTGCCGGGAGAAAGAGGGCGGCTGCCCCGATATTCTGTATCATGGCGGAGAGGAGACCGACCGACGCCGATATGGTGGCGATGACCCGCCGTTCTCCCGAGCCTGCATAGCTGGTGATTGCACCGGCAATACGTGTTGCGACACCTGTCCTCTCGATACCGTACGCAAGGACCATCACCGACGCCATCGCGACGACTGCGTTTGAGGCAAACCCGGATATCGCCTCTGCCGGGGTGATGATGCCGAGCCAGGCAAGCGAGAGAGTTGCCAGGATTGCGACGAGATCTATCCGTACCCTGTTGCTTACGAGGAGGATGATCGTTGCGGCAAGCACGATCCCGACGAGAAGGATCCCGATGTCCATGGGAGCAATAGGCAGGTGCGGCATAAGAGGAAAAAAAGATTGCCCATGTCTGGGATTGAGCCGGTCGGCATCCATGGAAAATTCACCCCCATCCTGCCGGGCCTCACATGGCTGTTGCAGAGGGCGTATGATTCTCCTGTATCATCCCTGTCATTGCCGGAAACTGTTTCGCTCTCCGGCGGCATCAATGGTCGGATTAAATATTTCACGGCGCCAATATAGAAGAGGACAAAATTTTTTACTCCATATTGTCCATTATAAAAAACCAGGCCATTATCCACCCCCGTAGTGTAGCGGTCAATCATACAGGACTTTGGATCCGGTGACGGCGGTTCGAATCCGCCCGGGGGTACTTTTACGAGCTGACCCGCTGGACCGGGCACGCCTCCCGCCTCAACCGCCCGGGGATCACTGGCCCCATCTGGTTTGGGAACGTCAGTGAAGAAAATTTCTGATTTTCTGATTCGAGCCCTACTCCCGGGAGGAACTGACCGCTGAGATCGGAGCCGCCTTTCTTGCCGCAATGACCAGGATCGATCTCCTGGTGATCGACAACACGGGGGCCTACATCGCCGGGTGGCTGCAATACATCCAGAACGGTTCGGTGGCGGATGTGGTCCGGGCGGCCGGGGATGCGCAACGGGCGGCGGACCTCCTGCTTGGGGCGGAGGGATGACCCCTGCCCCCGGTTTTTGCGATCGGTCGGGCTTGCTCACTCGCTGCGGCAGGCCTCCCCTCGCATCGCAACACCTCCCTTGTTTTTACCCGGTTTATGGTCATCGATGGCGCCCTCACAAGTCGCATCTCCGCTTCGCTCCGGTGCTCTGCGTGACGGCTCCTCGTGCACGCCGCCTTCGCAGACTGCTGGCGCAGACTGCTCGGCGGTTGTGTACTGGCGTGGTGCGAACGCCGCCAGAAATATCAGGTCTGCCGCTCATCGCGGCACCGCTTCCTCCGGTCGTGAGCAGATAATCCAGGCGGTTGGAATTATTCTCTTGGGTGGGGTTCAGTGCCGGATGGCTTGAGCGGGAGAGCGGAGTCGCATGGATGGTGGGAGGTAAATTAAATAGAAATTAGAAAGCCCAGTTACACGAACCAGACCCGGAGAGAGCACCGGTTACATGCGCCAACCGGTAACCTGCAATTGCATTTCTTGAAGGCATCCTGGTTGTTCGGAGGATGCCTCCAGATTACAGGTGTCCTGTACTCAACTTGAACGCTCGCTAAGTGTAGGGTGAAAATGTTCTGAATGAATTTCAACATTAGGCCTGGAAAAAAAACTGTATAAGAGCTCCTTAAAGGAGCGAGAAATTCAGGAGAGGAAGTAAAACGTGGAGTACAATATCCAATGAAAAATGAGAAATCATTGCAAATTCAAGACCCTTCCTGAAGAACAGCCAGCCAAAGACGACGCCGCCAACACCATTCAGGAGAATTGCCCGAAGGACAACGGCGGGTGTGATTGCCATTATTGCCGAGGTTGCAGGGAGGTGGCCAAGACCGAATACTATGGAAGCAAGGATTATTGAAACCCACATGATGTTGTCGGTATGCTTCCAGGTTTTTGAAATTCCGAGCAACCTCATACACCCTATTATTAGCAGACATAGAAACGGTACCAAGAAGAGCCGCAGGAGCACCTCTTCTCCGATGCCCCCGTAAAATGAAGCAAGAAATCCCGCAATTGCGCTGGGAGCACCCGTCCCGGACGCAATATCAGGGAAAACGAATATCGAATCCAAGAGCAGGTCAAGGAGCACGAGACACAACCCCACCAAAATCCCGGAGACCACGGATATGGTCAGGTGCTTTTGCAACTTTGTTTTTCCTGACAATACAGGAGTTGGCTCTATCTCGATTTTCTTTGAGATCCGGAGGCCAAAGTAAGCAAGCAGGGCAAACATCACCAGATATTGAATGAAAGTTATCAGGATAATTTCGAGAACGTTAGGTTGGGCGAATAGGCTTTGTCCTGCGAATTCGAAGGAGTAAGGTAGAATCAGCAATCCGGAGATGCTTGCTGCAAAAACAAGCGTCAGCCAGATCTTTACATCGACTCCATAAAATTCCTTTTTACTCATAATTATCTCCATAATAAATATTTTTTAAAATAAAACAACTCTTATTCGACAATAAAAGTAAATATCGCCGTTTTTTCGTCCCCTGTCAGCTCTTCAAAGGGTCGCTTGTAGACAGCATTGAAGGTGTAGGTCCCCGTGTCAAACGCGTATAGTAACCAGATATGTGTCCCGCCTGCGCCGACCACCTCCCCGGAAGTGTCGGACGGATCATACGTTTCGCCGAGCATGCTCAGGCGATCGGTGACCGAGTACTCCCAATGGTAGCCAGTTGTGGGGTTTTCTTCCAGCTTGATGATGATCAGGCTGTCCGGACCGATTTTATTGGTCTCATCACTGTTGCTCTCGTCAAAGAGGTAAATCTCCAATGGGGCAGTCTCAGGATCAACATCCTTCCAGGCTTCCGGGGATTCATTATCCTTTGGTATTTGTTTGTTATCAAGGCACCCGGATCCAGCAATGCATCCGACTACAATGATAAAACAAAGACACCCGTAAGGGTTTGCGTAAATTTCATGGTGTTTTATTTGGCGATTAATCGAGATAATCAATTCTATAACTTCAAATATTTTTGAAGTTTAATTGAGATTTACAGGGAATTATTGGAAAATTGGATGTTCCAGATTTCTGAAATTGAAATATGATAGAATTTTTGACCAATAACTATTTTTTCCTACTCTTGCAGATCTTCATTAGCATCAATCTCTTGTCATCATAGCAAGTCGCATTGATAGTTTGAGAGGAAGTGCGGCATTTGCCATCTGGTTTAAATCTCCTACAAAAAATAATTCTTTGAGGGGATAATAAAAAGCAAACGAACCTGTAGATCCCGAATGACCAATTAACTCACCTTTTCCCATGAAGAGTGTAATCAGCCCGTGGAGAGGAATTCTCATATATCCGCTACCATAGCAAATGGGCCTCATCGAAGGTTGCAACTTGTTACAGATCGATAACTTATCACAAATGGCCGTATTAAACAGCGTTCCACAAAAGAAGGCCTTAATAAATTCCATCAATTCACGGGCGGTAGTAATGCATCCTCCACTTGCCCGGCTACTCATAATCATTTTCGGGCGATAGAGTGTGTTATTTTGATAATAGATGGTCGGCACAAAATCATTGTCGCATTCTGGGAGATATGTGTTTTTCAATGCTAATGGTTCAAATATGAAATCCCTATATGCTTCTGCCAATGTGGAGTGTGTCACCTTTTCGATTATTTCTCCAAGTATGTCAAAGTTAATATCAGCATAATACGCCTTTCGCTTGGTACGAGGAGCAAAATGGGGCTTTAATTTCTTTGTCTTCGTTATTAGTTCTTCAAAGGAAATGGAAAAATCCTCATGAATAAAACGGTGCTTAATGCTATCATTTCCTTCTTCAAACACATCCGGCAACCCACTTATCTGAAACAGCAGATCGGATATGGTCAGGTCAAAAGAATATTCCTTGCCGCTATAGATATGAAGCCCACTTAACATGGCATCGTCGAAATATTTTGTGAGCTTATCGTCGAGTGATAATCTATCTTGCTCTTGTAACGCCAAAATACAGGTGGTGGTGAATAGCTTGGTGATGCTCGCCATAAACAGAGGGGAGTCCAATTCCTTTCCACCAGAGCCCTTGCTGTAAGAGAAGTCACCATCTCTGCTTTCAGTAAATAAAATTCCTTCATGGATTTGATTTGAAGTGGTAAATTTATCAAAGATGTTTTCAAATTTCTGAGTTTTGCTGGTATCCACCATGCTCTTTCCACAAAAAAATGTTCATCATACGATATAGATGACTATGCTTTTTCACGATGCATCATGATCGATGCAATATTCGGGCAACATCGGTCCGACAGCGCACAAAAACGCCGTTGCCGCAAGCCCCTTCCACCTTTCCCCTCTATCAGTACCCGAACAGAAACCTCGCGAAATCGATGAACCAGTGGAAGGATACCGCGGTTTCCAGGTTTGTTTTATCTGCAGGATGGCCATGGGAAGCCCGAACAGGAGGGAGGTGGCGGCGAGAAGGAAGAGGGCTGGTTGGGGCGAGATGGGCAAGAGATCGGGAAGGTTGTTGAGGCTGTGGGGCACCACCGCGAGCATCACCACCGCCGCAGAGGCGGCCTTTCGGTTGTTGCAGCAGCCGAAACGACGTCGCCGCTTCGATGGCCTGTGCGGATGACCGCGGGGTCCGTGTCGTGGGCAAACGAGCGCACGCCCCGGATCAGTTTGCAGGTCTCGCCGCCGCCAGCAAGGAAGGTAATTATCAGAACAAGTGGAACGCGGTTCCTCTAGAGGCTTGCGGAGGAAAAAAGTAGTAACCTTATTCCGCCGGGCTTACGGCGGGGAGCAGGTCGTATGCAGGGGCGATCGCCGCCAACACCTCCAGCGAATAGTAGCGCAGGAAGGTGACGAAAGGCACCGAGATGAGCAGGGCGACCGGCAGCATGACCACGAAGAAGAGGACGGCGAAAGCGATGTAGAACGGTACCGGTCCCCCGGCCGCAACGGCGAGGATGCCGATGATGACGAAGGGGATGGCAATGACGAGGGCGGCGATGATCACGGCGATGAGCATGATAATCCCCACCGCGAGTCCGAGCAGGAATTTGGTGATGGCGTAGACGAGCGCCTGTTTCCACTCGGTCCGGATGATTCCCCAGCAGGTACGCCAGCCGTCGATCACCCCGCAGTCATCCCGGATCATGATGGGCACCACGAAGTCGATGGTGAAGAGCATGATCAGGCCGACGACGAGGGCCATCAGGAGGATCGCTGCAAAAAGCAGCAGGAAGCCAGGAATGACCGCCAGTGATGTCGCCCCGGATGTAAAGCCCCCGGCGGCGAGGATGAGCAGCCCCACCGGGACGGCGATGATGAGGAAAATGATCAATCCCAATCCAAGCTCAAAGAGGAAGAGGCTGAATCCTTTGCCGGTGCGGGGCCCGAAATAGCGCCGGAGGGAGACCTCGCCGGTGCGGAGGCAGTCGACGAAGACGAACTGGAAGATCGCCCCGAGCAGCCACATCACGAGCACGAAGATGAGAATGGCGGCGACGATGAGCAGGATGATCCCGAGGTTGCTCAGGAGGGTGTCGCCCATGCCGGGGATATTACCTCCCGGAACGCCGCCCGGGGACGAGCCACCGCCAGGGAGGTTGAACCCCCCGCCCATGCCCCCGACAAAGAAGGAGATCACCGCGATACGCAGCCATACCCCGAGGTTGAAGGGCCAGAGCAGTGATTTTGTCCGGTTGATGGCCGCATCCAGCACGCTGAGTGCGGCATACGTGGATCCCATATTCATGCACCCACCGGCAACGTGTTTTGCGGGTTGATGACCGTGGTGCTTCTGTCCAGCAAATGGCCGTCCGTGTCCCGCACCTCTATCTCGAGCGATACACTGTTGTCCGGCGACCGGGGGACCTCGAAGACGATCGGTGCGGTTTCTGCGATGTTTTCATACACCACGTCGGTTCCCACCTTGACGGTGGTGCCGTTTCGAAGGATCTCGTAGTCCACCACATAGGTGCCGGGCGTATCGCTGCGGGGCATGTGAGAGAAGACAATCCGGTCCTCGTGAATTTCGATGACCTGATGGAATTCAGGACCCCACGCGACTGCTGTGTGATCCGATGAAAGGCACCATGCGCCGCACGCAACAGCAAGGGCGATCAGGGCGAGCAGGAGGGCGATCAGGGGGAGCGATTTCGATGTCATAGCACATTCTCTTATGAAACAGGCCAATTTGGCAGCTTTTGCAATGATCCTTCGCCGTTGACCTACAAAAAGGTGTGTCGTCAGATTTACGACACCATCGCAACCCTTAACCTCCCGTATATCCCTCATTCTGGTGATGGATCTGGGAGCACTCCGGGAGATCGGGATGAACGAGGCGGAGATCCGCGTCTATGCAACCCTCATCAGGCACCGACCGCTGGGCGCCAGGGAGATTGCGGAGAAATCCGGGCTCTACCGTCCTTATGTTTATGACACGTTGGCAAAGCTGATGGAAAAGGGGCTGGTCACCAAAGTCCGGGGGGCGAAGGCGCACCGCTACCGTGCGGTTCACCCGGACCGTATCGCCACCATCATCGAGGAGCGGCGCAGCCGGGTGCTGGAGGCGGTCGACCGGCTCCGGGACACCTGCCGGATGAGGGATACGGAGGACGAAATCAGGATTTTTGAGGGGAGCGAGGGGCTCAAATCCTTTTACGAAGAGCTCTATGCTGCGATCCGTGAGGGACGCAACCGCCGCCTCTACGTCATGGGGGGCACGGGGGAGGCAACACGTCATGTCGAATATTATTTCCCCAAGCTCCTGCGGCAGGGAAGAGAGGAGCACCTCCACCGACAAACGGATATCCGGATGATCTACAATGACTCGGCGCGGACGTCGGAGATTGCCCGCTCCTACGGCGATGTCGTCTCACTGAAATTCGCCCCGCCGGACTGCGATGCTGAGGCGACGACAATCATCACCGACTCCATGCTGGCCCTGATGGTGCTTAAGGAACGGCCTTTCATTATCGCAATTTCCAACCCCCATATCGTCCTGACCTACCTGATGGTGTTTTTACAGGTCTGGGAGGGAACGGTGGATTGAAGCAAAGACTCTGGATTCTTCGCTGAAGAATGCAACAGCCCGCCCCAAGAATCATTGCGTACAATATTCTCAACGCCACACCCAGTTGTGTGAGGAAATTCAATCCCTCATCGACTTCCCAGCCCTCCGCACCTTCGAAAAATGGCTGGCTGTACTGGGCGAAAATCGTCGCTGGAAATGGCTCTGTTTGGGAAGGAGAGGGGCGACCTGTGAACCAGGATTCTTTTTGATGGGAAGAAAATCGGCTGATCGATGGGGCACCGCTATCAAAAAACAATAAAATGGTGCGTATCTGCTTGAAGGGCCCGGAAATCAGGTTGCGGGGGCCTATTTTTTGACTAATTTGGCAGGACACCACGGGATTCCTCGCATAAATCAGCTCGTAAGCGCAAATAAAATTGATAGATTATGCGTCCCTGAAGGGGATCCGTAATAGGTTCAGCCGGAATCATGGAGGCCCTGATTTCGGTGGCACCGGCTGGGTTCGGAGGCGGGTGCCGCTCATCCCCGACCTTCGTGCTCCTCCACCCTTCGAGATCCCGCAGCCGGTCCTCGTGGTCGCTGCATCCGTGATATTCGGTCTCCTTGCTCACCGGGTCCGTACCCGGAGTGATCGGCCCTGCATCTCACCTTCGTCCAAGCGGAGATCCTCCGTGATCGGGGAGAGCACGGCATTGAGTTCGTCGTCAAGGGCAACGTAAGTTGCAGTGAAGGACGACGTCCAGCTCTCGGGTACGGATCATCTCTGCAACCAGATGCTGATCGTCATATGAACCGCCCGATTGGTCCGGGGATATGCCTGAAGGAAGGAAAATATCTTGCAGTTGTATATAGACTCCGGGACTGATGTTCGTGATGACGTGCTGCACAATTCTACTAACCAGGGCTTCAAGTCCCGGGCAATGTCTTCTGCAAGCAAAAGGTCTGGGAAGTGAACTGCTCAACGCAACCAATTCACAACCTTTTTATCCCTTCAATTCTATGCCTTAAATTAAGGCGCGTATACGAAATCTCGCCAGATTACGCTTTTTTGGACGGATTCGAACACCTGATTTTGAGCCTGCCCGGGGGTATAGTTCGATTGACGATTATTGCGATCCACTCCAGGAATACATGCCGGGTCTTCACAAAACAGATGGAGTCCTCCTCTTTTATCGGGATTGGGGACGCCAATCCCCAATCCGGGTGAAGTGCGACGTTACCACATGAATGGAATCAAACGATACCGTGTCTTTTGTCGATATTCCTCATATCCAGGAAGCTCCCGGACAAGCACTTCCTCTTCGTTGCGGATCCGAAGCATCAGCAGCGGAAGCATGGGAATAAACGCTATCAGGGCCCAATAGGAGCCCAGAGCAAGCGGCGTGAAGAGAAAAATCAGGAGGATTCCCGAATACATGGGATGGCGGACAATAGCGTAGGGGCCTGTCGTGATTATCTCCTGGCCCAATTCGACTTCTATCACGCGTGAAGCATAGCTGTTCGCCCGGAGAGTGAGGAAAAATATCCCGTATCCAAGGAGGACAATTCCGTCCGCTGCAAGGACGAGGGCAACCGGCACATCGGACCATCCGAACCGGAAGTCGAAGCCGGGGATTAAAAAACCGATCAAAAAAAACGCCATGGACAGGGCGATGATCAGTTTCTGCTCATGTTCTTTCTCCCGCATTTTCATGCGCCGTTCAAGCAGACCGGGATCATTTTTCAGGAAATAGAACAGAACAAAGATCATGGGAATAAAGAGAATCCCGATATACACCCACCCCTGCCAGAAAAAGAGTGATCCTGCGGGTAAGAAGAGCAGGAGTCCCATAATGACGAATCCTGCCAGGATTCTGGAATATATTGCTTTTTTCAACCGGGCGACCCTGAGGTCCATGACGGATGCTCCATTTTCTATAATGTTTTAGTTCCTGTTCATTTCAATTTTTATTCCCTGATCGACCGCCCTGACGGCATGAGGGAAAAAAGTGAACGGCACATTTTGTCGGTCTCCTGGAAAACGTATTTTTCGACTGATCAGGACGATAAAACTTACCCCACATGAACATGCATGCCCTTCACTTCCCTCCATAGGACCTGACATGGTCCCAGGCCCTGTGATATTCGGGAAATTTCTCTTTATTGGTATATATCGAGGGATTTTCTCTCCCGAAGTGCTTCCGGTCCTCGCCCACGGGACACACCTTGATACAGATCCCGCACGGCGAAATGTATCTTTTCCCCAGGCTGATATTCTGTGATAGGCAGGCCCTCTTATCGGTCAGCCCTTCCGGGTAGTCATCCTCGTCGAGTGCCTGGGCCGGACACATCCGCACACACTGCATGCAGCGGGTGCAGAGATCCTCCCCGATAAGTGGATCAGGAGGCAGTTCCGCGGTGGAAAACACCGACCCGAACCGCACCCTGGGGCCGTATTCCGGTGTAAGCAGCGTGTTGTTCACCCCGAATGTCCCAAGCCCGGCAAGGAGGGCGGCATGCCGGTGAGAGAAAAAAGCCACGGGATTGTCCCGGAGCACCTCGCCTGCCCCGTACCCGTCTCTTGGCACAAAGACAGACGGGTATCCCATTCCGGTGAGAAAAGCTGCCAGCCGGTAGGTATACTGGTCCAGCAGGATGTTCACTGTATTGTAGAGCTCATGGTAAAAGATCGACGGGGCGGTCTCCAGCACGGGAAGGGCGACCGGCAGCCCGATTACGACCACGGATCTTGCCTCGGGGTAGATGGACCGGGGATAGAACTCCTCCGGCATCCAGGGCTGGAACGGAGGGTTTTCCCATCGGTCCACACTTGCAACCCCTACAAGGGAGATTTCCATGTCCCTGCATTTTTCGATGAGGATTTCTTTTAATTCCCTGGTCATAGGTCTCCAGGTAGGGACTATCAATTTTGATGATGATAATTGCATTGATACGCAGCTTTTATAGAAAATGCCGCAGGCAACCCATGAATACCAACCCTGTGGATGGCAGAATGCATGTCCAAAAAGGCGGTCTTACTGGAGATTTTTCAGAAGACATGAAACGGGAGGTTCGGAAGAATTCAAGTTTCATGCGTAAGGAAAGACTTCAAACCTGATGAAAATAAAAGGTATATTTAATGGAAATGTTGACTTGTCCCAAGTGCGAAGGGGAGTTTTACCTTCACACCGGCTGTTCCTGTTGTGCCCCCCCGCCAGGCCCGTATTATTGTCCCGAATGCGGGACGGTCCTCCGGAGTTCGAGACCGAAATACACTACGACCTCTGATGATTGGGAATATGATTGATGGGAGACGAAAATAGCAGTCCCGGACGAAAAAAGTGATACGATAGCCAGGGAAACATTTTTCCAAAAGCCAGATCACCTTTGAAGTGAGGAGATACAGGTGAGCAAATTCCGGATGGTCGATGCAGAGACAGGGATGATTCTCCGGCATTATGTCCGCACCCTTCGGGAGGCAGACCGGGAGCGGGAATGGTACGAGCAGAAGACCGGAAGGGAGATTCGTATTGTGAAAGTTTTTGAGAGTGATTTGTGAATTTAAATCATCAGTACAATCTCTTTTGACAGAATACAATTGAATGGAGATCATATTGTCTGGCCGCGATCAATTTTTGCACCATCCCTCCCGCCCGAATTCTGTATTTTTATACACTGAAAAATTTTAATAATTTCAGACCGGGATAAGGAAATCATGAGCGGCTCGGTCAGGAGCAGGGGGCTGGGACTTTTTGCGGCCATTGCCTTCGCCGTGGGCAATATGGTTGGGGCAGGTGTCTTCGTCCTCTCCGGGCTGGTCATCCAGACTGCCGGTCCATCTGCGGTATTCTCATATCTTTTCTGCGGGATTATCGTGGCATTCTCCGGACTGTCCTATGCTGCACTGGCCAGCATATATCCCGAAGACGGGGGCGGATACCTTTATGCGAAACGTATGCTCGGCCCTTTTCCCGGGTTTCTGGCCGGTTGGGCAATGTATATCAGCCTCTCCATCGCCAGCGCTTTTGTCCTGCTGGGATTTGGTATCTATACAAACCTCCTGATTGGTACATCATATGACCCGAGGATCTTCGCCATAGTCGGAGTGGTGTTTCTCACCGGGCTCAACCTTCGCGGCCTTTCTGAGGCCGGAAAAGTGGAAATCGCGCTTGTGGTCTCCAAAGTGGCTATCCTCTTGGCGTTTATCATGGCAGGCCTCTTCTATGTCAGCCGCACAGATTTTCAGCCGTTTTTCCCCGCAGGAGCAGGAGGGATGCTGGAAGGCATGACCATGGTATTCTTTGCCTACCTTGGGTTCCAGGTAGTGGCGTTGATGGCCGGGGAAGTCAAGGAGGCCAGCCGCAATGTTCCTCTGGCTACACTGGGGGCCATCGTCATCGTGGCCTTCATCTACACCGGTGTCATTATTGCTATACTGTCTGCAAGCCTGCCATCTTATGGGAGCAACAGCGTGTTTGATGCCGCAGTGGTGTTGTTCGGATCGTTCGGGGGTATAGTGGTATCCCTGGGTGCGGTGTTCTCCACTCTCTCGGCAGCAAACGCCAATATTCTCGGCGGTTCACGAATAATCCTGGAGATGGCCACGGAAAAACAAATCCCCGGAAATATTGCCCGATTGTATTATAATCAGCCCATTTATCCTGTCCTCTTCGGCTCTGCGATTGCAGTGGCCCTAATCGCCATTGGGAACCTGGATTTTGTGGTAAATCTCACCAATGTGACCACCCTGGCCACCATGACCCTGGTCAACCTGAGCGCTCTTCTCCTGGTACTCCGGGAACATCGTATCCCCCCGGAAAAAAGCTATTTCAGACTTCCCCTGGGTTATTTTATTCCAATAGCGGGCGCAGTGTCCTGCATTGCCATGCTGCTCACCCTGTCCCCTCATATTCTTTTCCTGGGTTTTACAATGCTTTTTGCAGGATTGGGGGTCTATCTTATCGAAGATACCCCCGAAGGGGTGGAGATAAGAGAAAAAATTCGGGGGATTCTTGGCCGGGCCGGGAAATAACCAGAGATGGAACAGCTGGTGGGGGGAGAGCCCCTGACAGCATTTCGATGTACACTATTCCGGTGGCATGCATATTCCACACAGACACTCACTGAAATACGAGCGGGATGAAAAATAAAGAGGCATTGGATGTGTGGCTGCAGGAGCGATACATGCGGAAATTTCCAACCCATGCCAGCAAATCAGGCAGATTCCTTCTCCGATCCACCTTTTTTTCTGGATTTATAATCCTCGATAGCTTTATGCAGGGCATCGGCGGCCAGGTTGGAACAGTGCATCTTCACCGGGGGAAGCCCTTCCAGCTCATCGGCCACATCGCCCCTGGTGATCTTCATGGCCTCGTCGATATGTTTGCCCATGGCCATCTCGGTGACCATGCTTGCCGTGGCGATTGCTGATCCGCAGCCGAAGGTCTTGAACTTGATATCGGTGATGATGTCGTTTTCCACCTTGATGGAAACCTCCATCAGGTCCCCGCACACGGGATTCCCTACAGATCCCACGCCGTCGGCATCTTTTATATCGCCCACGTTTCGGGGATTGCGGAAATGATCGAGCACCTTTTCCGAATATCCGATTTGCGGTTTATCTTCCATTCTCTCACCTTCTTCCTAAAGCGGGGATATGTCCCGTAACCTCTTTACCGTATCCCTCATCCCTTCAGCCACTACAGGAATATCGTCCATGGTATTCGACCGGCCAAGGGTCATGACAACCGACCCGTGGGCCTCCTCATGTTTGAGACCGATGGCGAGGAGTGTCGGGGAGGCCTCGAGCGTCCTGGACGTGCAGGCCGATCCGGTGGCTACCTGGATGTCAAACAGCATGTCCAGGTTTAGGAGAATACTCTCCCCCTCGATCCGGCTGAAGCGGAAACTGGCATGGCCGGGCAGCCTCTGCGTGGGATGGCCGGTCAGGAACGACTCCTCGATTGTGAGAATCTCTTCAATCAGCCCGTCACGGACCTTCGCAAGCCTGGCTGATTCCGCATTCATCTCCTCTCCGGCCAGCCTGGCAGCTTCTCCCATACCGGCTATGGCAAAGATATTCTCGGTGCCGGAGCGGAGACCGCGTTCCTGCCCGCCACCCGGCAATATAGTCTGTATTTTGACACCTTTTTTGATATAGAGGGCGGCAGCACCCCGCGGCCCGTAGATTTCATTGGAAGAGAGAGTCAGCAGGTCGATATCGTCTCCCTGCACATCAACCGGGATCTTCCCTGCGGCCGCAGTGGCATTCACGTGCAGCAAATGGCCCTTTTCATGGACGATCCTGCTGATCTCACCAATTGGCTGGATCGTTCCAATCTCATCATTGGCAAAGTTGATCGAGGTGAGCACGGTTTCACTGTCCAACTTCTCCTCCAGGGCAGAGAGATCCACAATCCCCATTGTATCCACCGGGACCTGTGCGAATTCGAACCCTGCCTTCTGGAGCTCCTTCATGGGGTTCTGGACCGAGATATGCTCGATAGCGCTTGACAACACCCTGGTCCCCATTTTTCTGTTCCGCAATCCGCCACCCCGGATAGCCAGGTTGTTGGCCTCGGTTGCACACCCTGTAAAAATGATGGTGGAGGGATCTTCTGCATTGACCAGGCGGGCAACCCGGATCCGCGCCTCCTCAAGCGCTTCTTTTCCTTTCAGGCCAAATGAATGGAGCGTGGATGCATTCCCAAAGTCATCAGTGAGGTATTTCCCTGCATAGGAGAGCACCCTGGGATCCACCGGCGATGAAGATGCATAGTCGAGATACACCACTGTCACTCACTCCGAATCAAAACGTGAAGACCGCATCTGCCTCAAGTGCCAGGTCGTTTGCGGTGGCACCTCCGGCGACGATTCCCTCGGGGATGAAATCACCCCTGGAAATCCCCAGGAGCTGGGTGCTCTGCTCGCAGATATAGATCTTCACTCCTGCAGCAATTGCCTGCTGCATGATCTCCGAAAGGGTGGGAAAAGACCCAATCTGGATCTTCTCTGCCTCTCCTCTCTTCACCACGGTGACCCCTTTTATCATGAAGAATATCACGGCCTCGATGTCCATGGATACTGCGGCCATTCCAAGCACAAACGGTGCATAGAGCCGTTCCGGGGTGTCTGTCCCACTGGTCTGCATATACAGGATTTTACTCATGAATTTGCCTCACTTCATTCTACGGATATAAAACGTAAGTATTCCGTCATCTTTTTCGAATCGCACGATTTCATGGCCGAGCCTCTTTGCCCATCTAAGGATATCCTCTTCGGCCGCCGGGTCGTCGGCCTCCACTTTGAGGATCTGGCCAACCTCCACTTTCTCGATCTCAGCCCTGGTCATTGAAATGGGCATGGGGCAGTAAAGACCAATGCAGTCAACTTCACGGTCGGCCACTACCTCTTCAGCCAAGAAAATCACTCCGTAGTAATGTATTCCGCATAGATGTCTGTGACAATGTTTTAGTATTTAACATTACTCAGTGAGAAACGATTATTGGTTTTTTGGGGCATCAGGATCAGGGAATTTAGGAAAACTCTTTCCATAGACGAGATGGGGTTTTTTGTGAAAAGAGAAAAGTTCCGGAATGGAATTTGTCATTTCTCCAGTTTCTTAAGCAGGGTATCCACGTTCCGGCGGAGTCCATCATCGTCCGGTGTAATGGAGAGGGCTCGTTCATATGCCACCAGTGCTTCACGGTCCCTGCCAAGTTCTGCAAGGATGCAGCCTTTGTCATCAAGGGCCAGTACATTGTCGGGGTCAAGAATGAGGGCCTGGTTAAACGAGGCCAGTGCCTGTTCAGGCTTTCCCATTGTGCTGAAGGCCACACCGCGGTTGACAAGGGTGGCCACGTGGCCTGGATCGATCTCGAGGGCCTTCTCATACGCACACATACCTTCCTCGAACCTGTCCAATTCACAGAGCAGGTTCCCTTTGTTGTTTAAGGCTATAATGTTGCCCGGATCTGCGAGAAGGGCCTTGTCAAGGGTTTCCAGGGCATCCTGGTATCTCCCAAGGCCGGTGAGGGCATAGGCCGCATTTACAAGGACAGGGCTGTTGTGGGGATCGATCTCCAGCGCCTTCTCGTACATCTCCAGGGCTTCTTCATCCCTGCCAAGGTCGCTGTACACATTCCCTTTATTATTCAGGGCCATCACGTTCCCGGGCTCTATCATGAGAGCACGGTCGTATGCGACCAGGGCCTCTTCCGTCCTCCCGAGTATGCGGAGGACATTGGCCTTGTTATTCAGCGCTACGTCGGCGAGAAGCGGCTCATCAGGGCCCAGTTCCAGTACCCGCTCAAAGAGTTCAAGGGCTTCTTCATCCCTGCCGATCAGGGAGAGGATGTTTCCCTTGCGGTTCAGGGCATGCAGGTATCCGGCATCCGCAGCTCTAACCTGGTCATAGGCGGAAAGAGCCTCCTCGTAGCGGTCATCCTCATACAGCATATCTCCGTATTCAAGCCACTCTTCAAAAGTATCAGGGGTTTTTTCTTTACCTTTTCGGGCCATATTCTCGCTCCTTTACACTCCCTGTGCAGATATGGTATAAAAGGATGTGGTGCAGCGGCATCAGCCTCCGAAAGAGAACCATGAATGGCGAAAGTCCTGCATCTGGCCATTTTATTAGATATTCGCGCAAACTTCAAAGCAGGAGGAAGAGATCCATGGAACCCGATTTTATCTTTACAATCTTCTACGGTCTTCCACGGCTTGGCCCCGGCGGGGCGGAATATACAAAAAAAGCCTATTCCCTGCTTGGAGATCTCCCGGAAAACCCGGCAATCCTTGATATCGGATGCGGGAACGGTGCCCAGACTCTCGCACTTGCATCCCTCTCATCAGGAAACGTCTGTGCAATGGATATCCACCGCCCCTATCTGTCCGAACTGTCAGTGCGGGCAGAATCGGAAGGATTGGGTGACAGGATTCACCCTATCGCTGCGTCGATGGATGCCCTCCCGATCTGCAGGAAATTTGTTGACCTGGTATGGTCGGAGGGGGCAGTCTATTTCATGGGCTTCCGGGAAGGACTGGACTACTGGAAGGGCTTTGTAAGGGAAGGGGGGTATATTGCCGTTACCGAGCTCTCCTGGTTTACCACCGATCCTTCCGGGGAAGCGGCCGCTTTTTTTGAGGCAGAATACCCGGCAATGAAGACCGTGGAGCAGAACCGGGAGATCATACAATCGCTTGGACTGGAAGATGCAGGAGCGTTTTCCCTCCCTGACAGTGCCTGGTGGGATGAGTATTATCTCCCTCTTGGAACACGGGTGGAGGCCATGAAGCAGGAGTATGCAGGGGATGGAGAAGCAATGGCGATCCTTGATATGGCAAGCACCGAGATCGAAATATTCCGGAAATATTCCCGGGAGTACGGGTATGAGTTCTACCTGATGAGGAAAAAGTAAGGATTCGCAGGCAAATATAAGAAAATACTCCGCAATAATGTGGAATTGTTTCTTCAGGGGGATATCCCGGCAAGGTCCGAATATAAAACGGGATCTTAGGCCTCCATATGGATGGTGGTGAGATCCAGGGGGATTCCCCATTGCTGGATAGTGAACATATCCTCTCTTATTACCCCATCGAAAACCACCCGAATATCGTCTTTCTGAAACCCGGGTGGGAGGTTCAGTGGCAGATACCGTTCTCCGTTATCTGCGACGATGCCAAAGAATCCGCCTTCAAGGTCGATATATACCACGGTGCCGCTTCCCTGCACTGTATTTCCCGTACTGACCGGTGTAGTGCACCCGCACGACAGGACTGCAACCGCCAGCAAAAGAAAAATGATGAGCCAGACTTTTTTCATTCGACCACACTTCTGCATTTGGAATATTCCTTCAGGGAATATGAAAGTAATCGTATGAAAATAATATGCCCATAACAAAGTTCCTCTGGCTTGCCCATCAGGCCATTCAACCAAACCCGGTGTCATACAACTCATCGGTTCAAAATATTCATATAAAATCGTATACAGGCTCATATACGGGAAATGGCAGAAAAAATACTGGTATCATTGGCTTTCGGCGCAGGAAAACTATCGTATCAAAAAAAGAGAGGATATCGTATTGCATC
>DATKYO010000109.1:0-6418 GCA_035528475.1 Methanoregulaceae archaeon | reverse complement strand
CGATCAGGGGTGGGCTGGCATTTACACGGGTAACCCAGCCCAGGGCCATGAAGTTTGGTTTTCCCATCATCTCGGACCCGAGCAGGGTAACCGGCATGGGGTAGGTGAACACGTTCTTTCCGGCGCTTATCTTCTCCATGTGATTTCCTCCGAACAAGGAATTCTGTGCGGCGAACAATAAAAATAGTGAATTAATTCACATATGCCAGATAGAAATGAATAATTTCTCTTGATAATTGGTTACTACATACAGATTTTTTTGGGGAAAGACCGGATTCTCACATGCGAATGAAATATGATGGAGGAATCTCACCACATCATCATCATCATAATTCCCCCAACAAAATTCAGGGAGGAAATTCTCTGGATGCCGCTGAGCGTATAACCCCTTTTCGGCCCGTTCCATGAAAGTCCAGAAAAGGCGTTCTGTCCGGTTGCTATTGGCAAATAATCACTTTTTTCTGAGATCCTCGGTTCAATACGCATCACAACGAATTGATCCAGGTTCTCCAGGTTTCTGGTATGCGTTGCCATAATGGACGAGCCATAATTTGCAAGGTTCTGCTGGTGCAAATCAACATCCTGGACCGTTTCAGTCCCGATCCTGTTGAGTGCGTCGTCATGGTTCGGGATGAACGAATCATCAGGCGTTTGGTCTGGTGTTGCTGTTGGAGCGGGAGTAAGAGTAGGTGTTGGACTTGATGTCTGGTCTGGAGTTGGAGTGGGAGATACCGTCTGAGTCGGCGATGGACTGGGGAGCGTGGTCGGTAGAGGAGTGGATGTGGGTGTTGTGGTCGGGACCGGAGTCAGAGTGACAGTCTGGGTCGGGCTTATGTAACCCATAAGGGGGAGGTTATCAATATTATTTGCTGCGATGGTGTATTTCTCATCCACAAATCCGTCGCCGTCGGCATCCCTGCCCTGCTGCGAGAAACCTTTCCCGTCCGGCTGCCCCCAGAAATTGCCTCCGATGCTGTTCCTCCCGACAATATTCCTCCCTGAAGTCTCTGGGATATTCCAGTTATTATGCAAAATCGTGCCGAAAAACACCACATTTTTCGTATTCATGAAATAATTGTCGTATATGCTGTTTTCATTGGAAGCTTCCAGACCGAGATCGCTGTCTTCTTCTAAGGATATGCCTGCTATTGTATTGTGCTCAATGTAATTACCATGGCATATGTTATTCTTTGAAGAACTAATCATGATTCCAAACCATTCGTTGTTTTTCAGGCTATTTCCCGAAATTACATTTCCATGGGAATTGTGCAGCGCAACACCCATAAGATTCCCTTCGCATTGATTATCCTGGATGATATTGTCATTGCAGCTTCCAATGAAGATCGCTGTCTCCTGATTAATGAAAAGAGAATCTTCAATAGTATTTGAATTGCTTTCGGCCATCAGGAATATTCCGCCGTCTATATTATTACTCGCCGTTATGTGCGAAAATTCATTGCCGGACGCTCCCCAACCCTGTATTCCCAGTGAATTATATGATGCGTTGATATAGCGGATTGCACAATTCATTGAATTATCAATATAAATACCCCGGTGCCAGTTTGTGACCTTGACATTCTGGATAGTGATATTTTTCAAGTTTTTAGCCACTTTGATACCCATTGAGTCTTCGATCATCAATCCTGAGATGAGGTGCTTCTGTCCCTCAAGTACGACATCCGAAATTGTAATCTCAATGCAGGCATCCCTGTCACAGCTGGGTATATCATTTTCAAGGATATAGAGTCCGGGCGAACTGATGACAACCGGACCTGAAATCGATACCGTTTGCCAGTTTGGGGCTGTGGTGGGGGTTGGAGAGACGGACACACCTGCTAATGGATAAAAGTCAACATTCTCCTTCGCTATTGTAATGGCCCCGTCACAGAATCCGTCTCCATCGTGATCGGGAGTAATTTGAGAGAATCCGAGTCCGTCCGGCTGTCCCCAGAAATTGCCTCCAAGTTTATCCCCGACGATAATGTTCTTTCCGGATTTCGGCGCGATATTCCATCGGTTTGCCTCTAAAAACCCGTAATCCCCGACATTTTTTCCATTCATGAAATAATTGTTAAAAATCAGGTTGTCGGAACTGGGGACGATCTCGTCTCCAGTACTTTCCCTGGGTTGCAACCACACACCAAATTGAAGGTTTTCACAAATATGGTTACCGGATATCGTACAGTTTCCTATGCTCGTGAGAACCATCCCGGAATTTTTGTTCTCCAAAAAACTGGAGTCATAAATCTGATCATATGAATCAGAACTTAGAAATAATCCGATATCGTTGTTTTTTGAGAGTGTTCCATCAGTGATTGATGTATATTCCGATTGTTTACTCAATATTCCAGCAGCGTAATTTTGATCGACCAGGCAGGATGAAATCCTGGTATTCCTGGAACCGAGCACGGCGATTCCATTGCCATCATTTGAACTACCGGTGCAATGGTTCAATTCGATACCGGTACATCCCTCGATCCGGACTCCGGATGAGAGGCACGAAGATGCATTCACAAACTCAATCCTGGAATCTCTCGCTTCGAGGAGGTACACTCCCCATTCCCATCCGGTCACTTTAATATCCTTTATAGTAATTCCGGAAACACCAGGTTCAACCCTGATTCCGGAGCTCTCCTCACCGCTGATCCCTCCGATGGTCTTTCGTGCGCCGTCGAAAACGACATTTGATGCCCGGATATCGATACAGTTGTCTTCGGTTATGCCAGTGAGATCATTCTGGAGCACATAGGTGCCCGGCGTGTCGATCACCATTGGTCCGAATACAGGAATCACGGATCCGGAGGTTGGAGTGGCGGTGGGAAGGGGCGAGCCCGGATCCTTCAGCGGGAGGTAGTCAATATTGCCCTCGTAGAGTATGTTTATCTGGTCGCAAATGCCGTCCCTGTCGTTATCGGAAACAGCCTGGCTGAACCCGTCGCCTGCAGGAGTGCCGTAGTAGTTGCCTCCAATTACCGGTCCTCCGACAATATTCCTGCCATCTCTCCTCTCTATGTTCCAGCTGTTGTAATTTGTATTGTTGACGTGGAAAATGAGATTGACAGTATTTAAGAAGTAGTTGTTATAAACCAGGTTGTCTCCTGAACCGGGGAATCCTTCTCCCAGGGATTGCAGGAGAATTCCGCAGTAATTGTTGTCAGTGATTCTATTCCCATCAATCGTGTTCTCATTCGAACTCGAGAGGCAAATTCCCTGATGATGGTTTGCGGAAATGGAATTTCCAGTGATGAGGTTGTTCCATGAATTTTCAAGCCAGATACCTCCTTTATTCCCCTGGATAATGTTATCCTCGTCAATTGTGATATCTCTGGATCCAGAGAGCCCGATTCCGTTCCCCCCATTTTCGAGGAATTCGTTCTTCCTGACGACGATCTCGCTACTTCCTGTATTTATGATTAATCCTTCCCAGGTGCTCTCCGTTAAAGTACAATACTCTACAACACCGTTTTGAGTGGCTGTCAGGTATTTGCCATAGGAATTCCCTGATGCCTTAATATGGTCGATCTGGAATCCGTCCATACCCTCGGCAACAATCGCTGCATAAAACCCCTGTATGTGTAGGTTGCGGATTGTAACACGAGATGGAGATCGATGTATGTAAATACCGAAAGCACCCTCTAAATCCGCTCCCGGTCCATAGATGTTCATCTTTTCCCCGTCGATTATGACATCAGAACATACAATCTCGATGGCGGGGTTGGTCCCTGTAACTGAAATATTCCCTTCCAGGCGGTACGTTCCCGGGGTGTCGATAATTGTCGGACCCGAAATAATACCAATTTCGCCGGATGGGGTCACGGGGATGGTTGTCGGGACTGTGGTGATGGGAGTTGCGTAAAGTACCAGGGGGAGAAAGTCCGTATTGTCAGGGGCCAACTGGAAAGGAGAATCACAAAAACCGTCTCCATCAGTGTCGGGAGTCACTTCCGAGTACCCCTGGTTGTTCGTCCCTCCCCAGAAATTTCCCCCGAGGGACGGTCCGCCTGCGATATTTTCACCATCCCCCTTCGCAATATTCCAGGTATTTTGCTTGATTGTCCCTTCAAAGTATACATTCACGTTGTTCCGGAAAAAATTATCAAAAATATGATTATTACCGGGTGTCACCAGCCTCTCTTCATCATGATAGGAGAACGATATCCCGTCAAGATTGTCCCTGATTACATTGCCATGAAGAGAATTTGAATCGCTTTCACCAACGAGAATAATGCCGGAATCCTCATTCATTTCGATTATATTTTCGGATATTTCGTTTTCTTTGGCGTCACACAATTCAATCCCATAAAAATTTAAGAGAAAATGTGAGCCGGTAATGGAATTGGAATCTGAATATTCGATTGCGATGGCTGAGCTTCCCAATACGTTTTGGTACATTTTACCCTGGAATAGTGAATTTTCAATCCGGTTCCCGGTGCTTTGAGCCATGAGGACGACACCGTGGTCGTTGGATTTCAGGGTGCAGTGATCCAGGACGATTGAATGAGAACCCTCCAGTTGAATTCCGCAACTGTTGTCGGAAGCATTAATGTACGACAATTCACCGGAATTCGAATCAACACATGCGATCCCCCAGTTCAATCCGGTCAATTTCACTTCCCGGACAGTGACCCTCTCGCAGCCGGCCGCAATATAAATTCCTTTGCTGCCTGGAACCCTTCCGTTTCCCCGGATTTCGTGTCTCCCTCCCTCGATTATCACATCGGACGCTTCAATGACGATGCAACTTCCGGAGGTCTCAAAAGAGATGTCCCCTTCGATTGTATACGTCCCCGGCTCGGTGATGACGACGGGCCCTTCGATAGACGGGATGTCTTTAGAAGAGATCTCACTGCCGATAACAGGACACGTGCAACAGGCGATACAGATTATTCCAAGAATAATAGGAACAGAAACAAAGGATAGCCTACCGATGGAGTGATTCACAACCGATATCCTCCTATAAATGACAATATCTGCGTGATATATTAAATTGATATGAAACGATCTTGACGATGTCTTAAAGGGAAAAAAACTAGAATCCGGCTCCGGACCCTGAATCGCTGCTATCTGAAGAGGAGTCGGAATATCCGCTATGCTTCGGGTCAAGAGTAGGAGGAATATAAGGGGCCTTCAGGAGGATCTTCTGTTCATCGTATCCCTTGAAAACCCGGAGGGAATAGGGGAGAGGATCGGCGGATGCCACTATCATGTACATATCGGTGGGGAGACCCGAGGTGGAAGTATCCCACGTATATACCCATGTATTATCCTCCTTTACCGGGGCAACGGTAAAAGATTCTTCATTTCCCTGTTCGACAGATATGTTTGGATTATCCAGGCGTATCCCCTCCGATGAGCCTGTCCCTGTCAGATAAAGATACGTTTTATTTGTAGCATAGTTATGGCCCGTAATGGAAATGATATTCCCCCTGTTATAGACGTAATCACCACTCACTTCCATATCGATGACCTGATCTGCATAGACCGGAAAAACAGGAGTTTTGGATGTTGGGGCAGTGGTCGGGGAAGGAATGGAAGTTGTATTTTGAAGTCCCCCATTTCCTTCCGGTAACGCGGCTGCTGCATCCGGACCGGCAGGAGGAATACCGGCAAGGAGTGGATATCCGATCAGCACCACAGCCAGGATAATAACTACCAAAGGAATGAAAATTGCTGCAGCAGGTATCTTTCTTTTGGTTCCCGGGACTGTCTTTTTTTCCATATTGCCAGGGGTGGGAGTAAATATCCTTTCCGGCTCCCGATTTTGTTCTTCGGCTTTCTGATACTCGTGTATCACGGAAAGCAACCTATCTAGATAGTTCTCTGTGGCCAGTGGAAAGGCATTGAGCCAGTGGGGAACACCAATATAATATTGCAGGCTTTTCGTGGGCTCGACATTTTCGATACGAAACGGGATTAAACATTTCTTTTTATTTACCGCTCGTTCAACTTCACGCAAAATATGCGGGGATTCGTTTGCCCAGGAGGAAAAAATAAGGACCATAAACCGGCATTCATCTATACCCTCAATTATTGCTTCCGCATAATCCTTCCCGGGGAGAATATCGCGAGGGGCTATCCAGCAAGATATCTGATGATCCTCGAGAAATGAACATACCTGCGAGGCAACTTCGCTGTCCTCGCTGGCATAGCTGATGAAGATTTTTCCATCAGGTCTCTGATTCATTACACTACTCTGGATAATGGGGAACATATATTTTTTGAGTCAATGACTACTGACATAAATATTCCAGACAACCCAGACCTCCTATTCTCTTTGTAATACAACAATAATTATAATCCGTTTATATTCCCGCATGAGACTGGTCCACGGTGCTCCCGATCGTCATCTTCACCCCATGCAGGGAGAGCATTTAATTTTCTGGAGGTGCAGTCTGTTGCATGGTGACTGAACAGGAAA
>DATKYO010000108.1:0-6761 GCA_035528475.1 Methanoregulaceae archaeon | reverse complement strand
TACCCGGAAAAGATATTTGTTCCGGAATGGGTGGCAGTGAAGGAGGATGGTTCGCGATCGGAATATCCTGTGAATTCAATTCCCGCAAAAGGACCTGTTCTGGACCTGGGGATGGATTCTATCATCGCCTTCTCGAAAGCGGTGAAGAAAGCCGGCACTGTAGTATTCAATGGCCCCGCCGGGGTATTCGAGGAGAAGAATTTCGCAACCGGAACATTCGAGCTGTTGAAAGCAGCAGCATCCGTGGAATTCTCCGTTATCGGTGGAGGGCATACTGCAGCTGTTGCCGAAAAGATGGGCATTGAAACGAACTTCACCCATATCTCGACAGGCGGCGGTGCATGTATTGAATTCCTTACAGGGGAAACACTCCCTGCAGTGGACGCACTGGAACGGTCCAAAAAAAGATATGGTTGATGATTAATTCTTCGTATTATTATCGTTTCCTGTCGCGATATTCTTACTGGTTCGGGAGCTTTTATATTTTTTCTTCCCGATCTCAGTAATGAATGCCCCCGGGTTGAGTGTGGGCTTTATAATAGTCGAAAGGATTGAAGCCTGGCTGACGTCCTTGTTTTTCTGTGTTCTCATGAGATTAAAAGTGGCAATTGAAAATACAAGGGCTGTAATGAGAAAGAGCAGCATTCCCGCCAAAGTGGCAATTCCCATGACAAGCATAATCCTTGTTCCCAGATAGACCATGTACCCGCCAACAAGGAAAAAAATCCAGAATAACCCTACAAAAATCCGGGTAAATTCAACAGGGCTCCACATAGTGATTTCCCGTTCCGGTCCGTCTTCCACAGGAAATGCATCGATCATCTTTCCCATTTTCAGTAGGACCAGACTTAACATCAATGAAATTATACCCCCGAACAGCAGCCCGACAATAAATATCTCGTCCATTTGCGACACTTCTCTATATCATACTGGACTGCGCTGCTATAAGTAATTTTTTTATCCTTCCGGTATATTTTTTTGACTTCGGCCTTTTTCAAAGATCTGTCTTCTTTTCTTATTTTCAAGGACATTTAAAAGAGTGAATTAAAACGCAAAAAAAATACACTGATGAAAACGACAGACATATCAGAACCCCCTGCATACCCTGCATAAAAGGATGCAGGAGACGATCCGGTTCCCGCCTGATGGTCCGCTGGGGTCGCACTATGTTGAATGACGTTCAAAAAACTTTAATTTTAGCTTCCCGGGGAAAAATCCCCGCTGACGTCGTGTATGAAAATGCGGTCGTATTCAATCCCTTCACATGCAGCTGGATTGCATCTGATTTTGCTGTTAAATCGGGGTTAATAGCCGGATTAGGCGATTATAAAGCCTTGCGCAGAGTGGATCTCAAAGGAAGAAGGATCGTCCCTGGTCTCATTGATGCCCATGTCCACATTGAAAGTTCTCTTCTCATTCCTTCCGAATATGCCCGGCTGGTATCCGGCCATGGGACTACAACGGTGATAGCCGATCCTCACGAAATCGCCAATGTGTACGGATCTGAAGGAATTGAATATATGCTCTCTGCCCGTGTCGGACTTCCTGTGGATATATTCATCACCCTTCCCTCCTGTGTCCCAGCCACCCCTCTCGACAGGTGTGGAGCAGTTCTCAATGCCTCGGATCTTGCAGGATTTGTAGGAAGAGATGGCGTTGTCGGCCTTGCAGAGATGATGAATGTCCCCGGGGTGCTCAATCTCGATCCTGAAGTATGGAAAAAACTCTCTCTTTTCCCCGTAGTGGACGGACATGCCCCACTCCTCTCGGGGAAGGATCTCAATGCCTATATTGCATCAGGCATACAGAGCGATCATGAAAGCACTTCCGCATCCGAGGCCGGTGAGAAGCTCAGGCTCGGTATGCGAATTTACATACGTGAAGGATCCACCGAAAGGAATCTTAAAGAACTGATAAAGATTGTCAATCCCTGCAATTGTTCGCATTTTTCATTTGCGACCG
Source organism: Methanoregulaceae archaeon (assembly GCA_035528475.1). GTDB lineage: Archaea > Halobacteriota > Methanomicrobia > Methanomicrobiales > Methanospirillaceae > SD8. The sequence goes on along the minus strand of DATKYO010000108.1, from coordinate 4,799 downwards.
ATGATCGGCATGTGGACATGCTTGTCAGTTCCGGGCATATTGATGATTGTATCCGAAAGGCTGTTGAACACGGCCTTGAACCTGAAATTGCCATCCGAATGGGCACTCTCTCTCCTGCCGAGAGATTTTCGCTGCATGACAGGGGTGCCCTGACACCCGGAAGACTTGCCGATTTTTGCGTGCTGGAAAAAACTGGCATATTCAGGGTAGAGAAAGTATTCAAGCAGGGAGAAATGGTGGAGAATTACCCGGAAAAGAGTACTATCTGCGGAGAAAATTCATTCAGGAGCCACACGATCCCTTCAGGTCTTCTTACCATACAGGGTGAAGGTGTCGCACGGGTAATAGGAATTGTACCCGGGCAGATTCTTACAAAAAATCTCGAATTTGAGATCGAAGGGCGGCATATACCCGATCTTGAAAGGGATATCCTGAAAGTTGCCGTATGCAGCCGTTATTATGATAAAATGTGCGGCATGGGGCTTGTACATGGATTCGGACTTAAAAGGGGTGCAATAGCCAGCAGCATTTCCCATGATTCGCATAATATCGTTGCCGTAGGCGTCCATGATGAAGATATCAGTCGGGCAATTCGCGGGATAATGGAGAACAGGGGAGGGATGGTTGCAGTGGACAACCAAAGGACTGTCCTTCTTCCTCTCGAGTGTGCAGGCCTCATGTCAATTCGTCCATATGAAGAAGTATGCAAGAAGATGAATGAATTAAATGCCCGGGCGATTGAGTATGGTTCGATACATGATCCATTCATGTACCTCTCGTTCCTGGCCCTTACTGTGATTCCACATCTTCGTGTAACTGAAAGAGGAGTATTTGATGTCGACTCATTTGAGGACGTGCCACTCTTTAGAGAATGAAATATTCTGACCTGGATTGAAGGAATCGGTAATTGTCGCATTACCGGGGAATATGATTCACTCATACTCATTGAATTATCAATAATAATCCTCAATTCCCGGTGCTATCATTGTAATAAAGAGAATTTGCCATCGAAAGGAGAATAGTAAATATGGTTTGACGAGAATCATCCCGTCTAAAATACGCCTGAAAGCCTATTTGATGCCCCCTTGATTTCTATTTTTTAAAGTTGCAGGCTGGCGTCGCCGGAAGGAACCAGTGCGCCATTATGCTGGTTCGATTTATTCATATATAAAATATTTGGCTCTTTTTTGTGTTTTGCCCCCGATATTGAGAGTGATCATAAAAATATCCGGATATCAAAATAAGATCTAATTTCGTTTCTATTAGCTCAGATTTGTAATTTAGGCAATTTAAAAGCTAATTTTTGTCTTCCCGCCTCACAGATTTGAGTATCAATAGAAATATCAATATGCAAAACTCGCGGACTGGTTTTGTGATGTCGCCCGACTGTAGTGAGTACTTCCTGGATCATTCGTATAATGATTCACGTGCTCTTTGAACCAAATAAATTTATGTGATCCGATAAAATTAAAACCACGGACATTTGTCTCGTTATCAGGTACGAAGATGATTTCGGTATTATTCGTGGATGATGAACCTGCTCTGCTCGAAATTACCCGCTTATTTCTTGAGCGTTCGGGAGAAATGGAAATCGAGACCTGCAGATCGGCACTTGAGGCCATAGAGAGATTAAAGTTCAAATCCTTTGATGTAATCGTTTCTGATTATGAAATGCCGATGATGGATGGGATTGTATTTCTCAAAATACTCCGCGCAGAAGGTGATATAACACCTTTCATCATCTTTACAGGAAAAGGGCGGGAACATGTGGCAATGGAGGCCTTAAACAACAGGGCTGATTTTTATCTCCAGAAGGGACAGGACCCCAAGTCACAGTTTGCCGAGCTCGACGGGATGATACGCCAGTCTATCCAGAGAAGGATTGCCGAAGAATCCATCCGGCTGGCAGATCGGAGAATGGTTGACATCATTGACCATCTCCCTGATGCGACGTTTGCCATCGACAAGGAGGGCAAGGTTATCTCCTGGAATGTGGCAATGGAAGAGATGACAGGGATAAAAGCAGATGCTATCATCGGTAAAGGCAATTACGAGTATGCCATTCCATTCTATGGAAATCGACGACAGATTCTTATTGATCTCATTACACGAACCGATGACGAGATACGGGAACTTTCATATATAAATATCAAAAAAGGAAGCTCTTCGATCACCGCTGAAACTCAAATGGCAACTCTTAAAGGAAAACCGGCCATCCTATGGTCAAGAGCAACCCAGATTTATGATAAAAAAGGGAATGTTATCGGAGCAATAGAATCCATACGGGACATCACTGATATTAAAACAATAGAGAAGAAGAAAAAAGAGAAAGAAGAAAAAGATCGTGAATTCGGGTTATTTGACAGGGTATTCGGTAAATCTGCGGAGGTATGGTTTAAAAAAGGTGTGGACCTTTACTATAAGCAGGGAAAATTTACCGATGCAATCGCCTGCTTTGACCGGGTAATTGAAATGGAACCGAGGCATGTCGGGGCATGGAAAGACAAGGGCATTTGCCTCAAGGAGATTGGCCGGTATGAAGAAGCGATCCAGTGTTTTGAGAGGGCAATTACCCTGGCACCGAATGATAAACTGACCTACTACTACAAGGGAGAGGCGCTGGAAAAACTCGGAAAGAATATAGGAGATTTTTCCCTCCTGGAAGAAGCCATCAAATATTTTGACATTGTACTGGAAATGGACGCGAGCAATATAAACGCGTGGAATTACCGGGGTATATGTTTCAAAGAATTGCGCCGTACCGAGGAGGCCAAGAGATCGTTTGATCAGGCCCAGATGCTGCTCCGAATCGGAAAACAGAAATCAAGTAAATGAAATGTGGTGAAATATCGCACTATGTCGGCAAATGAGTTAACATTCCATGGTACTGCATCAATGCGTTTATTTTCCATGATCTCCTAAGCAATAATACAATTAAGGGGAATTTACGCATGGAGGAGCAGGGTGGTAAACTGGGAGTTACAGAAAATATCCGTCTTCTAATCCTGGCCTTCATCACAATTTTTGCGTTTGCCGCAAATGTCGCAGGTATATACTACGGAGTTTCTCTCCTCACCCCACTTCTGTTCTATATTCCCATCATTCTCGCTGCATACTGGTTCCCCCGAAGGGGTGTGGTATTTGCAGTTGTCGTAGGCGTTATACAGGTCATACTTGTATATTCCTACAGTTACCCCAACCTTCCCCAACTCACATATGCAATTTCAACGGCCAGTTTCTATATTCTCGTCGCTATTGCAGTAGTAATATCCTCCCTCTCCGGGGATCTTAAAGATAAGGAAGCACGATACCGTAGTATATTTGATCACTCAGAAACAGGCATCTTCCTGGTCCATAATGAAACAAGGGACCTGGAAATCGAAGATGCCAACAGAAGGGGATCGGAGATCCTCGGGAATTTGCCACAGGATCTGGTTGGAAAATCATTCCATGAATTCTGGGATGATAAAGCGGGGAGCCTGTCAGTGGTTCAGGGCCTTGCAAAAAAGGGCTTTGTTCCACCTTTTGAATCGACAATAATCAACGAGGGAAAGATACGAACCCCTGTCCTGATCTCGGCCTCCCGGCTTCCGGGTCATATGATCGTCATCACCACCACAGATATCACAGATCGGAAAAGGGCAGAAGACGAGATACGAAAGATCAATCTCAATCTCTCTACCATCAACCACATCATCAGCCATTCCAGTGAATCCACCTCGGTTCAGGAGCTTGTTGACAACTGCCTGAAATTTACCCGTGAATTTCTTAAAGCTGAGTATGGCGGGGCAATAGTGTATATGTCCAATCCGGCGGGAGCACCACGGCTTTTTCATAATGGTGACCGGGAACTGTACCGGGAACTGAAAGAATCGCACGGTTCTGAAGTGAAAAAATGGCAGGATACTATTGATCTGAAAGAAACTGCCATATTCCATGCAACTCCACCTGATGAGGTTGCCTGGTCAGCGATCATTGTCCCACTGCCTACAAGGAACAGGCCGGTAGGATCTATGTATTTTGCAACCCGGCATCCTTATGCATTCACGGAAAATGAAAGAAAAATCGTTGAATCGATTGCAAAGGAGACCGGGACGGCCATCAGGAAACTTCAACTTTCTGAAGAAATTATTGATGCCAACCAGAAATCGAACCTCTACCTCGACATCATGATGCATGATATAAATAATGCCAACCTTGCGTCCTTATGGTATGGGGATCTCCTCATTGAAACTCTTGATGGAGAAGCCAGAGAAATGGCAGATAAGATGATTGAGGGAATAAAGAAGAGCAGGGAGGTCATAAAGTCATTGGAGACAATCCGGAAAATTCAGGAAAACCATGAAGATTTAAAGGAGATAGACCTTGATTCGGTAATCTCACAGGAAATCCGCCATTTCCCGGATGCCGATATTGAATATGGGGGGTGCAGCGTCATGGTATATGCTGACGAACTTCTGGGAGAGATATTTACCAATCTTCTGGGCAACAGTTTAAAATTTGGCGGCAATAATGTAAAGATAAAAATTGATATCGACGATTCAGGCGGGGATGAAGTGTTGATCTCTGTTGCAGACAATGGCCCGGGAATTCCTGATGACTTAAAAGAGGTCATATTCAACAGATTCAAGAAAAATGGTGAACAGGGAAACGGGAAAGGTCTCGGACTCTATATTATTAAGACTCTTTTAGAAAGTTACGGCGGGCGTATCTCGGTGGAAAATAAGATCGAAGATCACGAGGATGAGGGGGTAGTTTTTACGTTCACCCTTCCCAGATGTCCATAATCAATCCCGCAC
>DATKYO010000107.1:0-10396 GCA_035528475.1 Methanoregulaceae archaeon | reverse complement strand
TTAGTATAAGACCAATAATCCCGATAGTTATTCTGGCAGAAAGTGGGAGAATTCCTAAAATCATCAAAATACCCCCAGTTAAAGTGAAAATAATTCCGACTATAAACTGAATCAAATTTAATGTCTCTTTATCCATAATTTTCAATGCCTCATTTTTATATTGCTTGAAATGCAAAAATATTTGTAACAACTGTCTTCCGTAATAACGCCCCGGCCCCAGGGGCAGGGAATATTCCGAGAGCAGGGGAATTCATCGTGGCATCATATAATCTCTCACCGGAACTGAGCGAGATAATCAGCTACACCGAAGAGGAGCTGGGAATAGAAATCCTTCTGCACAGAAGAACCGATGTCCCTGCCCAGGGATTGCTCGTTGATGATTATACGTATGAGACGGGGAAAAATGTCATTGTATTTTCAAGTTCTCAGCTTGGAATGCTCAAGGATTTTACCATTGCAAAACAATGTCTCACCCTCTTATTTCGGGGTATCGCCTCCAGGAATGCCAAATACCGCGTCCTTTCCTTTGACTATGACCCGGCACTTACTGCAGCCCGGCAGATCTACCTGGACACGCTGAAGGATGAAAATACCCGCGATATGGAAATATGGAGAAAGAAACAACTCATTTTTGAGTTATACCTCCTTTTCCATGAAACTCTTTCCGAACTCCCACAGATCATCCTGGCAAATGTTGTCATTGCAAATCAATATCCCGTGATGAGGAATGCACAGGTCTATTCCCTTTTGAAGGGAAGTATGAGAGATATGCACGATCTTGTGCCGGTAAAGGATTTTCTTCCCCAGCGCTATTTTGTCCTGCATAATGGCATGTATTATGCCCGCGATATGCTTCTTGCCTACATCCTCTCCGAATACAAATTAAACCCTGTAATCAACATCCCTGAACTGCAAAAATTCAGGAACCTTGATGTAAAGGAAATGATGACACACCGTTGGAGCCGCTCTCTCTGGTATCATACGAAATTAATCGGTGATGCCATGTCGAATATTCTCAAACTCACTGTCAATCTCGATTTCGAAAGAAATCACGATGCAGGGTATTACCTTGACATATACAACTGTACGGTGGACGTGGTAAACCGCTGGCTGGTAATGATGGCCATGCAGGACTGGTATACCTGGGATAATCCCCATCAGCTCCAGGAAATATTAAAGAAAAAGGATACTGTCGGGCAATATATAAATAATGATATTTTCGGCCAGGATTAATTGCCATAACCCTGCATTCTCTCGCGTTATGTCTCAAGGATAGCTGGGCAGGCGTCCAGTTAAATCGAATATAATGTGCATCCCGTTTGGTGCGGGCACAAAGGCAATTATCTCGCACATCTCATAGATATAGGATTGTATGCGTATACCGGTAAGTGAAGTCACGCCACAGACAAAAGAGGCAGAGATAATGGGATGGGTCCATGAAGTGCGGGATCTGGGAGGTCTTGCCTTTTTTTTAATCAGGGACAGGACAGGAATAATTCAGGTGACAATTCCAAAGAAAAAAGTGGAAGAATCCGTTTTATCAATTATTAAAGAAGTTTCCCGCGAATCAGTGGTCCGGGTAAGAGGTCAGGTCAAGGCCATTGATAAGGCCCCGGGTGGACGCGAACTGATACCCGATACCTTCGAGATCATCAGCAGGAGCGATAGCCCGATGCCTCTGGATGTTGTCGAGAAAGTGCCGGCTGAACTGGATACCAGACTTGATTCCCGATTCCTTGACGCCAGGAGACCCAGGGTTTCTGCAGTATTTGAGATAAGATCTGCGGTTATGCAGGCAGTACATGAATTCCTGTTTCACAAAGGCTTCATGCATATTTCAACCCCAAAAATTGTTGCTGCGGCCACTGAAGGTGGTACGGAGCTCTTTCCTATTGCATATTTCGAAAAGGAGGCTTTCTTAAACCAGAGCCCGCAACTTTACAAGCAGATGCTGATGGGAGCCGGATTTGAAAAAGTATTTGAAATCGGGCCAATTTTCAGAGCCGAGGAACATAATACAACCAAACACCTTAATGAAGCCACCTCCATTGATGTTGAGGTGAGTTTTTCGGATCACAATGATGTGATGAAACTTCTGGAAGAGCTGATTGTCCATGTCTACCGATTCGTAGATGACAACTGCCAAATGCCCCTTCAGAACATTGAAATAGGAGACTTCACCGTGCCGGAATCACCTTTCCCGCGGCTTGCCTATAGGGAGGCTATTGAGATTGCGTCCGCAAAAACCGGTGAACTGTTTGAATACGGGGACGATATAGGCACCGCAGCCGAGAAAGCCATCGGCGTAGAGATGGGAGGCCATTATTTCATTGTCGACTGGCCGACAGAGATTAAACCATATTATGCCATGCCCTATGATCACGATCCATCAGTATGCAAAGCATTTGACCTGATGCATCCCCGTATGGAGCTCTCTTCCGGGGCACAGAGGGTTCACCAGCATGACCTGCTGGTACGCCAGATCGCTTCAAAAGGGCTGAATCCTGACAATTTTGAGTTTTACCTCACTCCATTCAGGTATGGTATGCCGCCTCATGCAGGGTGGGGTCTTGGGGCAGAACGCCTGGTCATGACCATGCTTGGGCTTTCAAATATCAGGGAAGCGGTTCTCTTTCCCCGGGACCGCCACAGGCTGGTGCCATGAAAGGAATCCCGGAAATTCCACTCCCGACCACCGTGGTGGGTAGTTATCCTGCAGTTGGAACGAGTGGCATCACCAATTTCCTCGACCCTATGCGGTCAGCAGTAAGAACAGCAGTTGATGATCAATTAAAAGCCGGAATTGACATCATTTCAGATGGGCAGGTGAGAGGGGATATGGTCCGGGCCTTTACTGCCAGGTTGCCTGGTATCAGAGGCCAGGATGTAATTGGAAAAGTTATGCCCGCTTCAGGGACCATTTCTGTCTCTGATACAAAATATGCCCTTTCAAAAACCAGTTACGTGAAAGGAATCTTAACCGGGCCCACCACTCTCTCCCATGCTCTCCACATCAGTACTCCAATTTACAGGAACCGGGGGGAGCTTGCCATGGATCTGGCCGGAGCCCTTGCCAGGGAAGCGGTTGCTCTGGAAGAGGCAGGAGTTTGCATGGTACAGATAGATGAACCTATATTTTCCACTGGTATTGCAGACCTCCCGGCAGGGAAGGAAGCGCTCTCGGCCATCATTTCAAGTCTTGGTATTCCGGTGTGTCTGCATGTATGTGGAGACCTCTCCATGGTGATAGATGATATCCTTTCCCTCCCGGTTGCAATATTTGATTTCGAATTCTCCAGGAATGCAAGAAATCTCGAAATATTAGGAGAGAAAGACCTGAAAGGGAGGATGATTGGTTTTGGGTGCATTGATTCCAGCAGCGCCGTGGTGGAGAGCATACAGACCGTACGGGATCGTATAGATTCCGCAATTGAGGTGTTTGGTCCCGAAAAGCTTCTCCTGGATCCTGACTGCGGGTTGCGTATGCTTCCCAGGAAGAGTGCGTTTGAGAAACTGGCTCACATGGTCACTGCTGCAAAAGAAGTGAGAAAAGATCTTCTATGAAAAACAATATTCGGCCCTTATACTACTCTTGAAGTTGTAGAGAGCTCAATGCCTTTTTCTGTAATATTAAAGGGAATTAGTCTTTTTGGCACCGCCATTTTCTTAATTTTATGAACAGCCAGCTGACGCTCTATCTCGTTCATAAAAATCACTTCTTTCAGCTCCAGAACAACATCAGCCATACGAAGGATGCGGATTTCCTCCTGCGGCTGGTGCAGTTCACTGTAGAGAAGAAACATGATATTTCCATTGCTTGATTCTGCATCTTTTTTTGCAGCATTCATGAACGAAACCGCCTCATCAATCCCATAGAGGAGAATGAGTGAGGAGAGAGAATCAAGAACAACCCGATCTCCGGTACATATTGATGGAATTTTATCAGGAGTGACACCCCGGGCATCTGTCATACCGGGTTCGATCTCCCCGTCAATCATGAGATACGTGCCGTTCTCCTTCTCTTTACTCCAGAACTGGCGGGCCATGTGATCAATTCCTGCCAGCGGTGAACCCAGAACAACAATAGTGGTCCCATATGGGTACCCTCCATCCAGAGCCAGGTCAAGACCGGCAATACCTGTCGACCTTTTGTTTTCCTTCGCCAATGGAGACTGCTCCTTTTATTAATATTTCTTATACATTATGATAAGTCTTCTCCGGGATGAATTCCCTGTGAATACTCTTCTTTGAGAATTCTGCGAAGGAGTTTCCAGCCATGTACACGGGGGAGGGCATCCATTACGATCATTTGCCTTGGAATCTTGTACCCGGCCATTCTGGACCTGCAATACTGCTCAAGTTCGTCTTTTAAGAAAGATACCCCGGGTTTTAACACCACGGCTGCAACAGGCATTTCTCCCCGCCTCTTGTCAGGAACCCCGAATACAGCAACATCTGCAATTTTTGGATGCTGGAGGATGACGTTTTCAACTTCTGTAGGATAAATTTTCCACCCTGACATGATGATCATGTCTTTTTTGCGGTCTGTGATGTACAGGATACCGTGCTCATCCAGATGTCCCACATCTCCCGAAAGGAACCATCCGTCAGCGAGGAAGTATTCTTCCGATTCCCGGGGCATGTTCCAGTAACCTCTGGCAACCGAAGGGCCGCGTATAGCAATCTCTCCTGTTTCCCCTGCAGGGAGGATTATATCCGGATCACCTTCATCAACGATCCTGATTTCGGTATATCCTGCAGGTATACCGACACTCCGGTATTCGCTGGAAAGCGCCGGATTACCAGGCAGGGTTGCTGTTCCTGACCCCACCACTATGGTCTCTGATAGGCCATAGGCATTGGCAACCGGGATGTGGAATCTCCGGTCGAATTCCTCCCATATTGATGGTAGCAATTGGCCCCCTCCACTGATAATTACCCTGACACTCCGGAGGGCTTCCTCGGTTCCAGGCGGTGCCTGGCAGAGACCATGAATAACTGGAGGCATGCCTGCAAGCACTGTGACCTTATTCTGCCTGCAAAGATCGAGATACTCCTGTTCGCTGAACCGCTCCATTATCACATAGGTACCTCCTGCCCGGAGTACCGAAATTCCCCAGCTGACGCCCACGTGACCCATGGGATATATGCCCAGATACACATCCCCTTTCCTCAGTTCGAGGACATCCTTTTCTGCTTCAAGGGCTGCCATCCAGTTTCCATGTGTGAGAACAGCTCCTTTCGGACGCCCTGTGGTACCGGCAGTATACTGCAACTGGCAGATATCATCGAAGGCGCAGTAAGCGGGGGGGATATATTCCGCACTACCAGCGAGATCTGCCCTTACCTCTACCTCGAGTCCGGGCAGCCTCACACACGCCTTTTCCATCATCTGTATTCCCTTCACTCCGTCATGAATAATTGCGCGTGAACCCGAATTCTCCACAACATAGATGAGTTCCCCCTCCCGATACGCGATATTTGCAGGAACGGCGATCGCTCCGATCCTCCAGATAGCAAAATAAGAAAAAAGGTATTCAGGGGACGAATCAAGAAAAATGCACACCCTGTCCCCTTTTTTAATTCCACCATCTATCAGGACAGAAGTGAGTCCCATCACTCTTTCATTAAATTGGGGAAAACCAAAAGTTTCCCCGGTTCGCGGCGATATCAGTGCGGGAACTTTTGAATCAAGGGCATTATTATCAAAAAATGACGTAATATTGGGCATAAAAGGACCTCTTCACCTGCTTTTGTTAAGGAATTGTACATTGATGGATTTTTTTGCACATCTGAATACTTTTTACCTGGCCATCAAAAAGGATTATTGATATTCCGGCGGTTGTACTGCCTCAGGAAGTCCTCCCTTGAAGTACTGACGAATACGTCCATAAGAGTCCCTGAGCCTCTCGTTCATGGTGGGGTGGACCTTTTCTATACTTGCCTCAAAGTGCTTTTCTGTAACAGTTTTTGCCTGCTCACGCATGGCAAAAATTCCTGCCTCCCTGCACAATGTTTCCAGATCCGATCCCACATATCCTTCAGTCTTTTTTGCAATCGAAGAAACCAATAATTCCCTTTGTTCATCATCAAGGGCAAGCCCTCGCCCGGCCATTCCATCAACCAGATGTTTTCGACGATGACCCCTGTTTAAGGGCACTGTATCTCCTTGTTTCATTGATTCAATAATGGCCAAATACTCATCAATAGTGATGCTTCTGTTATTACCGGAATGTTCAAGAATGTCATCCAGGCCTGCTTCATCGAAGTGCCCGGTCATTTCAACCAGTTTTTCGAGTGCCGATCCTTCAATAGGCATATACCTGATATGAATACCCAGTATGTTCTTCCTGTCATCGATATTCGGCTCGCCGATGTAAACCAGGCGGTCAAATCTTCCTGCTCTCAGGAGTGCAGGATCAACAAGTGTCGGCTGGTTTGTGGCGCCAATCACAACCACATCTTTGAGTTCTTCAAGCCCGTCAACCTCGGTGAGAAGCTGGTTTAAGACGCTCTCCATCACATGAGATCCTGCCTCGCCACCCCTTGTGGGGGCCAGTGCGTCCAGTTCATCAAAGAAGATGATTGAAGGGGCAACCTGGCGGGCCTTTTTAAATACCTCTCTCACTGCCCTCTCGCTCTCCCCTACCCATTTGGAAAGAAGCTGGGGGCCCCTGATGGCGATGAAATTCGCACCGCTCTCATTTGCAACCGCTTTCGCAATAAGCGTCTTCCCGGTCCCGGGAGGGCCATACAATAATACGCCCCTTGGTGGCCTGATGCCCAGTTCCTCAAACCTCTCCCTTTCAGTGAGAGGTAACTCCACCGCTTCCCTCACTTCCTGCTTCGCTTCTTCGAGGCCTCCCACGTCTTCCCAGGTCACGTGCGATACCTCAAGCATCACTTCCCTCATGGCACTGGGACTTACGTCACGCAATGCGTTCCTGAAATCTCCGGGGACCACTTCCAGCCGGTCCAGGATTTCCTGTGAGATCTCATCGGCTTCAAGGTCAATCTCAGGCAAATACCTCCGCAATGCCCGTATACCCGCCTCACGAGCCAAAGCGGCGAGATCCGCACCAACAAATCCATGGGTATGCTGACCGAGAGTGTCGAGGTCCACATCCGAAAGGGGCATTCCTCTGGTATGGATTTTCAGGATATCGATCCTGTCTGGTTCAGTGGGAACCCCTATCTCAATTTCCCTGTCGAACCGGCCCGGTCGTCGTAATGCAGGATCAATTGCATCGACCCTGTTAGTAGCCCCGATGACGACGACCTGTCCCCTTTCCTCAAGACCGTCCATCATGGTAAGAAGCTGGGCTACGACCCTTCGTTCCACTTCGCCGGTGACTTCCTCCCGTCTCGGGGTGATGGAGTCGAGTTCATCGATAAAGATGATTGAGGGGGCGTTCTGTTCGGCTTCTTCAAAGATCTCACGAAGCTTCTGCTCACTTTCCCCATAATATTTGGAGATAACTTCCGGACCGGCAATGGAAATGAAATGAGCCCCGCTCTCACTGGCCACAGCTTTTGCGATAAGGGTCTTTCCGGTCCCGGGAGGGCCATACAGGAGAACCCCTTTAGGGGGCTCTATCCCCAGTTTCTGGAACAATTCCGGGTGCCTCATCGGGAGTTCGATCATCTCCCTGACCCGCTGGAGTTCGTCTTTTAGTCCACCGATGTCTTCATATGAAATTCTTTTTAAGCCTTCGAAGCCCGCGGCAGGTTTTTCGGAGAACTCAATCTGGGTATTTTTTGTGATAATGATTGCATTTTCAGGTTCAATATCCACTACTTTATAAGAAACAATCTGAGGTTGCAGGAATGGGAGCCCTATCATGATGGGAACCGAATCGTTCTTGATCACCGGAAAATCGATCAATGCATTCAGTGCATTGGGATTATTGGCTATTGGTATATTGCGGGGGAGATCTTCGGGGGGAGCAAGCACCACCTTTTGTGCTTCGATTTCATCTTTTATTGTGGAGATTCTGATCGTATCGCCTATGCTCACCCCGGCATTCATACGGGTAAAATTATCTATTCTTATCTTATTCTGGTTCCAATCTTCCACCAGAGCCCGCCATACCTTGGCAACAGTACGGCGTTTGCCTTCTACTGCAACGATATCCCCTGGAGATATCTTCAGGTAAAGCATCGTCTCCGGATCAAGTCTTGCCTTACCTCCTCCCTGATCGCCCGGATATGCGCTATCAACCTTCAGATGAATTTCAGGCATCACCTTAAAGGTCATATACACAGGGATTTATAAGTACTGTTGATTTATGAGAGTCCTTATCTTCGATCCATTCCGCGGTGCTGCAGGTGATATGATCACTGCCGCTCTTCTCCATCTGGATGCGGACCGTGACCTGGTGGAAAAAGCAATGTCATCTGTGGTGGGAGATCCCGAGTTCACATTCGTGAATCGGGCTGGAATCAGGGCAATGAAAGTAAATACGAATGCTACTTCCACACAGAGAACACTCGAGGAGGTCCTTCAGAGGGTAAAGGTGGCAGATGCTCCGGTAGAAGCGGTGAATATGGCCATAAAAGTCTTTTTTAGAATCGCCGATGCAGAAGAAAAGATTCACGGGTCCACTCCGCATTTTCATGAGGTCGGTGCCGATGATGCGGTAGCTGATGTGGTAGGTGCATGTACAGCCCTCTTTTCACTCCATATCGATGGAGTTGTGGTTCAGCCTGTCGCACTTGGAGGGGGTATGCTTACAGGCGCTCATGGCACCTATCCTGTACCGGCCCCTGCCACCCTTGAAATTTTTCGACAATCCGGGGTGCAGGTGACGATGGGAACGGCAGAAGACGGTGAGCTCTGTACACCTACCGGTGCAGCCTTACTGGCCGAATTTTCGAACTCTTTTCGTACAGAAATCGGAGAGGGCGGAATAACACATATTGGATACGGCGCCGGCAGTAAAGACAATCCGACCATTCCCAATGTCCTGAGAGTGATGTTGATGGAAACGTCTGCCGACCCACCCTGCGATATGGTCGAAGTTCTGGAAACCAATGTGGATGATGTGGATGGTGAAGTGCTCTCCTCTGCACTGCAACGTCTCATGGAAAAGGGTGCCCGTGACGTCAGTGCAATTCCCTGTATCATGAAGAAGGGAAGAGGGGGGTTTCTGGTGAGAGTTGTGTCACCGCAGGGTCAGGGTGGGACTCTGGCTACTCTTATGGCAAAGGAACTGGGAACACTTGGTATCAGATGCATTCCCAGCGTTCACAGGTTTGTTGCCGCACGGTCCCAGGAAAAGGTTCGTGTGGAGATTAAAGGCACTATCAGAGATATTTCTGTCAAATACGGAAAAATAGGAGAGAATATTTTTTCCCTTAAAGCTGAATTCGATCAAGTACGTGATTGGGCCCGGGATTTGGACATGCCGGTCAGGGAAGTAAAAAAGATAGTGGAACACGAGGCCTGGAAACGGGTCGGGCAGGCCTCATGACGGCAGAGAAGGCGAGTACTGGAAATTCCGCACTGGATGACCTGATGGGTGGGGGACTGGAGCGAAAAGTTCTCACGCAGATATTTGGGGAACCGGCCAGCGGGAAAAGCACACTGTGCATAATGGCCGCAGTCAACTGTCTAAAATCAGGAAAGGGCGTAATTTTTATGGACAGCGAAGGGTTTTCCATTGAACGGTTCAGGCAGGTTGCCGGGGCGGACGCCCAGGATCTGGCACGCGATCTCTACCTTTTTGAGCCGGAAGACTTTGACCAGCAGGGGGCCATGATCGGCAGGATGGAGACAGTGCTGAAGGGCGGACAGATAGGCCTTATCGTCATGGATTCTGCAACAGGCCTGTACCGGACCCGGCTCGATAAGGGAAAAGAGGCCATGCAAAAACTGACCCGGCAGGTAATCCACCTCCTCGGCTATGCAAAACGCTATCAAATACCGGTTCTTATTACCAACCAGGTCTATATGGACCTGAAAAAAAATATGTTTGCAGGACTTGGAGGAACCGCACTTGAGCATATCTCAAAAGTGATCCTCCGGACTGAACGCCTCAATTCTCACCGACGCTGTACATTGGTGAAACATCGTTCCAGGCCTGGCGGGACATCATTTGATTTTATAATGGTGGATCGTGGAATTCAGACAATCCCCTAGTTTTTCAACGGAAATAATGTATTTATCATATCTCGGCTATCTATTGGTATGAATTCGGGAGGGGGATCCTGCAGTTATCTGTGTATTTTTACGCTGATTCTTGTTCTTTCAATATGCATTGCGGCCTGCGGGTGTATCCGGGAGGAGACAGGGTATGCCTCCGGTGTCGATGAAACCCAGGAATGGAGAAGCATTCCGCTCCAGGATGTCTCCACGAGAGAGATATTTACTATAGAGAGCCTGAATGGATCTTCT
>DATKYO010000106.1:0-5473 GCA_035528475.1 Methanoregulaceae archaeon | reverse complement strand
CCTGCGAGAGATGCCTGGAGCGGATTTGCCACCGGGAAATCGGTGGAGTTGGTTGTCCCGACAAGGTAGGCTCCTCCATCCGTGTCCACCCTGATACCATATCCGGTTTCATCACCACTTCCTCCAAGGTAGCTGATGTAGAGTGGAACGGTCCCGTCAGAATTGATCTTGACCACAACGACGTCGGTCCCGCCGGCATTGGAAAACCCGCTGCTTCCGGGCGGGACCACATAGGGTGCGGTATATGTAACACCTGTGACGTATGCATTTCTCCCGGAATCGAGGGCTACACCATTGGCATCATACATGCCGACACCCTTGAGATAGAGACTGTACTGGAGAACCGGGTCTATGATCAGGTCGTGATCCCTGTCATAGTCGCCGATCCTAAAACCGACATATCCCTGGTCAGTAGTGGAATAATCACAGGACACCTCGACAAGCGATCCGTCGATCACTTGGTAACAGTACGGGGCGCTGTGGGTGATGGTTCCGGCAGCGGTGGAGAGGACCTGTGTCCCGTCATCTGCGACGGAGATCTCCTCATGTCCATAGTATTCAATTAAGATCTGTTCTGGGTCTGCACCCGGCCGGACGATATAGGTACTCTTGAGGCCGTCGCTGACTCCTTCGTAGAGGAGATCGATTCCTGGGTAGAGATCGACGTACCGAAGCGCCCGGTATGTATCCACGCCTGTTACCCATTGCGACGAATCCTTCCCGTAAAAGAAGTTAGCCTCGCAGGCGAGCTGTTCCTCCCCTTCGACCAGGCTCTCGCCACAGATGCCTTCGAACCGGTAACCGATCAATGTGGTCTGGCCCGTCTCGGGTGAGGTGAGACGGAGTTCTGACCCCTCGCTTCCGAACGAGACCGGGCCGGCATCTGATATTGCTGAAAAGAGAATATCGTTGCGGAACTGGCCTGCATTTCGAATAAAAACAAGGGGTAGCGAGGCAAATGTTATGGTTGTCTCATCGGGATCGAGTAGGGTTAACCCATCCCCGTCAGTGGGATAGGTATATGGGATAATAACTGGTACTCCTGCGTCAGTTATATCCCCTGCGGCGCAAAAACAGAGGACTCCGGAAAATGGCACCAAGAGTAATAATAACAGCACGATGCGTTCAATTTTCATAAATTGCCACCTTTATTTTCAATGATGAATCCATACTATATAAACGCATCTGATGATAATCTTGTTTTTTCCCTCTTTTTACGCATGAAGCGTTTTAAACAGGTATCAGTTGATCAGGCTGCATGGTCGCAAATCAGAGAGTGACATAAACTCTGATTCTTTCTTCACGCGTGATAATTTGGGAGTTCATGCCAAATATCTCGCTTAAATCTCCCATTTATACACTTTTTTTGTTATTGCTGCGTATATACAGTGAAAATTATCCATATAGACCCTATCAAACACGATAAATTAGGATATGCCCATCAAGAAAAGAGAAAAATACCTATTCAGTTTCCCTCTCGAACTCAATCGGGAAAGGAATTGCATAAGGTCCCCAATGACATATGTTGCAAAGATTCCCCACAATGACTCCTTGTGTAAATAGGAGAAATTCCTGATTGAGAGCCATGGGTTTTTTATGGACGTGCAAAAAGGGGAAATAGGATTGTCGGCAGCATCAGTTCAGAAAAAGGGAAGTTTGGACAGATCAGGCAGACCCGGAATTGTACGGACAAACGGGCCGAATTCATCAGATGTTATGCCGGTAACGGATCCTGACAATCCGGGGGTGAATGTTACAAACCCGGCCATGTCATCCGGATTCGGCCATGAGAGGTACCAGGTGTCATCTGTCCAGTGGGTAATCGTCCCTGGGAACCTGTTTAGGCCCATTTGGATGGTCATGTTCCCCGCATCCGGGCCCGGGTTCACCTGCAGTTCTCCGTAGAGATCGCTTTGGTAGACTCCCGCTATCATTGAGGGATCGAGCTTTGCCGGGCCGGGATTTGAGGGGGTGGGCGATGTCTGGCCGAGCATGTCCCACATAGCCTGCTGGGCTTTCACTTTGGCCTGAAGGTCGACTTCACTCTTCCCGATATATCGTTCGAGGAACTCGGTGCGGACTGCTTCCGGGAAAACCACAAGGTTCTTGTTCGCGATAACGACGATCCCGCTCTTTTTACCGGGAATGAGTGTTACAATAGACCGAACACCATTGAGTGCCCCGTTCTTCTCAATCACCCGTTCACCAAGGAAATTATAAGAGTCGCAACCCATTCCATTTGCCCCGTTCGGGTCACTGAGCGGCCCATTAGACCCAAGGGGCATGCTCGCTGCATGAATCTGCTTAATTGTCTCGGGTTTCAGGATCTGCCTCCCGTCAACCAAACCCCCGGCAAGGATCATCCGCATCCACTGGGTCATGTCCCTGCCGGTTGAGACGACCTGTCCTGCTGCCGGGAAAGCATCAACCTCAAGGGGCATTATAGAGACTCCTCCATCAGACCCTATATGGCCGGCAATATGGTTCTCGTCAAAGTATAAAGTCTCAAATTGGGTCCCCGACCGGGTCATGTTGAGCGGGCGCAGGATCCGGGCATCGGTTAAATCTTCCCAGCTCCGGTTGTCCACCGCTGCTGCCACCTCCCCCGCAATAAAGAATCCCGCGTTCGAATACTGAGAACACTCCCGGAAACTGCTTCCAGGCTCGAGATACCGCATCTGTTCGAGCATCTCCAGGTTGGAATACCCAACCCTGCCCAGCAGCCCGCCATCGTATGCTTTCAGGCCCGAGCGGTGGGCAAGCAGGTCGCGGAGCGTGGCGTGCTGCCCGGCATAGGTATCCTTCAACACAAAGCCCGGCAGGTACGTGACAACGGGAGTGTCCCAGTCCAGTTTTCCCTCATCAACAAGCGTGCCGATCGCCCCGGCGGTGATATACTTGGTTACCGAGGCGACCTGAAACCGGGTGTCGGGATCTACGGGTGCCGGTTTCCCGTATTCCCGGACACCAAATCCTTTCAAGTATACGACAGTGTCGTTCTCCACGATGCCAATAACCGCACCCGGAACGTCGTATTCAGCCATTGTTCGGGTGACGAATGCATCGAAATCGTAGAGTTTTGCAGAGTCCTGTATTGCTGCACAGGACGGGGTGAGGATCAGGCAGATCGCAAGAGAGGCTGCAAGGAACAGGAAATGATCTCGTCTGGAGCGGGATTTCATGAAAGGGAGTTTGTAGGTCGTTGAAACAAAAGCATTGTGATATGTTACAGCAGTGTCCGGTTCAACAGCGATCGGGTTAGGGCATACCCATCATACCCCGTAGGTCAAGCCGAAGATACTTTCAATATCTCTATCGGCCACCTTCACGGCCAAAAAATGGAGATATCTAAATATTTCTGCCCGTTATTCGTATCATCTTCAGGATTTTTCATGAATCCTTCACTACCCTGTCAATCGAGCCTTCCAGTGTATACATCTCAAACCCATCGACCTTCCCGCTCCTGTCCCGCGTGAATATGAACGAGTCTGCTGACTCGGGAGTCACAAAAAACGTATCATTGCCCTCAAAGAAGAGCTCAACCGTCTCATGGGGCACAGCCGAGGTGTAAAACAGGCGGCCCCCCTCAGGAAATACGGTAACCGTCCATGTCTTCTCCCACACAGGAGTATAGATCCCGGAATATTCCTCAAACATTTCTGTAGTCAGGGGAACGGCCCTGCGATCAATCTTCTGCGGCTGTGAATACGGCTTGTCAAAGACAATCGCCGATAGGTCTTTGGTGATGGTTACCATCGGGGTTCTGTCATGGTTTGAAAGGAACATTATGGTCACGTCCTCATCCGGAAAATAGAGCGTGTAAGAAATAAACCCAAAATTGCGCCCGCCGTGGCCGATGACGGTGCGGTTGTCCATCACGGCCCCGACAATCCCAAACTCGTATTCGACCATCGCATCGAGTGACTGCCCAGAAAGAATGGCACCAGGGGTGTGGAATGCTTTCTCCCACCGGTAGAGATCTTCTGTCGTAGAGTGTAGCGATCCGGCACCGTACGAGTTGTGGATGTTCTGGAGATCGTAATGAATCTGCTTCCCGTCCATCGTGGTATAACCGGATGCACGGTTGGTAAAAACATCGCGCGCATTATCCTGCCCGGTGCTGGTCATCCCGAGGGGTAAGAAGATATTTTCCTGAAGGTACTCGTCATATGGCTGGCCCGATACCTGCTGGATGATGTAACTTAACGTGATGTAGCCGTTATTGGAATAGGTATAACCTTTCCCGGGCTCGAATGTGAGGGGTAGCGTTTTAAACCGCTTCACGAGTTCGGGAAGCGCGATATCTGCAGGATCGGTCATAAGAAACCCTCCCTCGGAGGGAATACCCGAAGTATGGTTCAGCAGGTTGTAGATCCGGATATCTTTCCACTGCGGGGTATCAGGGATATACCACGAGATCGGGTCGGTGACATTCAGCAGTCCCTGCTCCTGCAGCTTCATGATACCGGCCGCGGTGAACTGCTTGGTATTCGAGCCGATCGGGAATACAGTCTGCGGGGTGTTGGGAACGGAGAACTCATAATTTGCCATGCCGTATCCTTTCGAGAGGAGGACGGTCCCGTCCCTTTCCACAAACACGGCCCCGTCATACCGACCGGCACTGGCAAGCGCCGTCATGTATTCGTCAAGCTTTATTGCGACTGCTTCATTAGCATTTGATAGCGGTGCCGTCGCACAAACAGCGACATTCTGCCCACCGCTTTCTGCTGTCTTGGGAGATGTAACGCAGCCGGCAGCACAAATAATGATTACCAGAAGAATTCCTGCAATTTTCCATCTCATGACCCCAACCTCATTTTCAGTCCGGAATTATTTATAAGGAAATAATGTAAAGGGAGTCGTTTTCTTATACCAAATAGTTTATTCCAGCTGGGCCTCACATTTTTTATTTTGCTGAAACAGGCCAAAATACTGCAATTTCATTAATTAAAATTAATAAATAAATTTTATTACTTGAAAATTCGATACAATCTTCACATATTAACCTTATTTTTCATGAACTCTGCGATAAGATGTTTAAGGAATTTGTTATGATTGAACACGGTATGAAAAAACGTAGAAAGAAAAATAATCTAAATTCCAAATGAAAAACTTCGTCCCTTCAGTAATCGCCGCATCGAAAAGGCTGGAAATTAGGAAGTTAATTCATTGTGATATTTTTCACCATTCGCCTGAAACGATTAGTATCGATCCATCTAACTGATAATTCAGATGCGACGGGTGTTTCTTACTAAAGTATTTTTAAAATAATCTGGTGAGTACTCCCTTACACAGATTCAATCCAAAGCCAAAACTCGGGATTTAAACCCGTTCTGGAGAGGTTCGCCTGATGCTCTTTACGATGATGCCAAAATCATCAAGCAGTATACAACCGGGCGTTAGGCACGGGGCGGTGTCTCGTTAGTTCGGGCAAAAATTTATCGTCGTCCCAATGTTGGATTAAACCACAATG
>DATKYO010000105.1:0-29954 GCA_035528475.1 Methanoregulaceae archaeon | reverse complement strand
ACAGGTCGTATCCCAGCAGATCCGTACAGTTTATTGATGCATTCTTATCCATGAATTCAACCACAAACTGCTGAGTGGTGGCAAAGACCTTCTTAGCAGTTTGTGGTTGAAACTGCTGAGTGGTGGCAAAGACCTTCTTTTTCGCATCCATGTCATCCGGATCGGTATTCCCGTACTTGAGCCCGATGACCATGAGGGCACCTGCTACAGCCCCGCACATATTCCCTGTCCACCCTATCCCTGCTCCGAAAGGGGTAGCAATTTTGCATGCGGTGTCTTTATCAAGGCCAAACATTTCGCTGTATGCGCAAAGAATTGCCTGGGAACAATAAAAACCCCGATCAAAGAGGTTAGAAGCTTCATCGGGAGGAAGGGTTGTCATTCATGGTGAATTGGAACTTGTACTGGATATGTGTGCTGGTTGCCGTTTCCTGTGGACAGTTCGCAAGGGTATTACTTGCCGGATTAGGAGTCCGTGTTCAATTGTGCCATTTCATAAAATGATTTAAATGGTCGCTATGACATTTTCCGTTATTGAGGGAAGTTAGATGACTCATCTGAAAATTTCCCGAACTCTATCAAAGAAAATAATTTTTTCCTGGAATGCAGAGCAAAAACCCCTGTTCCAATACTAAAACAGCATACTCCGAATACAAACGAATTGAGATTTAAGGTTTGCAATGACGGGATAACAAAATACACTCCTATAAAGAGCAAAAAGATAATTGTTAAACCGCCTATGATCCAAATTTTTTTTAATGAGTATTCACTTCACCATGCCATATAGAGCCAGAATATAGTCGCGACATTTTCCCGGCTCCTCTCATCTATTTATCATTATCCTGGACATGATGCAAAAAGTTACTCTATCTTTTCAAAATATAAAAAAGAACAAAATCGCTGGATGCTGTGATAATTGATTCTATTAATACAAACTTGCATTAAAATTAATAATCATTCAAAAGTCAAAGTTCAATTTTCCAGAACAGGATTCAAACTATCCACAAAATCGGATGCTGCTATGGGGATTCGAACCCCAGTCGTCGGCGTGAAAGGCCGACATGATTGGCCGGACTACACTATAGCAGCAAATTGCTCTCTAATGTTAGTCGTTCCCTTAAAAATATGTATTGGAATTGCCACCCCGGATATTCACGGGTAGATGGGTGTTCCTTCGTTTTCCGTGATTGTTTTGAAGGTGGCCATCAGCTGGCGCGTGATGGGGCCGGGTTTTCCTGTGCCTATGGATCGGCCGTCGATCAGGACGATCGGGGCCACTTCCGCGGCTGTCCCGGTGACAAATACCTCGTCGGCAGAATACATGTCAAAATACCCTAGGTTCTGCTCTTTTACCGTGATCCCAAGCGATGCAGTGGCTTCCAGTGCCACCATGCGGGTTATCCCACGCAGGTTGTTAATCGTTGGCGGGGTGACGATCTCGCCGTTCTTCACCACGAATATGTTGTCGCCGGACCCTTCGGAGACATAGCCGTTGGTGTCGAAGAAGATGGCCTCGTCTCCGCCCTTGTAATTTGCCTCGATCTTGGCAAAGATGTTGTTCAAGTAGTTTAAGCTCTTCACGTTGGGCGGGAGAGATTCGGCCGGGTTTCTCCTTATTGAGACGGTGATAGCCCTGAGGCCCTTCTCGTAAAGATCGCCGTACATAGCGCCCCATTCTACGGCAATGACGATGACGCTTGGTTTTGGGCATTTCCTTGGGTCAAGCCCCAGGTCGCCCACTCCCCTGCTGACGAGAGGGCGTATATATGCTTCGCGGAGGTTGTTCTTCCGCAGTGTCTCAAGGATGATCTCTGAAAACTCTTCCTTGGAGATCGGCACCTTAAGGTCGATTGTCTTTGCAGAGTCGTAGAGCCTGTCCAGGTGCTCCTCAAGCCGGAAGACCCGGCCGTTGTAGGCGCGTATCCCCTCAAAAACCCCGTCTCCATAGAGGAAGCCGTGGTCAAAGACCGAGACCTTTGCCTCCTCTTTCGGGACGAACTTGCCGTCGAGATATATTAGCATGTGATTAAAATTTTGGGCTCCTACTATTTTTTACCTGCTGATTGATTCTCCCCGGCAGCACCCAATGAAATGGGCGAACATCTCCCTGCTGCTGACCGGGTGGAGGTGTGTGTAGCTTCCAAGGGTCATCCCTGACAGGGCCCCGTCCAGGTTTCCGGCAATTCCCTGGCCCCTGGAGAGAGTGTAGGCAAAAGACGTCCCGGTATTGAGTTTCACTTCCGAGTAGTGGAACTCGTGCCCCCTGAATCGTCCCGGCCCCATCGGCCCTGCCGGGTCACTGGTCCCTTCCACATAGCTTACTACTCTCCGGGCAGGCATCCTGGTGGACCCGTCATAGACCCCGCACATCCGGTAGGATTCCTCGCGTTTCCGCCCCTGCCATCCCTCACGGAGTACCATGCTGTCGGTAAGGTACATCAGGCCGCCGCATTCGGCATATATTGGAAAATCCCCTGCCGCCGCCTTTTTTATATCTTCCCTCATGGCCGCGTTCTCCTCAAGTCCCGGTAAAAAGAGCTCAGGGTACCCCCCACCGATGATATAGCCGTCCGCATCCGGGAGGGAATCATGCAGAGGGCTGAAAGTGACATATTCCGCTCCGCATGCGGGAAGGATGTCGAAGAGATCGGCGTAATAAAAATTGAATGCCTCGTCCAGTGCCACCCCGATCTTCACCCCTTTCGTTCCACCGGGTGAAAATACCTGCTGCGGCGAAGCAGGGACATCCCGGGTCTCTGCCAGCGAGCAGAACCGTTCCATATCCACATGGTCCCCGATCATTGAAGTGACTGAATCGATCCTCTCCCTGAAACTGGGATGGTCCTTGCCCTCCAGGTATGGGACCAGCCCAAGGTGGCGCATGGTAAGCTCCATCTCCGGCTGCCGCGGTATTGCACCAATGACCGGGATGCCGCAGTAATGCTCGATCGCAGTTGACGCCTTCTCGATATGCTTTCCCCCGGCCACGTTGTTCAAGATCACTCCCCGGATCTTCACATCAGGGTCGAAGGCCTGGAATCCCTTTACGATGGCTGCCGCACTCCGAGTGATGCTCCTTGCGCTGACCACAAGTACAACCGGGAGGTCAAGGGATTTGGCAATCGATGCGGAACTGCCACTGTCCCCCAGTGCTTCCGCACCTTCGAAAAGCCCCCGCACCCCTTCAACAATGACCATGTCGGCACCATTGCTGCCATGGGCGTAGATCTGCCTGATCTCGTCGTCAGAGAGAACAAAACTGTCCAGGTTGCGGCAGGGTCTTCCCGTCACGCCTGTCAGGTAAGAGGGATCGATATAGTCCATTCCCACCTTGAAGGTCTGGACAGCCATCGACCGCGAGAGGATGGAAGAGAGAGCCAGGGTGATGCTGGTCTTGCCGCTCCCTGACCGGTCTCCCGCGATCATCAGGGCTTTCATGACATACTCCGGAGTATTGCCCCAAACTCACTCTCCACGATATTCGTGACGCCAAGAGTCTTGGGATGAAGGTCGATCTCCACCACTACGTGCTCATGACCGAGTTCTTTTAAGGGCTCCACCTGCCGGGGCCCGTTTGTGATGGAGAAGCATTCGATCCCGCGGGTATACTCGGGGGGAATGGCATGGGGAACCCCTGCGATAAGGGCATAATCAGGGGCGAGCTCCCTCAATTTCACTCCCATGGCTTCACCATTCGCGCCGTATTCGTCCAGGGCGCCAAGGAGCCGGATGGGGAGCCCGAGATCTTTTAACTCACCGGCAATGCGGCGGGCATCTTCCCTTACCTTCGGAAGACCCCGCTGTTCCAGGTTCACAATGTAGGTTATATCGCAATCCGGGCACGCCTGGAAGAGGGCCACCAGCTCGTCGGCGAACATGTAGGCCGTCTCCTTCTTTGCGTTCAGTATCGCGACTCCTGACTTTCCGCTCCTGGCAACCGAGAGTAGCCTTTCGGCAACCTTGTACTTGAGGTCGCCCCGCGAAGGTTCGATATACGGTTTTGAGGCAGCCCCGCGAAGCCTTTCCACCTTGTTTGCTGATTCAAGCAGGAATATTTGTCTGTCAAGTTCCTCAGTGCTGATCCATCCGGCATGTGCTGCAGGTTCGAGCGTGGCAATGACTCCGTCGATATTCTCCGGGTAACCGGCATGGATATCAATGGCTATGGTCGGTGTGGTGATGCCGGAGTTGTCGATGGCAGACTGGAGGTCTTCCCCGATGATCATGGACACGCAGGTGCCGACCACGGCCATTCGTTTGGGGTGAAAATGTTCTTCTGCATATTTTAAGACTGATTCCAGGGGCTGCTGCCCCCCGAAGATAAACTCATTATCTGCCAGTGACGTGGTGAGTACCCGCAGTCCGTCCTCCTCTAAAAGACGGGCGTGTTTGAATGAACAGCCGGACGGGCCGTGCAGGACGGCGACATCTACTTCAAGGTCGCGGGCTGTATAGAGGGCGGCGACAATTGAACTCGGGCGTGGTTGTATATACTTCATGATTCATCTCCAGGTCTTGACTGCCAGGATGACACTCCCGGTCTGCGACATTTCTCCTGCAATATTCCTTCCCTCTTCCAGAGTAGGACAATAATGGATTTGAGACGGCTTATCTGCTGCCATCTGCGTCACCAGTTCCCCTGTATTCATTTCCCCAAGATATTCGCCGACAAGTATCAGGATATCCGGCCGGACAACCCTTGCGGTTTTGAAAACCTCTTCTGCAGGAAACCCTTCACACACACAGGCTTCCTCCTGCCCGATTACGAGGGTGATCGGCCGCTTGCCACGGAGCACTTTTACGTATTCAATGGCGGCAACGGTAGTATTCCTGGTGGTGCCGCTGTTGGAATTGTCAACCACAAGGAGATCGCCCCATTTTTCAACCGCCATCCGTCCCTCCAGCGGTGGAAAATCGCCGAGCTTTTCAGGGTCCAATCCCAGGACCATTGCTCCTGCAGCTGCCAGCATGAGCGGCACACGGTATCCTTCAAGTAAAAGAAGCGGATTTGAAAAAGAACCGTGAATCCCATCCAGCCTGTAGGTGCAGGTCTCACCGTGAACATGCGAAACCTCATCCGCCTTTACCGGAGAGCCGGGAGCATCGACACCGGGAGCGGTGACCAGTTTCGGCAACCGCTGCCCCGATCGTAATTTTTCCTGCAGTGCATTGCGTTTTCCTCCGGCAAAGGTGTAATCTTCAGCTGAAGTGAGGATTCCCAGGTCACCCGCTCCACAGAATCCCAGGGAGATCTCGGCGATGCACCAGCCGCCCGAACCATATGCGTGGCGGGCAGACGCGATTACGGAAGCGGGAGTGATGCTGCTCTTCCAGAGTGCATTCCCTGTCGGGCACGCATATGTCCCCCGCGAGGTGTGCAGGATACCCTCCCCCGTCATCACATGGGCCAGCGCATGGGCGACGGTTGTCTTCCCACGGGCTCCTGAAATCTCTATCATGGGGGAAGGGACAGTATCTCCCAGAATCCAGCGGACCGCTTCATGATGGGAGATGCATGGTATCCGTAGTTTTTGAAGTAAAAAACAGGAGGGATCAAGGTGGACGGGTGCGATCATCAGGTCATATTCCCTGCACGAAGCAGTGTCTGCATCAACAACCGATGTTTCCCGATACACGTCCACCAGATCGACAAAATGTCCCAATCGTTCCAGAAATCTCCCTATCTCGGCTCCCCCGTGAATCGTATCCAGCACCAGAATCTTCATACCGTTTCAGAGACCGGAGAGCATCTTTTCAGCATTCTTGACCATAAGATCTGCCAGGAGAGGGTCACTTCCGATTGGATCTGCATAGAGAAGCGGGATGGTCGCACCGTTCAGGCTGAAACTACCCCTTTTTGCACCTTCCGGGAGGCCAATCAATGCCGGGATGTCTTTGAGGATATGTACTCCCTTTGCCAGGAAAAGGGGGACTACTACCAGGACATCGATCTTCTCATGCCGGAATTCTTCCATGCAGTCCTTTATGCTGGGGGGGTTCATATTCATAAAACCGCATTTTACAATATATTGAGGATGATTTTCGGCAATTATGCGACCAGTGGATTCCACAAGTTCCTTATTGTGCGGGAGTTTGCTTCCATGTCCGATCAGTAACAATCCCTTCTTGACCATATAATACAATGTAATACTGGTAATCTTAAAATGATTACTAATTTTCTTCGCGCAGACGGATCAAAAATCGCAATTATGACGATTTTTTTGTTATAGGAAAAAAACTATGGAATATTACGAAGATAACTCACATCGCCCATCCGTATTGAAAACCGCAGAATATGGATTTATCGTAATGAGATCCCGGCACCGGACTGTTATCAGTCCAACTTTTTATATTCAATTGAATTAAAACTCATAAGGAACCCCAATAGCCGGAGTAAAAAATTTTGTGTGTGTAATATGGAATCAATGCAATATTTCGAACGATTTGGCCTTATACTAAATAATAAAGTAGTAAAGACCCCGCTGGCCATCGCATCAATGGCCGGTAGTGTTGATGCAGGATATGTTCTTGAGAGAGCAAGCCATGTGGGGGTCGCTTTTATCGGGGGATATTCTATCGATAAAGAGACCATGAATGCAAGCTGTGTCATGGCAGAAGGCGGGAGGAAGGAATTTTTATATGACGATCCGGTCGAGGAACTTGCCTGTCAGATAAAAATGATGGATGAGAGCGATGTAGTCCTGGGTCTGAATATCAGGGGGAGCAAGCCCGAATCATTCATGGATATTGCCGAGCAGTTCGGGGATTCGGTAATTTATGAGATCGATGCCCATTGCCGGCAGGAACCCATGATTGACGCAGGCTGCGGCGAATATCTGCTTCACCACCCTGGGCAACTCGTGGAAATAATTAAAGCGCTTAAATCATTTGATGTCACTGTCTCCGTGAAGATTCGGGCAGGGGTAAGTGCGGATGACCGGATTTTAGCAAAAAAGATCTGGCACGCAGGTGGGGATATCATTCATGTGGACCTGATGGATTTCGGATATCAAAAGATCCGGCAGATCCGGAACATCTGCCCGCTTTTCCTTATTGCCAATAATTCCATCAACAACTTTGAACGCATGAAGGAGATGCTCTCGCATGGGGCCGATATGGTTTCTCTTGCAAGGCATTCGGATAAGAGAACTCTTGCGGGGCTCGATGCGGCGATAAGCAGGTTTGCTGATGAACACGGGTGGTACAATTCCCCCAAGCAGCTTTGCCGTGGAGGAGATGTCCGTTCCCTGGCTTTTTGCTGTATGCCTGTGAAGAACTGCCCACTTATCCCCACACTCGACAAGTTAGGGTTGTCACGCGATGAGTACCAGGCCCTCAAACTCAAAAGCGTTATTGATACACCCCTTGATGATGGTAAACATACCTGTTTCGGAAGCCTGGCCTGGTGCTGCAAGGATTCATCACCCTGCATGTTCAGGGACATGACCATCCGGCAGATCGGTCTCTCAAGCAGGGAGTATATGCGGCAGAAACATCTTCTCTCAGAAAAAATAATGAAAAAGATATTTGATGGATCCACTCAGGCTGAATCGGGCTGACCGGGCTCAACTGGCAATGATGCTCGAGGTTTCCGCATTCCCCAAGCCCGGGAATGTGGACCGCTGCCATGACTATCCCGATACCCGGATAGAACATTTTCTGGCATCTGCAATACTGGTGCGGCCGGCCCTCGAAAAGGCCATGCAGCACACATCAGGCGTGGGAAAAATCATTCATGAGGCAGTGGAATTATCGAGCGTTCATTCAGGGGGAAATACCCATTTTGGGGCATTTATCCTTCTTATTCCATTAATTATGGGAGACGGCATCGAAGGGGCAACCCGTATTGTGCGGGAGACCACTGTTGAGGATGCAATTGAATTCTACCGCGCATTCGGGCGCACTAATGTGCGTGTCATATCCGGAGACGAACTTGATGTGAATGATCCGGGCATGATTGATGAACTGCGCACCAGAGAAATGACTCTCTATGATGTGATGCTCCATTCTGCGCCTAATGACATGGTAGCGCGGGAATGGGTAAACGGTTTTGCACTTACAAAGCGTACCACCGACCGGATAATGGAAGAGGGTTGCGGCCGCGATTCGGTGGTGCGATCCTTCCTCTGGCTTCTTTCTATCGAGCCAGATACTTTTGTTATCAAGAAACACGGAAGGGATACGGCTTGGGAAGTCATGCAGAAAGCCACGGAAGTCCGCGAAGGAGTCCGGGATCTGGAGACATTTGATGCACAGTGCATAAAAGACGGAATAAATCCCGGATCAATCGCAGATATTATTATTGCCTCAATCTATTCTGCAATGGGGGAAGGGTGGGAATGGGACTGCTAAGAGAGGGGATTAACGAGGTCATTGCCACGACTGACATGAACGCAGCGCCGATGGGAGTGATAGTAAGAAATGGCCGGCACTCCCTGGTAGCGTTCCTGGGAAGCCATACTCAACAGAACATCCGGGATCAGGGACTTATGGTGGCAAACATCATTTTTGACCCTCTTGTATATGTGAAGACCGCGTTTGATGACCTGCCGGAGAATGCTTTTTCAGAAGAGGTGGTGTCCGGACGTACAGTCCACCGCCTGGCCGATGCCGAGGCATGGGTGGCAATGGAGGCTGAAATTACACGGACCACGCCTGAAGCCGTTATCGTTCGCCTGGTGCCTCTTCATGAAGAGGTTATCATCAATGCAATCCATCCGGTATGCAGGGGTTTTAACAGCGTGATTGAGGCAACCATTCATGCAACCCGTTTCATCAGGACAAAAGACCCCGGCCTTCGCGATCTTATCGGCCACCATATGACGCTGGCGAGGAAATGCGGGGGAAAAAGAGAGATCGAGGCAATTGATCTTCTTTCCGGATATATCAACGATAAAATAAGACAGGAATAATCTTCCTGCATTAGCAGACCCGTGGGACAGGATCGCCTACCGGGGCCTCGATAAACCGTTCTCCACCAATCGAGGTTTCCATTATCACGTGTGAACCTTCTGTCACCGTCCCGATAATAGCTGCATCACGCCCGTGATTATGGGATCGTATGGCCTGTAATACCCTGTCCGCGTCATCTTCAGGAACCCCCATAATGACTTTTCCTTCATTGGCCACCTGCAGGGGATCGATTCCCAGCATGTCCGAAGCACTCCGTACGCTCCGCCGGACAGGCACTGCCTCTTCTTTGATGCGAATACAGACGTCACTTTTCCGGGCCATCTCATTAATTGCACTGGCAAACCCGCCCCGGGTGGGATCCTTCATGGCATGCACATCTCCTGCAGCCAGCGCAACCTCTACCAGCCCCCAGAGAGGCGCCACGTCGGACTTTATCTGTTCTCCAAAGGCAAATCCTGACCTTGCTGCCATTATTGCAATGCCATGATCTCCAAGGGTGCCGCTTACGATGATACGATCGCCGGGGCGGAGCCCATTGTCCCGGACTACCTTTTCTGCCACGCCTATTCCTGCAGTATTGATTACGATACCGTCAAGAGCTCCCCGCTCGAGGACCTTGGTATCTCCTGTGACAATGGCCGCCCCGCATTCCCCGAGCGCAATATCCATCGAATGGACAATTTTCTCCAGATCATCGACATCAAAGCCTTCTTCAATGATCATGCCGCAAGACAACGCAACAGGCCTGCCCCCCATCATTGCCAGGTCGTTGATGGTGCCGCATACCGAAATCCTGCCAATATCTCCCCCTGGGAAGAAAACAGGCCGTACAACATGTGAATCGGTGGTGAATACCAGATTCAGGCCTGCAATGGGGATGACTGCTCCGTCATCAAGAGCCTCAAGGCCGATACCACCGGCATTGTTATGTTCAAAGCGGGTTATGATGCGCAGGAGTTCTCCCATGACCTCCCCGCCGGCACCATGCATCAGGTTGACTTTCATTCCTCTTCTACCTCGATCTCAATATTGATGACTACTATCTCCCTGCCCCGTATCAGTTCCGGGAGGGAACCGCATCGGGGGCAGACAAATCTTTCATTTCCTTCATAGCCGCATTTGCAGCGTGAATGCACCTCGCCTACAGAACATTCGAGATGAGCTTCGGCAAATATGGGGTCTTCCTCGATAATGGTCTGAAACAGGAACTGCACCTGTTCCGGGTTTACCATGGCCATCTCTCCGATCTCAACACATATTTTGTTCACCTGATCGGCATGGTGCTCGAGAGCCGCGCGCCGGGCTGTGGCATAAATGTCATAGGCGATACTTAACTCATGCATCCTTGTGTGCCTCGAAATATCTCAAATATTTTTCGCAGTCATGCGGTATAGTGCCCTCAATGACAGGGCCGGATGAAATGCGTAGTCTGTATTTGATAAGCATTTGGCATAAACTGTTCCAAAATACCATTTACGGGATCAATGGACTTACTGGTCAGGATACTCTGGTTCATCCCTGTATTTATCCCGGTTATAGCGGGTTATAATATAACTTCCCAGGATTACCATCAAGACCACAATCACCATCAACCCGATGAAAAGGCTCCTTTCCAGGATCCGAAGGATATATTCCACCCCTATGGCGATGGCAAAACTTCCGATGAAGGCGCCAAGAGCCACAGCGGCAACAACTTCAATCTTCTTCATTCCAAGAATACGACCGAGAATGGAGCCCCCGATACCCCCGCTTCCCTGGAGGGGGAACATTACAAACGCCACAAGGCCAAAAAAATACAGCCCTTCAAGCCAGCGATGACGGGAAATAATACGGCTCCCGCCCTCCATAAACCGGTTGATCCAGTCTCCCAGAACAGGAATTTTCAAGGCAAGATCAAAGTTCCATGCCATGAAGAGCGCTGCGGCCACATCGAGAATGGCAATGGAGGTGGCGACGGTATACCATGGAATTCCAAGTGCAATACCAAGGGGTATCATGCTCTCTTTTCCCGCAGGAGGGATAAAATAGGCCAGCATGATCCCTCCCATAAGCAGGAATGTCTCGTAGGGAAGGTAATTGTGGAGGATGAGTAGATATCCCCCTACAAAAAGAAATGGAATGCCGAGCATCAGCGCCCTGCGGATCAGGGGACTTTTAATTCCCGATGCACCGGCAGTCCCTTCAAGGGGTGTATCCTCTGATTGCACTACACTATATTTTTCGGTAAATCTCTTAATACTGCATACCTGGCTTTTTCTAGCATATGTGGGTAATCTGCAGTCCCTCGTTATCAACACTCGTGGCTATGGCGACCTTTAACCCTATATCGGCCAGGATTGTCTCCACGGTGTCCCGATCCTTTTCGGTGATGATAGCAATAGACGGCCCGACTGAACTCATACCAACGAATTCCAGCCCGGCATCATGCATACGACTCATGTAATGGTAGATCTCGAAACTGTGATGTTCGACCTCGGCACGTTTTGATCCCCTGAAATCAATTTCCCGAATTATATTCCCCATACTGGCAAGGTTGTCAACCTCCAGGGCAGGAATCAGGTCCATCATGATAAGGTATGCCTTTAATTCACGGTCCCTGTAATCGAGGACACGGGCTTTGTTCATGAGAAGGTCAAATTCCTTGGTCCCGGCAGATGAGATGTCGCTCGGGGGAATTACAATGAAGACATTTTTCCCTGCGGCAAACGGGTGATGATAGACCAAACAAAGCTCATCACCTGTTATGGCCATCCCGCCATATGTGCTCGCTGCAGGCCCGACACCAGTCTCAAAGCCAGATACTACATTCCCATCCGACGTTTCTTCAACATAGTTGTAACCGACAGCCTTTCGCAACTGATCCGAATCCAGCGGGCTGCCCACTGCATAATTGAGGGCATTTGCCAGGGCAATCATAATGGTACTCGTGGATCCGAGACCTACATGCTCATGCTGGTGATCGCTGGCATGGATCCTGAATCCTCCCATATAACCTGTTATTTTTTTGAATACTGCCACAAAATGCTTGATAATAAAAGGCCTGCTATAATCTATCTCCAGCCCTTTGGGAATACATTCCACCTCAACATTGCAATAAAGCTGGATAGCAAACCCCACTCCGCCGCCACCCGGACGAGCGGGAGAGAACCTGTTCATATCCAGTACAGTGAGGTGAATTCTGGCTGGTGCCCGGACCCGGACCTTTCCTTCCCTGGGGGAGAGTGAATAATCTCTCTCCATCCCCAGCGTCTTGATATTTTCTCCGGTTGGGAATGAGATGAACTCGTATTCAACGAGATCCAGATCTCCTCCCCTGATCTTCATAATGGCCATTGTGGATACTTCCAGAATTCAGATCATGATCGATCAAAGAATATATTTTTCCCCGATGCTTTGAGCGGAATCCCATACGCCACAGAGCAGTTCCCCAGCCACCCAAGCGAAAGGGAGGCGATTCCTGCGGTATACATCACCCGGTTGTCCACGTTATGGATTGATGCCGCCTTTACCGCGGAACCAACGGCAATGCCAAGGTCAGCCATTTTTATGGAACAATTCGGACCCTGAAAAACAAATGGGGCCTTTTCCGAACGGGAGAACGCATCGGACATGTCCGAGCATGAGAGGTGGCCGCACCCGCGGCAGTTAATTCCTACCGGCTCGAACCCTCGTGCGCCAATCAGGACGCAGGCATCAGAATTAGCCACATTTTTTGAATCCCTCTGGAAAAAGAAGAGTTTATGGTATGTTCCGGCTTCTTTCATGGCGTCTGCAAGCAAACCGAGGTCGTTTCCGCTGATTACTTTTATCTCGATGGAATCCATTCCTTTTCCTTTCGGTGCCGTACGGGCGGCAAGCGCCATCAGTGCCGCAACCGTCAACACGCCATCCTGTTCGGGAGTCATGATTTTTAATCGATTTTTTGTAATAAATAACAATACTTTTTCCGGGATTGGAGGAAATGGCAGAATACGCCTCACCCTGATGGAAAATGTTATCATGAATCCATCAGATGGATAATTGAACTAAATTTCCGATTTTCCGGAACAAAATGGAGAGATAAAGATGGATTCGTACGTATGCATGGTATGCGGGCATATATATATTCCCGAGAAAGGTGAACCAGACCAGGGTATTAAGCCCGGTATCGAATTTAATGACCTCCCGTCCGATTGGTGTTGTCCGGTATGCGGGGCAAGTCCTGATAAGTTCAGGATGGAATAAAACTGAATAGTATGGCAGTTCGAGAGATTGCACATGATGTGTACTGGACCGGGGCGGTTGACTGGGACAGGCGGCTTTTTGATGCACTTGTACCTTTGCCCCAGGGGACAAGTTACAATTCCTATCTGGTAAGAGGCAGTGAGAAAACGGCCCTGATTGATACCGTGGATCCGTCCAAGGAATTTGAACTCGTATACAACCTGGTCAAACTGGGTGTGGATTCAATTGATTATATTATCGTAAACCATGCGGAACAGGACCATTCGGGGACACTTCCCATGATCCTTGAACTTTTCCCCCGGGCAAAAGTGGTTACCAATGAAAAATGCAGGGATTTGCTGGTATCGCTGCTTGAAGTGGAGAGTGACCGGTGCCAAGTGATCAGCGATAATGAGACTCTTTCACTGGGGAACAAGACGCTGGAATTCCTCATTACACCCTGGGTCCACTGGCCCGAGACCATGATCACGTATCTGCAGGAGGATCGAATACTCTTCTCCTGTGACCTTTTCGGGTCCCACATCGCCACAAGTGACCTTTTTGTCACAGATGAGAGGCTAATCTACCAGCCGTCCAAGAGGTATTATGCGGAGATCATGATGCCTTTCCGTTCAAGTATCAGGGGTCATATGGAGAGAATAACCCCTCTTGAGATCGATATTGTGGCCCCCAGTCACGGACCACTTCATTCGCCGCCCGACCATATCTTTTCCTCCTACCGGGATTGGATATCGGATGAAGTGAAGAATGAAGTGGTTATTCCTTTTGTCAGCATGCACGGAAGCACAGAGAAAATGGTGAATCACCTGGCCGGATTACTCATGGAATCCGGTATTGCGGTCAAACCTTTTAACCTTACAGTCACCGATACCGGGGATCTGGCCATGGCGCTCGTGGATGCGGCGACAATAGTCATCGGGTCTCCGACAGTTCTCTTCGGACCGCATCCCCTGGCGGTAAATGCAACATTCCTTGTCAATATGCTCCGTCCCAAAGCAAAATTCGCATCAGTCATCGGTTCTTACGGATGGGGCGGAAAGACGGTGGAATCGCTCAAGGGAATGCTTACGCATTGCAAACCCGAATTTCTTGAGCCGGTCTACACGCAGGGAATACCTTCTTCCGAAACCCTGCGCAGTATCGAACGTCTTGCTGATGAGATTGAGCGAAAACACCGGGAGATCGGCATCCTGAACTGATCTAAGTCGTCAGGAGCGGGAATAGGGGTTCTTCTTTTTCCGCTCATCGATACATCTTAATCCCAATTCAGCCAAACTGCCTTTGTATGACCCCGCGACAGAATTTTAAGGATATCATCGCATCTTCATCGCGTGTTTTTGCTATAGGTGTCGCGGGAGATTCCGGTTCAGGAAAAACAACATTCACAAATGCCATACGCCAGATATTCGGCAGTTCCCTGGTTGACACAATCACCCTTGATGATTATCACATCTATAACCGAGAACAACGGAGTGCCCTGGGAATAACTCCTCTGGATCCGCAGGCGAACGCGCTCGAAAAGCTGGAAAATGATATCAGGACTCTCAAGGCGGGCACAGGGATCCATAAAAATATCTATAATCATTCCACGGGACTGCTGGAAGGGCCGGTCTACCTCCCGCCCGCCAGGATTCTCATCCTTGAAGGGTTGCATACTCTTTATTCTCCCGGATTGCGTGATCTCCTGGATTTTTCAATTTATGTTGACCCGGCAGCAGCAGTCACGAGAGAATGGAAAATCAAGAGGGACATGAAAAAGAGGGGGTATTCGAAACGTGAAGTGAGTGAAGAGATCTCCCGGCGGATGGAAGATTACCATGCTTATATCGCCCCCCAGAGAAAGTATGCTGACGTGGTGATTGAGATAGGATTTTCAAAATACGGGCGCGATCTTGGATGGGCCCGCAACATCTACCGGATTACACTCGTGCAGAGCCGGCTGGAGAAGAGTCTTGGTCAGGCCCGCCTCGATATCGACCTGCTGCCTCTGCTTACGTCCGTTACGTATTCTTTCATGCTGGAATTCAGGGCTATCGAGAAAGAAGGGAGGCAAATGGGGGCACTTACTTTTGATGGGGAGATCCCTCATGATATCATCAGGAGGCTGGAACGCACCGTTGAGCGTCAGACTGGTATCAGTCCTATTAATATTCGTTCAGGCACGGATCCGGTTACCGCAACTGATATTGCCCGGTTGATGATATCCTGGATGATTATCAATCGCCGAATATTCCTCGAAAATGAAACAGGAACCTGTTGAACCGGGTCCGGCATTACGTATCGGGAGCAAAGGATAAGAGAATTGAGGGCAATTCTGTAGTAATGGGCAGGATACAGTATTTTTCAACAGTACTCGGCGAACTGGGAGGTATGCTGGTATTTATCAGCCCGCTGACACTTGTACCGCTGCTTGTAGTGCTGTTTTCACGTGAATGGAACATGTTCCTTCCCATGGCACTTGTCCCAGTCCTTTTCTTTGTACTCGGAAAACTGTTGGACCTCCTTCCACGGAGAAGAGAAGAAATACGGCTCTCCGCCGCCCTATGCTCGGTTGCGCTGGTCTGGCTGGCATTTGCGTTGGTTTCGAGCATCCCCTTCATTATGGTTCTCAAGATGCCGTTTGTCAATGCACTTTTTGAGGGAATGGCAGGGTGGACCGGTACCAGCTTCACGATGCTTGAGAATCTTGTGGAAACACCCCGGACACTCCTGTTCTGGCGTACATATATGCAATGGATTGGGGGAGTGGGCATTATTGCCTTCACGATCACAATGGCCAACCGGTCGGGATTAAACCAGTCGCCATATTTCAGGTCAGACAGCCGCACCGAACGAATTCTTCCAGGGGTGATTACAACAGGCAGGAAGATATGGGCAGTCTATATCCTTATTACACTGATGGCTACAGGGGCAATCCTCCTTACCCGCGTACCGCTCTGGGACGCCATCAACCTGGCACTTTCCGGCATTTCTACAGGCGGGTTTATCCCCCATGCCGGTGGCCTGTCATATTATCAGAACCATCTCCTGGAATATCTCCTGATACCCATCATGATCATCGGGTCCGCCCCGTTCACCCTCTATTATGCATCCTACCAGAGGCGGAAGTTCTCGCTTTTTGGCGACGAACAGTTGAAACTGCTGATAATTTTTGTAATATTCGGGGCACTCATCGTCATATCAGACCTCTATTTCATCAGCAGGTACCCTGTCGAGGAGGCAGTACGGCAGGGCCTGTTCATGACCGCCGCTGCCGTAAGCACCACAGGTTTCCAGAACGCAAACCCTCATCTGTTCCCCAGTGTCACAGTGGTCTTCCTCACGATGCTCATGTTTATAGGGGGCGCCTCGGGGAGCACGGCCGGCGGTGTGAAACTTTCCCGCATAGCCCTGGGATACCGGGGCATCATATGGTGGTTCAGGCGGGTTTTTGTCAGGGGAAAAGTGCTTGTTGCCTTCAAATATGAAGGAAGGACAATATCCAACAACGTAGCCGAACCCGAACTTGCCAAGAACATGCTTGTCATTATACTCGCCGTCCTCACTGTTTTTGCAGCCACTCTCGTTATTTTACAGGTGCATATAACCTCGTTCGGGCTTACCGAACTGATATTCGATATTGTCTCCGGCTTTTCTTCCTGCGGTATCACTACAGGATATGTATCACCGACAATGCCTGTCATCTCCAAATGGGTGTTCATACTGGTCATGTGGGTCGGGCGACTGGAGGTAATACCGGTAATTGTGCTCTTTATGGGCATTTTCAGGGGAAGAGACTGAAGAAATTTTCCAGATGCTCCCGTTTCATAACACAAGCAAACTGGTGTTAACTTCAGAATATCTAAAATAAAATGCAACACAATGGATTATGATGAAGCAGATTGCCCTGTACGGAAAGGGTGGAATAGGCAAATCAACTACTTCTGCAAATTTGTCTGCGGCTCTTACCGATCAGGGACTTGATATCCTCCAGATAGGCTGCGACCCCAAAAGGGACAGTACCCGGATGTTGATGCATGGAAGGCTCATCCCCACGGTAATGGATCTTCTACGTGAACGGGGCGACCGGAATATCACCATCGAAGATGTCGTTTTTTCAGGATATGGTGGTGTGAGATGCGTGGAAGCAGGCGGTCCTGAACCGGGAGTGGGATGTGCGGGCAGAGGAATTATTGCGACATTCCAGATCCTGGAGAAACTCGGGGCCCTTCATGCCGACGTGGTGGTATACGATGTGCTCGGGGACGTGGTATGCGGAGGTTTTGCCATGCCTATGAGAGAAGGGTATGCCCGGGAGATCTACCTGGTCACGTCCGGCGAACTGATGTCCCTGTATGCTGCGAACAATATCTGCAAAGCCATCGCCAGGCTTTCGACACGGGCGAGGAGCAAGTGCCGCCTTGCGGGAGTGATATGCAATGCCAAGAACCTGCCCCGCGAGGAAGAGCTGGTCGGGGAATTTGCGCGAAGAATTAATTCCAGGATGATACAGTTTATTCCGCGTGATCGGATTGTCCAGGTCGCAGAATTGAATAAACGAACGGTTATCGAACATGCGCCTGAATCATTGCAGGCAGAGGCCTATCGTTCCCTGGCGCAAAGGGTGATGGAGAATCAGCAGACGGATATCCCGATCCCGATGGAGATTGAAGATCTGGAATCAATGGCCTATGAGTTCATCAAGGAGTGAGGGGTGTACTCTCACTGGTGCACTGTCTGTCACCACCGCGGTGAAGGATGCAGTCACCATCATCCATGGACCGGCGGGCTGCGCCCATCACAATTTTTCCCTCCTCCACGCCCTGGAGCAGGAAAATGATTATTCCCGGGTGCCGGGAATTGTATGCACGAATTTAAGGGAAGGAGAGGTGATTTTCGGGGGAGAAGAGGCGTTGGAAAGACTCATCCGAAAAACCGCCAACAAATCCCCGGGATCAGTTTTTGTGCTCTCCACCTGTGTGGTGGACACCATTGGCGATGATCTCCCTGCGGTCTGTGCACAGGATTACGGGGTGCCGGTATGCTACATCCCAACATCGGGATTTTTGGGTGGAGTGTTCCATACCGGCTATGAAAATGCACTGCAGACTCTTTCCGAATTTTCCAATAAGGGGGAACAAACCGGGGGAGTTACCCTGATAGGAGAGAAGAACCTCGAATTCGAAGTGGATCAAAATTTTCAGGAGGTCTCAAGACTGCTCTCGCTGCTCGGGATTGAAGTACAGCTCCGTTACGTGAGGAATATCTCAAGCTCGCGGCTTGCTGACCTGGGAAAGGGATCTTTAAACATACTTCGCGATTCTTCCATTCAGAGACTGGGGGAGAAATTCCACTCCATGTTTGGAACGCCATTCCTTGACAGCTTCCCTGCGGGCTTCGGGGGAACGATTCAGTTTCTTCTTGATGTCGGGGAAATACTTGGGATCGATTCGTCAAAAGCTGTTTTTACAGAAGAACATTTCCAGAAAAAAGTTATCAGTAAGTTCCAGGACCTGAAGGGAAGTGTGGTATCCTTTACCGGGCAGTCATTATATGCAGATGATTCGCCAGTGATGGATGAGATGATAGAGATCTTTGATTTTTCACCTGACGAGAAAGGAATGGAGTTCATAGTACCGGATCCGATTCCGGTGGGAACGTCCGGGATCTCAAGGCTTCTTCACAGGTGGAGGAGATCTTCCCATGCCAGAGCATGAGTGTTCCAATCCACTCTGGCCATGCGCAGTGACTGGTGCCGCCTCCTGCCTTTCGGGAATAAAGGATGTGGGGGTTGTGATTCATGGATCGAGCGGATGTTTTTTTTATCCGTCGACAATCATCAAAAGACATCTCCACTGTACGTTCCTGCTGGAAGAGGACATTATTTTCGGAGCTGCCAAAAGACTCAAAAAGACGGTGGAAGAGGTCGCACCCCAATACTCGCTTCTGGCAGTAATCCCTACGTGCACTCCTGCCCTGACAGGGGAGGATGTCCGGGAGATACTCTCGGAATATCCAGTAATCGTGGTTGACAGCCCCGGTTTCATAGGAGATTGCGAAGAAGGCTATTTTTTGGCCCTTAATTCCCTTCCCTGTAAAGTGGATAATGACCGCGAAGGAGTGAACGTGGACGGTCTGGACATTGTCGATCCTTTCAGCAAGGGAAATGCGATGGAGATAGAAAGACTACTAATACTCTCGGGAATTCCTCCGGCCGCCCGGTTCTGTGACGATAGTCTGGGGAGTATCACCCGGCCGGCCCCCGTTACGATCTCCGCAAACCCTGATCTGGCCGGTGCACCAGGGGAGGCTGCAGGCACAACTCTTGGACTCACAAATCTTAAATCGACATTTAAAAAGCTGGAAAAACTCTTTGATGAAGCAGATGCAGCACCCGTAGAAGACGAGATCCAGGCGGCCGGGGACTTGCTCGAGAGGACCTGCGAGAAGTATCTGAGACGCTATGATCCGCCAGGCGTCACAATTTTCGGCGGTTTTTCATACTCGGTCTTTGCCGCAGAAATGCTCCAACACTATCTTGATGCGGATATCATAAGTATCGGGTCCAGGAACGGCATCCGCCCCTGCCGGTTCAGGGTGGAAGAGGCCAGGGATATGGCTTCTGCACAGCGTATCATTGAGAGGGATATACCCGAACTCATTATAGGATCATCGTTTGAACGAGACCTATCAAAAACATCTGCGTTTGTCCCCCTGACCCATCCGGTTCGTGGAACGGTTCGGCTTGCAGCCCGTCCTGTTGTCGGAATCGAAGGATCACTTAATTTCATGGAGAATGTTCTCAATGCCTGTATTGATTACAGGCGGCATGGCGGACAAGGTTAGAATCAGCTCGTCATACGGTATTTGGTATAGGAGCGCAGGAAACCCCATTATTTTCACTTTCACGCCGCGTACATTGAACATTTATATACTCTTTCTTCGGAGCATATAACAAGGAGATGGAAGGATAATATGAGAAAAGCTGGCTATATAAGTCGTTCCGGGTGGTCAGCAATCGATAACTCGGGGGTTCCATGGGAGATCCTGGAAGTCCGTGTACATGGGGCAACCCTTGCAATCAGGTATGAAGATCTGGTTGAAGTACTTTCGGGCGGCATGGCTGCCAGGGTGGAAAGGATAGGGAAAAACTGGATGGACTATATCGGAGGGATGGCCGGCCTGGCCCAGATATCCAAATCAGGCCGGGCACTAAATATAGATCTGATATGCGGCGATCGGTTTACAGTAGCACTGGAGTCGATTCGGGATGTTCTGGAAAAGAGGGGAAAGTATGCAACAATTGCTGAAGTCCCGCAAAAAGTCGAAGGCCCCTACATAAAAAATCGCCTTATATCCGACTATCCGCGGCTTAAACCGATATCTTACCCAATCAACGATACGGAGTCCGGAATCCCGGCATAAATCTTACAAATTTTTTCCTTCGGATCTTAACGGATTTGTAACTATCTTTATCGCCATTGTCGCATGATGAGGGCGGATGTATAGAACAGGCTTCAATTGTTCTGCAGGAATGGACCCCATGGGAATGCAGTGATCCACTCCCCTCCTGACCTCTCGTATCGAGTCAGGATATATCAGATTTTTTTCCTCTCGGAATTTCTTTCGAAAGGCTGTTATTAAGCCAAGCCAACAAAAAAAAATAAATGAAAATCAGGTCGATTTTATCGTGAGAAAAGATCAGGTCAGAATTACCTTCGCAATGTAATCTCCCACATCACTGGTTCTTGCAGTGCCGCCCATGTCTTTTGTAACGACTCCGTCACGGATGGCACGCTCAATTCCCAGGAGCACTGTCTTTGCAGCATCTTTCTCTCCAATATGATCAAGGAGCATTGACCCTGCCCAGATGGTGGCCAGCGGATTGGCCACGCCAAGGCCTTTGTATTTGGGAGCTGATCCGTGAATTGGCTCGAACATGGAGGTACCTTTCGGATTGATATTACCTCCGGGAGCCAGCCCCAGCCCGCCCTGGATCATCGCCCCAAGATCGGTGATGATATCGCCGAACATGTTCGGTGTGACAACCACATCATACCATTCCGGGTTTTTCACAAACCACA
Organism: Methanoregulaceae archaeon; assembly: GCA_035528475.1. Taxonomy (GTDB): domain Archaea; phylum Halobacteriota; class Methanomicrobia; order Methanomicrobiales; family Methanospirillaceae; genus SD8. Next base: position 8,754 of record DATKYO010000105.1, on the reverse strand, counting down.
TGGTTATTGCATCGACAAAATTCAATTCCGTCTTTACGTCAGGGTATTGTTGAGAAGTCTCCTGGAATACATCTCTCCAGAGGCCGTAAATTTCAGAGAGTACATTGGCCTTGTCCACCGATGTCAGTTTTCCCTTCCGGCCGGCAGCCATATCGAATGCATACGAGATGATTCTCCTGGCACCTTCGCGGGTGACAACGCCAATCTGGTATGCAATCTCTTCTGCATCGCTCTCCACATCCAGGTCGAATTTCACCTGGTAGAGTTCGCGGGCAATTTCCAGTTCCAGCTTCTGCGAGCCGATGAACCTGGACCCGATGCCGACATAGAAATCTTCCGTGTTCTCCCTTACCACCACGAAATCAATATCTTTTGGGCCTTTATCTGCCAGGGGGGTCCACACTCCTTCCAGCAGTTTTACCGGTCTTAAGTTGATGTACTGGTCAAAGAAAAACCTGAGTTTTAAGAGAATGCCTTTCTCCAGGATTCCGGGCCTGACTCTCTCATCTCCGATGGCCCCGAAATAAATTGCACCAAATTTACCAATCTCCGCTAAATCTTCCTCGGTAACGAGATCCCCCGTAGAAAGGTAACGATCTGCGGAAATATCGAAATTGCGCCAGTCGATTGTGAAATTATGCTTCTCTCCTGCCGCTTCAAGAACTTTTTGCCCTTCGACGATGATCTCCGGCCCTATTCCGTCTCCGCCTATAACTGCGATTCGGTGCATGTCGGTACCTCCTCACGTCCCCGGGCATATTCGACCAGTCCGCCGGCGCTGATAATTTTCTGCAGGAATCCCGGGACGGGATCAATCGGGAGTTTCCTGCCCTGGTATTCGATATAGCCTTCCTCAAGTTTCACCGCGATGGAGCTTGCGTCAGCTATTCCATCGGCCTCCTGACAGACCAGTGGTAAAAGCCCGCAATTTATAGCGTTGCGGTAGAATATCCGGGCAAATGAACGGGCGATAATGATTTTAATGCCTGCACCGGAAAGGGCTATTGGTGCATGTTCGCGGGATGATCCGCAACCGAAGTTCCGCCCCCCTACTACGATATCGTCTTCTTTTGCTTCCTTCGAAAATTCATCTCTCGTCCCTTCGAAAGCATGAGACGCCAGCTCGACTGGATCATAGATGACCAGATAGCGCCCCGGGATTATTGCATCCGTGTCGACATTATCTCCGAATTTCCATACCCTCATCCTTACACCTCCCTTGGATCGGTAATTTCGCCATATAAGGCACTTGCTGCGGCTGTAGCCGGGGAACAGAGATATACGGAACCTTCAGCACTTCCCTGCCTCCCACGGAAATTCCTGTTGGACGTGGAGAGTGAGACCTCGCCGGCTGCTAAAAGACCGAAAGCGCCGCCCATGCAGGGGCCACAGCATGGAGCTTCCACAAGAGCCCCCGCCTCAACGAACCGCTCAATAAGACCGGCACGCAGGGCTTTCAGGTACTCTTCACGGGATGCCGGAATAACGATGACCCGGACTGAATCGGAGAATTTACCATTGCCTATAACCGCCGCCGCCTCTTCCAGATCTTCAAAGCGTCCATTGGTACATGAGCCGATGAATACCTGGTCAATATGGGTTCCGGCAACATCCTGCACATCAGTGGCCAGATCTACATTATGTGGCACTGCGACCTGGGGGGATAGATCGTCTATAGCATAGTGGTTTTCCATGACATATGCGGCATCGGGGTCGCTATTCAGTTCAAATGGTTCGATATCCGACCTGTTTTTGAAGTATGACCAGGTCACTTCGTCTGGAGGAACGATTCCTGCTTTCGCGCCCATTTCGATAGCCATATTACAGCAGGTCATTCTGCCTGCCATATCCATCCGTCCGATAGTATCGCCCACAAATTCCAGAGCATGGTAGGTTGCCCCATCGGCACCGATATCTCCTGCAATGGCCAGAATAAGGTCTTTTGCACTGACCCTGCGGGAAAAGTTGCCCGAGACTTCGGTTCGTATGCTTTCCGGAATCCTGAAATATAAAGCTCCGAATTTCAGGACAAAACCCATGTCTGTGGACCCGATGCCGGTGGCGAATGCGCCGCCTGCGCCATACATACAGGTATGGGAGTCAGCTCCCACTACAATCTGGCCCGGAAGGGCGCGTCCTTTCTCCATTACCACCTGGTGACAGATGCCCTCCCTGATATCATAATTATGAATTTTTTGCTCAACGGCAAATTTTCTCATATATACATGATTTTCAGCAGCAGGGATCGAGTCGGCCGGTATCTGGTGATCAAAGAGAAGGATGACTGATTTCGGGTCAAAAACATCCCTCCCACCCATCTCATAGAATTTTTTTATTGCTAGCGGTCCGGTGATATCATGGATCATGGCTCCGTCAACCGGCGCCATCACCACATCTCCGGCAGTGACCTCTCGCTTGCATTTCCTGGCGAAGATCTTTTCTACGACTGTTGCTCCCATACAAATTCATATATAATAAGGCTTCGGAGATAATCTATTTTGGGGCACGGATTCATCTGCCCGGATATCAATATAAAATGGAGTATTTCTCTTTTCGATGGATATAATTGCAAATTATTTCGTAGTATAAGAAAAGTATTTGAATGCGCATGGTGAATATTCGGTTATGAATCCGGTATATAAGAAACTGGCATTGCTGGTCACCGTACTGCTTTTCCTCTCTGCAACAGCAGTACCCATGGTATCAGCAGATACGGAATCGGACTCTGATGAAAAAGTCATCATGACTTCTGCCAGCGGTGAAGTAATGGCAACGCCGGACAGGGCACAGTTGACATTTTCGGTCCAGACAGAGAACGCAGATGTGAAGATTGCGCAGCAGGAAAATGCCCGGATAATGGATGGGCTGGTCAGGGCAATACAGGGGGCGGGTATTGCGAAGGAAGACATAAAGACAGTACGCTATTCCATTTACCCCTATTATGAAGATGCGTCGCCTTTCGGCCAGAAGATAAAGTATTACCAGGTTACGAGCAGTGTCCAGATCACGATGCGCGATGTTGGCCGCACAGGAGAGATTATCGATATCGCAGTGGCAAACGGTGCGAACCAGGTGGATTCTATCAATTTCCTGTTAAGCGAAGAACTCGAACAGTCCCTGCGTGCGGAAGTCCTCACGAAAGCAGTTGATCGAACGAAAACGGATGCAGATGCAGTCGCTGCTGCAATCGGTATGAGAATTATCGGTGTGAAAGAAGTATCGGTAGGACAGAGCTATTCGCCTGTTCTCTACCAGAGTGCACGATATGAATCGGACGCTGCCATGAAGGGAGCAGGCGTCCCTACACCTATTGAACCGGGAGAATTGAAAGTATCGGCCCAGGTCTCAGTTACCTACCTTATTCAATAATAAGCTCATCCTTTTTTCTCTGTATGCTTTATAAGATTTTTTCTTGCGTATTTTAGCGAATGGGAGTATATACAACAGGAATATTTTCTGTTATTTGAAAAATCAGGGATGCGTCATAATAATAATTTTTATGGGTAGTCCGGAATATTAATATAAAGGATTTTTCAATGGAACGCAATTTAGGATTTAAAGAGAGAAGATATATCGAAGAATTAAGAATACTCACCAAATCAACAGCGGTTGACTGTATTATCGACGAACGTTTTGAACGCATAATCTATATTATTAAAAAGGGAGACATGGGCCTGGCCATAGGGAAAAAAGGAGAAAATATAAAAAGGATGCAAAACGTCCTGGGTAAAAGGATAGAGATGGTGGAAAATGCTGAAAATCCGAACGAATTCCTTGCAAACATCTTCAAGCCCATAGAAATTTCGGAAATTGAAGATGACAGCGAAACAGGGAAACTGAATGTAATCCTAAAGGAAAAACACGACCTTGGAATGGCTATCGGGAAAGGCGGGTGCAATGTTGAAAAGGCGAGAATGCTTTTGCGCCGGTTCTGTGGACTTGAGATGGGTGAAATTCTGGTAAAGGGCGTATCCACATGAAAGAGATTGATGTTCTTGGACAACTCTGGCAGGTGATAGATGACAGGTTTGCGAATCCAAGACCCGGATCATATATCGCCGGACTTGCCGCGGATGCAAAGGGGATTGATCGTATACTGGAAAAAGTTGGAGAAGAAGCCACGGAATTCATAATATCCGTAAAAAATAAAGATCCCGACCGGATAATCTCGGAAGCCGCAGATCTTCAATTTCATCTGCTTGTGGCTCTCAGGGCGGCAGGCATATCATATTCTGATCTCCTGGATGAGCTGTCCGCCAGAAGAAGATAATCAACCGGAAAGATATGTGGACAGGTCGACCAGCTCAGGTAGATCCTCTATTTTGATTGCAGACTCATCGACCACCCGGCGATCGATAAAAATATCGGCATTGCAACGGATTCCGATCGCGATGCCGTCACTTGGCCTGCAGTCCATACTTCGTTCATGATGATCCTTTTGCAGGATAAGATTGGCATAATATACCCCGTCTTTTAACGTATCGATGAACAGCCCTTTTAATGATATCTCATAATTCTGCAGGAATTCAACAAAAAGATCATGTGTGAGGGGCCGGGGAGAAATCTCATTATTGAGTGCATTATTGATAGATATTGCTTCCCATAAGCCAATATAAATGGGAAGGCACGAATCATTGTCCAGCGAGAGGATCACTGCCGGTGATGCACCGTATAAACTTGTCGCCATGTATACTCCCCTTACGGTGCACTGAACAGAATTCATGCTTCACAGGAGAATAAGCAGATCTCCTATTTTAGTCTTCTTCAGACAAGGCCTCCCGGTGCACGATGAGGAGACTGGCCCCGAGTCCGATAAGGATATTGAAATAATAGAGAATCGACCGCCAGAGAACCACAAGTATTCCGAGCACGGAGGAGTTTACAAACAGCCCGTAAAGTGAGGTAAAGAGAATTTCTGCAACACCCGAACCCCCGGGAGTCAGGGGGATCATCATGAATACAGCAATGATCAGCTGGATAATGAGGGACTCGATAAATACAGGGGGTTGCCCCAGACCCAGTAGTATAAAGGAGACGATAATAAATTCACAAAACCAGAAAAGGCTCGTAAATATCAGTCCCCAGACAAGTCCTCCTTTTCCCTGCCTGATGAATGTATAAAGTGTATTATGAAAGTTGTCAACCTCACGGTCGATGGAATTGACAAGTTTTTCCACTCGTTTGCTCTCCCATTTCCGGGTAAACCATCCTGAAGTGAATTGTATAAGTCGCTTTAAGAGAGTCGGATTTTTAAAAGAATAGATGAAAAGGACCATCATAGCCGTAATGAGTATCCACGAGGCGTATAGTACATAGCTGAAAATGGAGTCTATCTGCTGCCACTCGTTCCCAAGGACCAGCATAAAAAACGCACCGCCCAGACCCAGGATGACCCCGTCTAAAACCCGCTCGGTGATAACGATGGCTGTGGCATCTCCAACCTTTACCCCAGCCCTGTACAGTTCATGCACCCTGACCGGTTCTCCACCGGCCTGGGAAGGAGTAATTGAGGCCACCAAAAGATTTGCGCAGACCAGGTTGAAGCTGTGACTGAGGCGCACTTTATACCCCAGTGATGCACTCATGAATTTTATACGCAAGCTCCAGAATAATAACGCAACCAGGTGGGTAACGAGTGCAAGCAGGAAGTAAAATACATTCATCTGCTTGAGATATTCGAACGTTGAGGCGTCAACGGTAAAATAAAGGACTATGACAAGTACAACGGCCGAAAAACCCAGAGATATCCATAACCATTTCTTTTGTGATTTATCCATCGTGGAAGTCTCCGGGTCTGTTGCAGCAAGGCCGTACCCTTGCGCCGTTATACCATGTTATTGTGCTTTGTATATACCCTTTGAGGAAAAACACTGTCAGATTCATAGGAGCGCCGTTATATGGTAAAAATATGCCTGTTTTTCCGCGCACAGAGAAGACCTGCCCGGATACCTGCGTCAAGCCAGGCGAATCCATAGCTAAAACAGAGGAGAGCATCAAAATCTCTTCTCTCTTTCCGGCATATTTTCCCCCAGACAAGAAATAGCAGCGCTACCATCCCGATTCTTTCGGATCCGGAATGGAGGACACTTCCCCTGTCGGGCACGGGTTTTACTGCATCGCAGGCATCCTGCAACAACAATTCATATCTTGTAATCTTTTCATCAAGTTTTTCCTGCAAATGCCCCGGAACATGAAGGGTCCTGCCAAACCATGTCCTGTCCGGCCAGGCGGTTTCTATCAGTCCGATACAGCACCCGGCATCAAGCCACCCAAGTGCGTAGGCATAGCTGGCCAGGGCATTGATCAAGTCACCTGATCTCTCAAAATTTTCCCCGTCGGTTTTATAAGCCATAACCATCTCATGGATTTCCCCTGCAGGGCCGGAGAGCATGCTCCCTTCCGGGACACAGATCCGTATTGTCCCAACTCTCCATCCAAGTTCGTCACGGCACTGTTCAATGGTCATAATCCGGCAAACAATTCCAGGTATTCGCGTTCCATTACGTGAAGTTCCGCTGGGATAATGAGTATATGGAGTGGTGAGCCGAAATCAGTATTTTTTAATGTGCCAGCGGTCCCTGCAGCCACGACTGGTTTTTCAGACCCTGCCCTGGCCACACCCACATAGAGAGGGATGGAGATCCCTTTCCGCCCCGCCATTACCTCCAGCAGTTCGATCGCCTCCCGGATAGTCATATATCGATCCTTCTGTATATCCAGAAATACGAGAGTATGGAGATCGAGTGAAAGATTTTGTGCTATGACCTCGATGGGAGTCATTGGGAACCAGTTTTTATGAGGAAATGGAACGGAGCATGATTTTCCAAAACGATAATTTTGAAGGCCGGAAAGACCGCATACTGCACTTGAAATGGAAGATCCATGAATTATTGCGGTAGGAATGCCTTTCCGGCAAGCCCGAATGCGAAGGTCCATGTGTGTGGTGGATACCATGGGATCGCCTCCGGTAAGAAATACAACATCCGTATCTTTCGCCAGGTCAAGAAACGCATCAGGGTGCTGTTCCACGTCTTCCCGTCCCACGAGCGTTATCGGTTTTTGGTAATACTCTTCCATGTCCTCTCTGGATGAGCCCATTATTCGGGATGTATATGTCTCCAGAAAGATATGATCGGCTTTCCTGATGCATTCAAGCCCTTTTATAGAAATATCATAAAGATCAAAGAGGCCAAGGCCAACAAAACTCAACACAACCTGTCCCCCCCGTGAAATATCGCTATGGCCATTGCAGCCCCTGTTAGTAGGAGTACATGGTGATCTTCTCCACCATCGATTCAATAACATGGCATACTTCAGAAACCCGTAAGGAGCTGATGAAAAATACGGGAGAATCGTCCTGGAGATTGAGCATCGTCCTGATCATATCCCTGTCCATCTGGTGGGGCAAATCAGACTTGTTTGCAGCAACCACAATTGGAATCCGGGAATCCTGTGCAATTATCAGGAGTTGCCTGGCCCGGTCGAGGTTATCGGGTTTTGTGACGTCGATCACCAGCACAACTCCCATGGCATTCCGGAAGAGCTGGGGCAGGATGGGATCGAAACGAGGTTGCCCGGGAGTGCCATAAATGCTGATGTCAAATCCCTTCAGGTGGAGCCATCCCAGGTCCATAGCTACTGTTGTGCGGAATCCTTCAAGGTCACTCCTGTCTACTGAGATTCCGTGTTCACATGCATTGCTGACAAACGTGGACTTTCCGGAAAAAGGTGGCCCGGTGACGATAATTTTCGGGATATAAAGCCTGATGGATCCTTCAGATATGACGTAGGGTATTGATCGCCTGGGGATATTTGACCAGGAGACATATTCCAGGGTGAAGAAATGAAAGAAAGGAATGACCGTGTATGCACTTTTCAGGGTAATAATAAGGTCGAAATAAATATTAGACTGAATATCGCTGATGAACCTGTCACCTTCCATGTTCAGGTGTTCAACGACAACGACGGGATGGCAGTCATCCTCTTTCAAATCAAAGATGCCCAGTCCATTTTCAAGCCCGAAATCCTCATGCAGAAGGTCGAAATATACAAATATTACATCTATGGCGTGACTGCTGCATACTGATTTGACCACTCTCTTCCATTCCGAAAGCTGCCCGTCTGTGGTCGGAAAATTATTGTTGATACGTTCTCTCTCTGTGCTATCCAATATCAGAATGTGTTCGCCAAAATTATCGATATCCATACCTTTTACAGAAATAATCTCTTCCCTGAACACATCAGCAGTGGAAGTGGGCGTGATAACAAGGCAGCGAAGACCGGAAGTTAGTGCTTCGTGAAACGTGGTGATCATGAATAATCTGCCATCAACTCCGGGCTCCATACTATAGAGTATTCTGGACCGCTTAGGGATACCGGAACCCAATATTTCATCTATTCCTGTAATACCTGTTCTTATCATGATTCCACCACTATACTTCCATTTTCGATGTGATACCTGACCCAATCTGCTGAAACCCCTGGTACACCTTTCACAGAGATGTATTTATTACTCGATTCTTCTTTTATATCGATAACCACGTCCATCAGTTGCTTCATTAACTCGATGGTCCTTTGATCGAAAGAATCCTTGTTCAGGATATAGATCCCGAGGGCCCCCATTTTTTTCAGTTTTGCAGTCATGACATGAAGAAACTGGTAGAGTACCTCCAGTTTTCGATACATGAGGAGAGTGGAGAGGGAATCGACATAAAATCTGATGGGTGGAGGGAATAATTCCACATCATTACTGGA
>DATKYO010000104.1:0-14610 GCA_035528475.1 Methanoregulaceae archaeon | reverse complement strand
TCACACGTGCTGTGCCCTGGTCACCCGGGATGTGTTGATCCAGGAGAAACCCGAACTCGTTGATGCCATGTCCGCCCTTGTCATTGCCGCGGATGACTATATCAACGAAAATCCCGATCGCACCGCGGAAATCACCGCCCAGTGGCTCTTTGGTGGCGGCGATATGACATTCGGGGATGTCACAGTCAATTCGGTAGATGTACTGAAGGCCTCTCTCCAAACTATGAAATTCACCACAAAGCCTTCGGAAAAGTGGGTGGCAAGCAACCACCAGTTCATTGAAGCTGAAAAAGATCTCGGCTACATCACCGGTCTACTGAAGAACACCACAACCGAAGAAGCTGATATCCTTCTCTTTGATTTCGCACCATATGAACGGGCCCGAGCCATGGTTGACAACAAATCGATTACCACTCCATCCGCGCTTTCCAAGCCGATTGCCCTGGGGTACCTTCCCTCGGACCATGACGCACCTATATTCGTGATGATCAAGGAATGGAAGTATTTCGAGGATACTTACGGAATCGCGCTCAAACCCAGGGAAGAAGTTCCCGGCAAAGTCGATGTGGCAGACCTGGTTGTGAATGGCAAGACCATTGCAGAGGTAAAACTGGTCAGAGGTGAAGGCGGCGGCCAACTGATGACCCTGATGGCATCAGACGCCATACAATTCGCTGATGTCGGAACACCTCCTGCCATTGCCGCTATCGATAAGGGAACACCTATTAAGATCCTTCACCCAATACAGACGGAAGGATCGGGTTTTGTGATTGCAAGCGATGCCCCTGCCTCCGACTGGGATAGCTTCATCGAATGGGTGAAGCAGCGATCTTCAGAGGGTAATCCGGTCACTATTGCATCACCGCTCAAAGGCTCGATCCAGGATGTGCAGATAAAGTATGCACTCCAGGACAGCGGAGTGGTGGTGAAAGAAGCGTAATGCGGTGGTACGTAAAACTCGTACTTCCCATAATACTCATTTTTTTATGGGAAGTACTGGCAATTCTTATCAATAACGAGTTTATCCTTCCACATGTAGGTTCAGTAGTCGAAGTCCTGATCACCCCGTTTGCAGATATCTTCGGCCAGGGAAGCCTGGGGGAAAACTCCGTGATGAGCCTGTACCGTGTATTGATCGGTTTTGGTATAGGACTTGCTGTCGCGATCCCACTGGGGATATTTATGGGCCGTTTTTCAGCAATTGATGAATTCGTAGACCCGGTTATCCAGCTCCTTCGCCCCATACCCCCCATTGCGTGGTTACCCCTCGCTCTTGCCTGGTTCAAGATCGGGCTTACCGGAATTGTCTTCATCATCTTTATCGGGGCCTTCTTCCCGGTCCTGATCAATACCATAGACGGAGTGAGGCGGGTGAACAAAACCTGGCTTGAAACCGCCTATACCTTCGGTTCAAAAGAGATGCAGATCCTCACAAAAGTAATCATCCCGGCTTCAATGCCCACCATATGGACCGGCCTTCGGGTCGGGTTCGGGATAGCCTGGATGTCCGTGGTGGCGGCGGAAATGCTTCCCGGCACCACTTCGGGGCTTGGTTACCTTATCCTCTTCGGCCTCAATATAGGCCAGCTCCAGGTGACCATTGCAGGGATGATTATGATCGGCCTGATCGGCCTTTCTATTGACTATTTCCTCAAACGGTTCGAACAAAGACATTTCAAGTGGAAAGGACTGGAAAGGTGAGCGTGGCCACATGAATCTCTCAATACAAAATCTCTCAAAGGAATACACCGGCACCCGCGGTGAACGAGTCAAAGCGCTTTCCGATATCTCCATGGAAATCAAGCCAAAGGAGTTCATATGTATTCTTGGCCCTTCAGGGTGCGGGAAGACCACCCTCCTTCGTATTATCGGCGGTCTTGACCAGGCAACTTCAGGCTGCATCGCGATCAACAGCCACGTGATCTCGGGCCCGGACACAAAGATGGCCATGATATTCCAGGAATATTCACTTTTCCCGTGGAGGACTGTCAAGGACAACATCCTGTTCGGACTCGAAGTAAGGAATGTTCCCAAAGCAGAGAGGAAGAAGACCACTGATACCTACCTGGCCCTGGTGGGCCTCTCGGAATTTGCCGACAGTTATCCGTACGAACTCTCGGGCGGAATGCGGCAGCGGGTGGCAGTGGCCCGGGCTCTTGCCGTCAACCCGGGCGTTCTCCTCATGGACGAGCCTTTCGGTGCACTGGATGCCCAGACCAGAAACAGGATGCAGAAAGAATTGCTCGATATCTGGGAAAAAACCAAAAAAACCATTATTTTTGTAACCCATAGTGTCGATGAAGCCGTCTTCCTTGCCGACAGGATTGTAGTACTTACCCCCAGACCCGGCCGGATCAGGGAGATCATCCCTATTGATCTCCCAAGGCCGAGGGACAGGACCAGCGACGATTTTCTCCGGATAAGGCGTTGTGTCCTCAACCTGATTAATGAGACAGAAGTGGAAAGGTAAGGTTTAATAGCCTTTATCTCCATTTTATAAAGCACGAATATAGAGAAGGAGATCTGAGAGATGGTACGAAAACCGGGAAAAATGTACAGAAGTATATCAAAGAAAGCATTTACACGAAGAGAATATATGGGGGGTGTACCTGGAAGCAAGATTGTGCAGTTTGAAATGGGGAACCTGACCCAGGAGTTTCCCATGGAACTGGATCTCGTCGTCGAGGAGGCCTGCCAGATACGTCATACCGCACTTGAAGCGGCACGTATCAGCATCAACAGGAAGCTCCTCAAAGATATAGGCAGGATGAACTACAAGCTCAAACTGAGAGTCTTCCCCCACCACGTACTTCGCGAAAACAAGCAGGCAACCGGCGCAGGAGCCGACCGTGTCTCCGAAGGTATGCGTATGGCATTCGGCAAAGCTGTGGGAACCGCAGCCCGGGTCAGCCATGGTCAGCCAATATTTTCAGTATATACTTCCCCTGCCAACCTCGAAAAGGCCAAAAACGCCCTCAGACATGGTGGCCACAAACTTCCCTCACCTTCATTCATCACCATCATTGAGAAGACCGGGAAGGTCACACCTGTTGCTGAACAGGCCTGAATTTTATATTTTTCCCTGCACTAAAATCGCAGAATAACAGAAATTATTTTACTTTTAGGTTTCCCATAAGTAATAATGGTAAACACGGCAGAATCATCCCTAATGGATGCAATTTCCCACGCTACCTGCCGTGCGTTCATGGAAGCAGAGATCAGGCTTCCGTATGATGTGAAACGTGCCCTGAAGTTAGCCAGGGAAAACGAGGACCGCGAAATAGCCCGGGGAGAACTGGCAAACATTCTTGCGAATATTGATCTCGCAGAAAAGAAATTCGTCCCTATCTGCCAGGATACAGGAGTTCCGGTTATCTACCTCTCAATTCCCCCGAAAATCCCCCTGACCAGCCATATCTATGATGCGATCGCAGATGGGGTGCGGAGAGCAACCAAAACCGTCCCGCTGCGGCCCAATGTTGTCACCCCTCTCGGAAGAGAGAACTCAAAGGACAATACGGGTGTTGGCATGCCTGCAATCCATGTCAGGCCCGGTGACCGGCTGACTATAACCGTGCTCCCCAAGGGAGCGGGAGCCGAAAATATGTCCCGAATCGCAATGCTGCTGCCTTCCCAGAAAGACCAGATCACACGCTTTGTAGCAGAGACCATGTTAATCGCAGGGGGTCGCCCCTGTCCACCGGTAATCCTTGGCGTAGGCATAGGAAGCACCTTTGACGGGGTGGCGGCCCTGGCCAAGGAAGCACTTTTGGAACCGGTTGATGTGATGGATTCATTCGAGCAGGAACTCTGCAATGCAGTCAATACACTGGGTATCGGGCCCATGGGTCTTGGCGGGAAAACAACTGCCCTGGCTGTAAAAGTAAAGACTGCAGGCTGCCATACCGCCTCTTTACCCGTGGCAGTGAACGTACAGTGCTGGGCCTGCCGAAGGGCAACCGTGGAGGTGGAGATATGACAGGAAAACACCTCTGCTCTCCACTCGGGGAAGAAGTACTCGATCTCGCCGCCGGTGAAAGGGTCACTCTCTCCGGAATCGTGTATACCGCCCGTGACGAAGCGCATCTGCGAATGATGGAAGAAGGGATTCCATTTGATCCTGACGGCGCAGTAATCTACCATTGCGGCCCCGTTGTCCAGGATGGCAGGCTTATCGCTGCCGGTCCAACCACATCAGCACGAATGAACAATCTTTCCGGTTTTCTCCTTGATTCCGGCATCAGGGCCCTTGTGGGGAAAGGAGGAATGGGCCAGGCGGTTGTAGACCAGCTCAGGGGAAAGGGTGTCTACCTGGCTTTTACCGGAGGTTGTGCAGCACTCGCTGCATCCAGGATGAGACTGAAAGGGGTCTATTTCGAAGACCTCGGAATGGCTGAGGCCATCTGGATTATCGATTTTGACCATGTTCCACTGGTAGTGGGAATTGACGCCCATGGCCACGACCTGTGTGCGGACGTAAGTGCATACGCACACAACGCATATCAGAAACAATTCACAGTGTAAACAAAGGATATTTTACCATGAAACTGGTGATTGATGAACGCCGTTGCAAGGGATGCAACCTCTGCACAATGGTCTGTCCGTACCGGATATTCCGCCCCGGAAAAAAGCCGAATAAGAGAGGAATAGTCGTTCCGGAACTGGACCGGCCGGAGCGATGCACGAACTGCAGACTGCAGAAGCTCTATGGGCGAACTCTCTGTGGTGTTTGCCGGATGATCTGTCCGGACCAGGCCATCCGCTGGGAGGAGGAAAAACCCTACGAACCGCACAAGGTGGCGATTGAATATTGACCAGAATTGACTTCATGCAGGGAAATATAGCCTGCGCCGAGGGGGCGCTGGCTGCAGGCTGCAGATTTTTCGGTGGTTACCCCATTACCCCGTCAACAGAAATAGCAGAGCGCATGGCCCTGAAACTGCCTAAAATGAACGGGGTATTCATACAGATGGAAGATGAAATTGCCAGCATGGCCTCGATCATCGGCGCATCGTGGGCAGGTCAGCGGTCCATGACGGCGACCAGCGGGCCCGGATTTTCCCTGATGATGGAGAATATCGGTTTTGCCGTGATGACCGAAACTCCCTGTGTAGTGGTAAACATCCAGAGGGGCGGACCCTCAACGGGGCAGCCCACAATGGCTTCCCAGGGAGATATGATGCAGTGCCGGTTCGGATCGCACGGGGACTACAGCACAATAGCCCTGTCGCCAGCCAGTGTGCAGGAGATGTATGAACTGACCGTCAGGGCCTTTAACCTCTCGGATCAATTCCGGGTTCCGGTATTCCTGATGGCAGATGAGATTGTGGGCCATATGAGAGAGAGGGTAGAAATCCCTGACCAGGTCCCGCGGGTGGAAAGAAAACCGCTGCGCCGGGGATCGCCTCCCTTCAGGGCAGACGAGGACCTCATACCGGGTTTTGCCCAGTTTGGGAAGGGATATGGCGTGCACGTCACGGGCCTTACTCATGATGAACGCGGATATCCGGACGCAACAAACCCGGAACTTCACGAGGATCTGGTGATGCGACTCGTTTCGAAGATCGAGTCAGCGCGGGACAGAATCGCGGATTATGAGATCACAAACCCGGATGCCGAGACTGTTTTTGTTTCCTACGGAAGTCCGGCCCGCTCCGTAGAACAGGTGATACACGACCTTGGACGCGAGAATGTCGGGCACCTGCGTCTCAAAGTTGTCTGGCCGTTCCCTGAATCTGCACTAAAATGCTTCCCTAATGCGAAGCGATTCCTGGTTCCCGAACTGAACATGGGCCAGATTTCCAGGGAAGTACAGAGACATGTCACCCAGGAAGTGATAACTCTCCCCAAACTGGGCGGTTCACTGCACAGTCCAGAATGGCTGAAACAACAACTGGAGGTGCTGGAATGAGTTATGAAGAGTGGTTCCGGGAAGACCGGCTTCCTCATATCTATTGTGTCGGATGCGGAAACGGCACGATCATCAACTGCACCCTCCTGGCAGTGGAAGAGATGGGATGGAATAAGGATGAAACTGTATTTGTATCAGGCATTGGCTGTTCCTCAAGAGCACCGGGCTATATTGTCACCGATTCACTTCATACCACCCATGGTCGGGCACTTGCATTCGCCACAGGGATAAAGATGGCTAACCCTGACCTAAAAGTAGTAGTCTTCACCGGGGACGGCGACCTTGCGGCGATCGGGGGAAACCATTTCATCCATGCATGCCGGAGAAATATCGACCTTACCGTAGTATGCATGAATAACCAGATCTATGGAATGACAGGGGGACAGGGGAGCCCCACTACCCCACTGGGGGCCCTTTCCACAACAACCCCCTATGGGTCGAAAGAACCGGCATTCGACCTTTCAGAGATGGCTATTGCTGCAGGAGCAAATTATGTTGCCCGCTGGACCTCGTACCATGTCAAGGAACTGACGCGGTCCATTAAGGAAGGGTTCCAGACACCGGGGTTCTCCTTTATCGAAGCCATGACACAGTGCCCCACCAACTTCGGTCGAAGAAACAAGTTCCGCCAGGTGGCCGACCAGATAGAATATATGAAGACCCACACCGCACTCCGCCAGAAACTTGAGCGGATGAAGGATAGCGGCCAGGAAATCCCCCCCGATATCATCCCAATCGGCGAGTTTGCCAGGCGTAACCGGGCCGCCATGGGGGTGAGAGAATGAGGCATGAAGTGAGATTTTCCGGTTTTGGTGGCCAGGGAATCATCCTTTCGGCCGTAATACTGGGAAGAGCTGCAGTCATGTATGACAAAAAATACGCTGTTCAGACCCAGGTCTATGGGCCGGAAGCCAGGGGAGGCGCATCCATGAGTGCGGTTATCATCGATGATCAGCCCATTATGTTCCCGAAGGTAACCAATCCCGATATTTTTGTGATTATGTCACAGGAGGGGTTTGAAAAATACGGGGCAAATGCCCCTGACGATGCGGTGATGCTTGTCGATTCAAGCCTAGTCCACTCCAGACCCTCCTGCCGGTGCATAGAGGTCCCTGCAACCGGGGAGGCAAAGGAGACACTGGGGAGAGTGATTGTTGCTAATATCGTGATGCTTGGTGCACTGGTGACCGCGACCCATGTCGTAAGTGAGACCTCCATCGAAAAGGCGATTCTTGACAGTGTGCCCAAAGGTACAGAATCCTTGAACCTGAAAGCAATGAAACGCGGCTTTGAGCTGGTCCAGACAGAGGAATAATCCCATGAAATTTCTTGAGTACGAAGCAAAGAAGATCTTTGGCACGTATGGAATTCCCGTCCCCCGCGGGGTTCTTATCAGCAAGGCTGAAGATCTCGAATCCGGGGTTGCAAAGGATCTTGGCGATGCAGTAGTGTTGAAAGCCCAGGTGGACGTGGGAGGAAGGGGAAAGGCCGGAGGAATCCTCATGGCCGATCAGGACTCCATGACGGTCACTGCGAGGGAATTATTCGATCGGGAGATAAAAGGCGTACCCGTCAGGGAGATGCTTATCGAGGAGCGCCTGCCCATTGAGCATGAATATTACCTGAGTATTGCAGTGGACCGCTCGACCAAACAGGCCCTCATTCTCTTTGCAGACGCCGGGGGCGTGGAGATCGAGACCGTGGCAAAAGAGAACCCTGATGCCCTGAGGAGAGCCTCGATCCCACTTTTGATGCATGATTTACCCGCATTCATGCTCCGCAACCTGCGGGGAGATGCGCCCAGAGAGGTCTCAACCATTATCAACAGGCTTTACAGGGTTTTCTGTGAAAAAGACGCAATTCTTGCTGAAATCAATCCGCTTGTATCCACTCCTACCGGCATTGTTGCAGCCGATGCAAAACTCATAGTCGATGACAACGCCCTCAGTCGGCAGGGCATCACCCAGAACCGGGATTTGACCGAACGGGAGAGGGAGGCCGAAAAACACGGGTTCTCCTTTGTAGAACTGGATGGAGAGATAGGTGTGATCGGCAACGGCGCAGGGCTCACTATGGCCACGCTGGACCTGATAGAGTACTACCACGGGCATGCTGCCAATTTCCTTGATGTAGGCGGCGGCGCTGACAAGGAACGGGTCAAGCATGCCGTAAGCCTGGTCGCAGGGGTTCCCACGGTAAAGGTCATAATCGTAAACCTGCTGGGGGGCATTACCCGGTGCGATGAAGTTGCCCAGGGAATTGTCAACGCCGGGGTCGGTCAGAAGATCATCGTACGGCTGGCCGGGACGAACGAGGAGGAGGGCAAGGCACTCCTGGCCGGAAGAGGATACCAGATGATGGACAGCATGGAAGAGGCAGTAGAGGCAGCAGTGGAGGCGCTTAAATGATCTATGCAGACAGGCGCACCGGAATTATCGTCCAGGGGGCGACAGGCAAGCAGGGGGCGTTTCATATCGCCCTGATGAACGAATATTCCCGCCAGGTGGGTGGTGTGGGAGTCGTTGCCGGCGTGACCCCCGGAAAGGCAGGACAGGAAGTCAATGGTGTGCCAGTCTACAACAGTGTCAGGGACGCACTGCGCGAACACGATGCCGCTGCCAGTGTCCTCTTTGTACCTGCAGGTGCGGCCGGTGATTCCATTATGGAAGCTGCAAATGCAGGGATTTCACTTGTAGTGGCTATCACGGAGCATATACCGGTTCATGACACAATGAAAGCAATATCATATGCCGGAATGAACGGATGCGAGGTAATAGGGCCGAACTGCCCGGGGCTTATCTCTCCCGGGGAGATTAAACTGGGAATTATGCCCGCCCACCTGTCCTCGAGGGGCAATATCGGAGTCCTCTCCCGTAGCGGCACTCTCACGTATGAAATCGTCGATGAACTCACCAAAGCAGGGCTCGGCCAGAGCACTGTGGCAGGCATTGGCGGCGATCCCGTAATCGGCCAGACGTTTCGTGATGCACTGGCCAAATTTGAAGGTGATCCCGAGACCAGGGCAGTCGTACTCATCGGAGAGGTGGGTGGATCACTCGAGGAGGAGGGCGCAAAGTCCTCCGATCTTCCCCTTGTTGCATATATTGCAGGAGTCTCCGCACCCCCTGAGAAACGGATGGGCCATGCTGGCGCCATTATCGAAGGCGGTGAAGGTGATGCCCGTTCCAAGATAAAGCGTCTCAAAGAGATGGGAGTCCCGGTGGCTTCCCGGCCGTCCGAGATACCGGGACTTATAAGGAAACTCATCTGATACACTTTTTCCGGGATCTCCAGGCCGCAATCATGTGAACTAGAAACAATTTATGAATGCACATACCAGTACAATTAAGGAAAAGATAAAAAAATGACCGAATATCACGATACACAGATAGGTCAGGATGGCGAGATCGAGGAACTCTCAGGACCGGAACAATACCTGAAAGCCGGCGAAGAGCTCCTTGTATGTGCTACTGATGTCCAGATTAAAAAATTCCTTTTCGAGGTCTATCTTTCAGACAGAAGACTCTTCCTCGTTGACCAGAACGAGAAAAAACAAGGGGTTTTTGCCAAGGAAATCCCGGTACATTCCATTGTGGAGGGATATCTCGAGCAGTCTCCCTCGCAGGAGCCTGTACTCGTGCTTTCTATCAGGACATCTGACGATGATCTGCGCACCATGAAGATGACCTTCATGCATGCCGGCGAAGATCGCACATCAGAAGTAGAGGAATGGATCCACCTGATCCAGCATGGTCGCAGGGGAACCGTGGAGGAACCTAAATCAGCCCCTGAAACGGTACAGGCAACACCATTTATCGCTCCCCAGGCCAGGGACTTCTCTGAAACCATGGTATTTCCGTCTCCACCGATGAAGGTAAAGGATATCCATCCTCCCGTGCAGGAAGAGCCGGCAGCAGCACCCATACAACCACCGGTGATGCAGCAGCGGGCAGAACCTCCTGCCATGGGGACCGGGAAAGCCACTCACACCCTGATAACGTTCTGTTACCATTGCGGAAGGCGGCTTCCCCCAAATGCAAATTTCTGTCCTTTCTGTGGAACAAGGATGCACCAGCAGCAGCCAGAAGAGTCTCACGTGAAGCTGCCTCTCCATCAGTACAGGGAGCCGGAATCCCCCCAAAAAGAAAAACCACAAAAAAAGCGGGGCTGGATGCGGTTTTTCAGCAGAAAGTAAAAAAAATCAAATTTTTTCTGCAATCACAAGCCTTACTTTCGAACCTTCGTGATAATCGTCCTCAATCTCTTGTTCCCTGCAGATCCTCAGTCCTGCAGATGTCATCTCATGGCGATATTCAGGAGTCATGAACGGCCGTTCCTTTACATATCCACCAGTACCTTTCTTCATCCCTTCAATCGTCCACATCTGCCACTCCAGGGCCTGGTAGATATCTTTTTCCTCCCTGCCTACTGACTGGACATTCACAAAATATCCTCCACTCTTAAGCGCTCCGGCTATTCGTGGCAGTATCTCAGTGCTCTTCCCACTGGGGCTTGATGACGACAGGATGATATCGTACCCGCTCCCAAAGTCATCCCTGAAAAAATCGCCGGCAATGGTATGTACCCGCGTTATCCCGAACTTTTTGATGTACTCTTCTGCGAGGGGGATAATATGCGGGAGATCAAATACATACGTCTCCATCAAAGGATTTTCCTGGGCAAGTGCGATAGCATACAGCCCATGACCCCCGCCAAGATCTACCATCTTCCCAAAACCGGAAAAACCGGGGATACTCAATATCTCTTTAATTGTTTTTTGCAGCCTGCCGCACCGGGCATTCTCGGCCATGGCAGGAAGTGCGATCCGGCCGAAAAACTCTTCCCGGGTATACAAAACAGGGCCAGATGATACAATGCTCCCCATCCGGCACCAGATGTCCTTCATGAACCGGGCATTCTTCCGCACATAAGAACGCTGGGAGAATGGAGATGAGGAACAGAGATACACGTCAGAGAGTGTGGTAGTACGATAAGATCTTCCCTCACTCTCGATGAGTCCCATATCAATTAATATAAGGAGGAGAGGTTTGAGCATTTCTTCGCTTACACCGGTAAGGCTTGCTATATGTGCAATTTCATGAGGTTTTTGCAGGTGATCAAAAAGGGAGAGGTCCGATGCCGCCGCGAGCGCTGCAGCCCTGATAATTCCGTGCATTCCCTCGTCCATGAGGGCAAAAAATCCGGAGGGCGGCACTGAAGGCTCTTCTGACAGATCAGTGTGCGAATTCATGGGTATCCCTGCAATGTGCATATCCCCGGACGTGATATATCACTTCTGGTTTCCGGAAAAAATTGCAGATATATCTACGGGCTTTTCTTTGTAAATGTTCCCGATTGAAAGGATTTATATAAAAAACGGTTATTATATTTTTAAATTGTCAAAAGGAATGATTAAGTGATTTCCAATCCTTTTTATTATGACCAAATATCTGGAGATCGAGGGATTTAATGAAGAGAAACATCAAATTGGAAGCCCTGCGCCAGGTCCCGCTTGAACAACAGCAGATCGAGCTGGTGGAACGGAAATGTATTGGCCATCCCGACAGTCTGGCGGACGGAGTGGCCGAATCAATCAGCCGCGCCCTATCTTTGGCTTATCTTGAGGAATGCGGTGCAATTCTGCATCACAATACCGACCAGGGTGAGATCGTGGCTGGTGAATCCATACCGAAATACGGCGGAGGCAAGGTTATAAAGCCAATTTACCTGCTCATTAACGGGCGTGCCACAAAGAAATTCGATGGCATCTATATTCCCACAGATTCCATTGCAATTGAGGCTACTCGCAATTACCTGAAAAAGACCCTGACAACCCTGAACCTTGACCGCGACATCATAATCGACTGCAAGCTGGGAACCGGTTCAACAGATCTCCGCGACGTCTTTCAGCCCTGCCAGGGAAACATTCCCCGGGCGAATGACACTTCTTTCGGTGTAGGGCATGCGCCCTTTTCCGAGACCGAGATGATTGTGAAGGCCGTGAGTGACTATATCGACGAGGTGATCCGGCCGAAATATCCGGCAGTCGGAGAGGACATCAAGATCATGGGTCTGCGGGACGGGGATACAATAACCCTTACCGTGGCCTGCGCCATGGTTGACAAATACTGCAGCGGGCTTGTCCAGTACTGTGAATATAAAGATTTGCTGCAGGAACGTGTCCTTACTGTTGCAAAGAAGTTCACCAACCGGAACATGATTGTGGATGTGAATACAGCTGACGATATTGATACGGGAAGTGTCTTCCTCACGGTAACCGGCACTTCAGCCGAGATGGGAGATGACGGATCCGTAGGCCGTGGAAACCGGTGTAACGGGTTGATCACCCCCAATCGCCCCATGAGTATGGAGGCGACCAGCGGGAAGAACCCCATAAACCACATCGGCAAGATCTACAATATCATGGCCACCCAACTGGCGCAGGATTGTGTGCAGATGGTTGACGGGATTGAGGAGATTTATATTCGGCTCCTATCGCAGATAGGAAAACCAATTGATCAGCCCCTCGTGGCCAGTATCCAGGTTCTCCCAAAACCGGATACACAGCTGCCTGTAATAAACGCCGAGATTGAGGGTATAATCGATGAAGGGCTTGCAAATGTCACCTGTATCACCGAGAAGATCATCCGTGGAGAAGTCAAAACTTTCTGAAACTGCCAAAAGAGATGGTGATCCGGACCTTCCTGTTGTTCGTATGGCCATCCCCAACAAGGGACGAATCTCAGGGCCGGTCATGGAACTGATGGAGAAGAGTGGACTCCATCTGCTGGACATGGGTGAGCGAAGACTCATCTCCCGCACTCCTGATCCTCATATCCAGGTCCTTTTCGCAAGGCCGGCTGATATCCCCGAATATGTCGCAAACGGTGTGGCCGACCTTGGCATTACAGGCAGGGATCTGGTTCTTGAGCGGGAATCACAGGTAGAAGAACTTCTTGATCTCCAGTTTGGGAAAGCCCGCCTGGTCCTGGCAGTCCGGGAGGATTCAGGGATAGAATCCATACAGGAACTTTCCGGGGCACGAGTTGCAACAGAATTCCCGCATATATCGCGACAATATTTCAAAAAACACGATATCGATGTCACAATAGTCCCTGTCAGCGGTGCGTGTGAAGCCACTCCGTACCTGGGAATTGCTGATGCAATCATCGATCTGACAAGTTCAGGGAACTCGCTTCGTTCGAACAGGCTCCGCATACTCGAGGAGATCCTCGATTCCAGCACTATCCTCGTGTGTAATAAAGACGCCGCCATAAAAAAAGCAGACAAGGTGGAAGAAATTGTGCTGGCCCTTGAGAGCGTAATCAGGGCGAGGGGACAGTGCTACCTCATGATGAATGTCAGGCGTTCCTGCCTTGATGATGTCAGAAATGTGCTCCCCGGTCTTTCCGGACCCACCATAATGGATGTGGCATCAAAGGAAGACCTGGTGGCTGTTCATGCTGTGGTTGGCGAGGAACGAGTCTACCAGTTGATTAACCTGCTCAAACGTGCAGGAGCCAGGGACATCCTTGTCATGTCCATAGAACGAATGATACGTTGAGATGAAGGTCTTTCCTGCTGTTGATATACTTGAAGGGCGTTGCGTGCAGCTGGTCCAGGGGAAAAGGGAGACAGCCACTGTTTTTGGCAACCCTATAGAATGCGCGTACCGGTGGCTTCGCGAGGGTGCAGAGGCTCTCCACGTCGTCAACCTTGACGGGGCATTTGGCAATGCAAAAAAAAATGCCGGGGTGATACGCGACCTTATCAGGGAGACAGGGGTGACTATCCAGCTGGGAGGAGGGATCCGGTCATTCAGGGACGCTGAATCGTGGCTGGATGTAGGTGTGGAAAGGGTAATAATCGGCACTATGGCCATCAGGGAGCCCGATATCATCACTGAACTTGCCGACCGGTTCGGAAGCGCTCATATCATGCCAGGTGTTGATGCAAGGGGCGGAAAAATTACCGTTGAAGGATGGCAGGAATCCGCGGGAAATTATCTTGAATGGGCCCGGCTTTTCCAGGAAAAAGGTGCGGGTTCGCTTCTTTATACCAATGTGGATGTGGAAGGGCTTGAGCAGGGGGTTGCATTCGAACCGGTAAGGAGACTTCTTATGAATACCTCTATCCCGGTTACCGTAGCCGGAGGAATTTCAAGTATAGACGATGTGGCAGGATTAAAAACCATTGGAGCATATGGAGTAGTATTGGGATCGGCTCTCTATAGTGGGAAACTGAGACTTAGCGATGCACTGGAGGCAAGCATATGAGGATGGGCGAGGTATTCCGCGAGACAAAAGAGACAAAAATCAGGGTTCGGATTGAACCTGACGGTACAGGAATCCAAGATATCAGTACCGGTGTGGCATTTCTCGATCACATGCTCGGATCAATGGCCCGTCACGGGCGTATTGACCTTGTTTGTCATGCAAACGGAGATCTCCAGATTGATACCCACCACACGATTGAAGATATCGGCATCGTGCTCGGTGAGGCTCTTCGAAAGGCAATAGGGGAAGGAAAAGGGATTAAAAGATTCTCTCATGCCATTGTTCCGATGGATGAGTCACTGGCCACCGTCGCCCTCGATTGCGGGGGCAGGGGATTTTTGGTCTTCCAGGGTTGCTTCTCCCAGCCACTTGTGGGAGGTATTGAGAATGATATCTTTGAACACTTCTTTTACAGCATCTGCA
>DATKYO010000103.1:0-24121 GCA_035528475.1 Methanoregulaceae archaeon | reverse complement strand
TCTTTCGGACCGGATCAGTATATCAAGCGATGCGGGAAGTGCCTCGGAGACGATCACCCTCCTCCGCGACTCCGGGGACGGGATACAGGCTTACCTTGAAAAGAATGATGTCCGGATAACGGATGAGAAACTGGCTCTTTTCCTGGAAAAGGCAGGGTTTCAATAAAATCATCTCTTTCTCTCGCTTTTACCTGAACCATTGATAATCAACACATCAATTTTATAACAAATCCCGTTGTAAATCAGGAATACATGCCCAGAGTCACCGTATATTATACCCAGACCTGCCCGTACTGCCGCATGGTCAAGGCATTCCTGGACAAACATAGCGTCGAATACATGGCAATCGACGTGGGAGCCGACAAGGAGGCCGCCAAAAAGATGGTCGAGATATCCGGCCAGTTCGCCGTGCCGGTCACGATCGTAGATGATGAAATCATCGTGGGTTTTAATGCCCAACGATTGAACGAGCTCTTCGGCACAGCAAAAAAAGGAGAGTTGTACGATGTACTGATAGTAGGGGCCGGCCCGGCAGGCCTTACTGCAGCGGTATATTGTGCCAGGAAACTTCTCAAGGCCGTCATTGTCAGTGAGAATATCGGTGGCCAGGCGCTGGAGAGCTGGACAATCGAGAATTACATGGGCTACCGGATGGTCACCGGGGACGAGCTGATGAAGAAGTTCGAGGAGCAGGTGCGGTCCCAGAATATTCACATGGAACTGGACAGCGTCCTTGGCCTGGAAGCGAAAGATGGCGGGTTTGTGATCACCACAACCACAGGCGCCGTCTACAATGCCAGTGCGGTCATCCTGGCCCAGGGTAAACAGCCCCGGAAGTTCGGGGTGGAAGGGGAGGACCGTTATCTCGGCAGGGGGCTTTCCGTGTGCTCAACCTGTGACGGCCCTCTCTTCAAGGACAAGGTGGTTGCAGTTGTCGGAGGAGGCAATTCCGCCCTGCAGACTGCCATAGAGATGAGTAATATTGCAACGGAGGTCCATCTCATTGTCAGGAGCACGATCCGGGCCGATGAGAGCTATATGAACCCATATAAACAGAAGAAGAATATCATCACTCACCTCAACACCGTCGTCGCAGCATTCCACGGCAACGCGCTCTTAAACGGCGTGACAATAAAGGACAGGGATACGGGAGAGGAGACAACACTCTCGCTCGATGGGGTATTTGCCGAGATAGGGTGGATTCCCAATACCGGTTTTTTAGAGGGCCTGCTGGAGATGAACGACCAAAAAGAGATTGTTATCGACATCAATTGCCGCACCAGTGTTCCGGGCATCTTCGCTGCCGGTGACGTGACCAACATCAAGACCAAGCAGATCATCACCGCTGCCGGGGAAGGGGCCAAAGCGGCTCTTGAAGCCCACGAATACCTGATGCGCGGGGGAATCCCGGCACCTTGATTTGCCGGCATCACTCTTCTTTTTGAAACACCACGATGCGGTTGGAATTGGTGCCGTGCTGGTTGTTGGCAATCCCCCATATATGGGAAGTCTTGGTGAAATGCTGGGTATTTACCACAATCCCGGCACAGGAAAGGCCGTATGGCTCTCCCAGTGGTGCCACCACTTCCTCCAGGTTCACCCGCCCCTTCCTCACCTCACCTACTTCGAACGCGATCCATCCGCCGGGTGAGGTGATTCGTGAGAGTTCACAAAACGTCTCCTGCATCACGCCCGACCACTCCGGAACGGTCCGGGCCATGGTTATTCTTTCTCCCACTTCTCTATCATCGATCCCGTTAAACCAGCACCGGAGCCAGTTGTCGCGTGAATACTGGACGATATCGAGGAAAGGGGGTGAAGTGACAGTGAGCTGCACAGAACCGGATCTGATATGGGATGTGGCCCGTGAATCTGTAGTCGAGAAGAGTATATCTTCCCCTGCCCGGTTCAGGCGTTTCCGATCACTTTCAGAAAGATTTCTCAAAAGTGACCTGGTTTTTCTGGCGATAAGCGGGAACACATCACGCCTTGGCGGTACCTGGTTTCGTTTCCGGTTGATCCTCACCTGGCTTTCAGGACTTACCGCCTGGTTCGGAGGAAGCGTATAGATCGAGAAAAACCCCTTCGAGTGCCCGGTAAGCCTGCTGGTGGCCACCATGCGAATCCACATATCGATATGATCTTCGCATCCTGTCTCCTGGCGTTCGAGCAGGTACTCACGCAGGGATACCAGGGCAGATTCAGTCTCGGGGTGATAGAACATGGAGAGATCCATATCGGCCCCCGCCCCTGGTGATACCGGAACCCGGGCAAGTCTCTCTTTCACTTCGGATTCAAGGGGAGGAAAAAACCTGGGGATGGTGAGAATCCTGGAGAGCGGGTTAATGTCGTTGGCTGCCACCATCCGCCCCATCAGCCCGGCTTCGATGGCCGTCGTGCCCCTGCCATTGAAAGGGTCATATACAAGATCACCTTCCCTGGTAAGGAGATCGATGAAAAACCTTGGAAGCTGGGGCTTGAAACAGGCCCTGTAGGAGATCTCCTGTATGGACGATGCCTGCCTCTGCCCCGAAGTCCAGAATTCACCTGAATAGCGGGTAGGCGGGGTATGATGCCGGGCATCCCGTTCCACCGATATAACATGTCCTGCAGGCAGCCGGGCATCAATGTATTCGGCAAAGTCCATGTACGTCCCTGACAGTGTAATGTGTCGGCAGGAAGGATAATAAGAACGTATCTCCCATCAAATCATCAATACGCAAAGGACTATGCCCGGTCTTGATGACGCTTCAATAACCATATCCATTATCTGGCAGAATCGCCCACATTTTACCAATGGATGAACTCCTGCGTAAACTGGTCCATCTCATCTTCGGCCTGCTGATCGTGGCAGGCATCATTCTCGTTCCCGAGCCATACATGATCTCTCTCCTCATCCTGTCGGTTTTTGCCGGGTTCATACTCTCGGATGCCATCTCGCGTGGATATTACATCCCGCTCATCTCCGGACTGATCTACAGGCTGGACCGGAAGGATGCAGTTCCGGGGAAAGGAGCCATATATTTTGCGATAAGTGTCATTTTCTGCCTGATATTCTTTAATATTAACCTAGTGGTGCCAGCGATTCTCTCTCTCACCGTCCTGGACAGCTTTGCCACAATTGTTGGCCGGCGTTATGGGAAAAATCGTATCCATAATGGGAAATCACTTGAAGGATCAGTTGCCGGCATGGCTGCAACAGTAGTAGTGCTGATTTTCATTCTCCCACCATTTTTTGCACTTATCGGCGCGTTTGTTGCAGGAGTGGTGGAAATCCTCTCCCCGGTGGATGATAATCTCACTATTCCGCTGGCTATATGCCTTCTTTTTACCATAATTCCGCTGCCCTGAAAAAAAGGAGGATTAACTCTTTTCTCGCTCTGCAGTCTTCCTGTCCTTCTCCCGGTAGCCTTCCAACAGGACCGTGCACACGTTTTTGACCGGTCTGTCGGTATGCTCCCGGATGTGAAACTCGCAGAAGGGGCAGGAACTGATAACGATGTCGGCGCCGGTTTTATCTATCTCCTTTCCCCGGTTCTCACCAAGGGAGGCTGCCTCCTCCGGCACCCCGGAACGCACACCTCCGCCGGAGCCACAGCAGATGGACGGCATCTCCACCAGATCCACCACCTGGCTGATCAGCTCCCTGGGCTGGCTCTTGATTCCCTGCCCCCGAAGCAGATGACAGGGATCATGATACGTGGCCTTGACCGGAAGCCGGGCAGGGGGCTCGATACCGAACTTTGTGAGCACCTCGTTGATGTCCATCACCCGGAAAGGACATTTGTAATCATTCTTGAGAGTTGAACCGCACCCTGCACACATAGTCATCACCGTATCGATATCCCGAAATACAAACGCATCGATATTCCGCCGCTTGAGGGTGTCAAGGTAGCCAATCTGGCCTGTCCTGATGAGGGGAGAGCCGCAGCAGATCTGCTCCCTGGGGATGATTACCCGGATGCCGTTTCTGCGGAGCACTTCCATGGCATTCAGGGCGGTCTGGGGAAGACGATTGTTGTACATGCAGCCTATAAAGAACCCCACGGTTCCCTTCACTTCCCCGTAAGGCTCCAGAACATCAGGGACCTGCTCCAGGAATGTCTCCTGTGTCTGGTCCACACTCCGTCCCGTTTCCTTAATCATCTTCTCCACAGACTGATGCCTGGGCAGGGTGAGCCCTTTCTTGTTGGCAAGGGCCCGCAGCTTTTCTATGGCCTTGCCCGGGATCTCGATCTCCTTGGGGCAGACCTTCCAGCATGCCTGGCATGAAGTGCAGGTGAACAACCCCTCCTCAACCGCTTCGGTTATTCTGTCCCTGGTATCCCTGGGATCCAGTGCCAGCCTGATGTTCTCCCGCATGGCGGTAGGGCCGGCAAACTCGATCACCTTCAGGGCCGGGCAGGCCGAGACGCAGGCAAGGCATTCGATGCAGCTTCTGAGGGGTTTAATCTCCTCCACAATCTCCAATGAAGGTATTGTGAACTCTTCGCCCGGTACCAGTGCGCCGATGGCTGCAAGATACGGCTCCATGTCCACTACCAGGTCCTTTTTCACCGGGATGTCCAGGGGTTCGATGACTATACCCTCCGAGGCTTCCTCCATGCAAGCCAGTACCGGCTCACCATTGACCTTGACCGCACAGCTGCCGCACTGCCCGGAACCGCAACAGTAGCGATACGAGAGTGATGGGTCGTGCTCGTCATGGATTGAGTGAAGGACATGAAGCACCCTGGCCCCATCGTTTACCCTGACCAGATAGGTCTGGTAATGCGGCTTTTCATCATTTTCAGGGTCGAACCGGAATACCCTCACGGTCATCTCCTTCATTCCCACACCCCCGTCTCAATCCCTGCATCGCACAGGGAGAGGTAGGTATGCCGGTAGGGTGAGCCGGACGGTTCCCATGCCTGTGTCACGTCCTTTCGCACATGTGCACCCCTTGACTCCTTGCGGAGCAATGCCCCGCGAACCACAAGCGAGGCAGTGGTGAGCATATTCTGCACGATACAGCAATCGATAAGGTTACGCGGGGTGGCGGCCTTCAGTTTCATGGTGGACAGGTGCTCGATGATTTCCCGCGTCTTTTCGAGATCGCTTCCAGTCCTGAAAATGCCGGCCCCCTCCCACATGGCCGTCCGGAGGGACCTGACCACTGTCGTTGGGTTCACTTCTCCTGAAATGAATCCTGAAAGTCTCTCTTCCTGCATCTCGATCTGCAACTCATCAATAAAGGGAGATCTACACCGGGATTTTCCTGCGAATTCACCCGCTATTTTACCAAATACCTGTGTATCGGCCAGGGCATTCCCCCCCAACCGGTTGGCGCCATGTACTCCTCCGGTAACCTCGCCACAGGCATACAGGCCGGGTATCGTGGTCTCTGCCCTGGAATTGATACGCAGGCCGCCCATGACGTGGTGGGCAGTAGGGGCAACCTCCATCGGCTCTTCCCTGATATCCACCCCGAATTTAAGGAACTGTTCCAGCATCACCGGGAGGCGGGTCTCGATCTGCTGGCGGGGGAGGTGAGTGACATCCAGGGATACTCCGCCGTTTTTAGTCCCCCTTCCTTCGAGTATTTCAGTGGCAATAGACCTGGCCACCACATCTCGTGTCGAGAGTTCCATGCGATCCGGGTCATACCTGCTCATGAACCGCTCTTCATTGATATTCTTGAGTATACCCCCTTCGCCCCTCACGGCTTCGGTCACAAGACGGCCCCGTGCATCATAAGGATATACCGCACCAGTGGGGTGGAACTGAATCTGTTCCATATCAATAAGCTCGGCTCCGGCCCTGTACCCCAGGGCAAACCCGTCACCGGTACCGCTGGAGGAGTTTGTGGAGATATCAAAGATCCTGGTCCCCCCGCCAGTAGCAAGCACAATACAGTCTGCCCGGAATACCACCATTTCTCCTTTCTCGTCAAGGCCGACAGCACCGGCAACTGACTCACCGTCTTTTAAAATATGAATTATGGAAACCTCATTGAATACCTCAACCTCGGTTGAGGCCAACCTGTCAAGGAGGGTCATCATCATCTCGTGCCCGGTCCTGTCCCCGGCATAACAGGTCCGTGGAAACCGCTGCCCTCCAAACGGCCTCTGGGCTACCTGGCAGTCCTCGGTCACATCGAAGACCGCACCCCACCTGAGCAGATCCTCCATCCTCTTCGGGGCATCCTCCACCAGGATACGGACAAGTTCCCGGTCGTTTAAGAACGCCCCGCCTTTCAGGGTATCCTCAAAATGGATCTCGCAGGAATCTGTTTCTCTCAACACGGCATTGTATCCACCTTCTGCCATAGTGGTACAACCGCCCTTTCCTGCCAGAGTCTTTGAGACAATCGCAGTCTCCCCGTAGCGTGAAGCTTCAATAGCCGCCCGGACCCCGGCACCGCCGCTCCCTATTACAAGGATATGGGAATCAATGACTTCATATGACCGCATCTTATTATTACGTGAGTTGTATACTTACATAAATAATTGTAAAGGACGGAGTGAGCCCTAATGAGGTTTTTAATGAAATTTGGTGGCACTTCGGTTGCTGATGCTGCGAGCATCACCCGTGTGGTGGACATCGTGGATCAGTACTACCGGAGTGGCAACGAGGTGGCAGTGGTGATCTCGGCCCAGCGGGGTGTAACAGACCAGTTAATCGCCATAGCCACGGAGATAGCCAACAGCAGGAGTGCCACATCCATTGAACCGTTCATCCAGTCTCTGCGCCTTCGTCACGTCAAAGTGCTCTCAGAGATGGCCGAGGATTTTGCGGATGAAGTGGCGCCACAGATGGAGGATCAATTGTGCAATCTTCAGAACATCTTAAATGCGGTTCATAACCTGCGGGAACTCACTCCCCGGTCCAGGGATTATATTATCACCTTCGGGGAGCGGTTCAATTCGCTTGTAATATCTGCTGCACTCCGCCAGCGGGGAATACCTTCCATGGTCCTGGACGGCTGCGAGGCTGGAATCCGCACCACCGCCAATCATGGGGAAGCAATGGCCCTTCCGGAGAGCGAGGGGAGAGTGAAAAGCAGGGTGCAGCCCCTCCTCACGGACATGGTCCCGGTGATCATGGGCTTTATGGGCTGCACCGAGAAGGGGATCGTCACCACCCTGGGAAGGAGCGGTTCAGACTATTCAGCAGCCATTTTAGGTGCAGGAATCGATGCGGATGAGATCTGGATATGGACTGATGTGGACGGGATCATGACCTCTGACCCAAGGATCGTCGAGGATGCCCGTGTCCTTCCCTCCATTTCCTACCTCGAGGTAATGGAGCTCTCCTACTTTGGTGCCAAGGTGATGCACCCCAGATCAATCGAGCCGGCCATGAAGAAAAATATCGTGGTGAGGGTAAAGAACACATTTAATCCCGAAAATCCCGGTACTGCGATTGTCAGGGGGGAAAAGCGGGAAAGCAGGGTGGTCAAGGCCCTTACCTACATCGAAAAAGTGGCGCTTCTCAATATCTGCGGTGCACAGATGATAGGAAGACCCGGAGTGGCCAAAACCATATTCTCCGCACTGGCCGACAGTGAAGTGAACGTGATGATGATCTCACAGGGTTCCTCCGAAGCCAATATCTCTCTCATCATCGACGAAAACCAGTTATCTGTGTCCACTGAATCCCTCGCTCCGCTGGTTAAACAAGGCCTGATCAGGGAAGTGAGCTCCAATCGCGACGTATGTGCAGTGGCCGTTGTGGGGGTCGGTATGGCCGGGGCGAAAGGGACCGGAGGAAGGATCTTTTCAGCTCTTGGAAACGGCGGGGTGAATGTTATGATGATCTCACAGGGCTCCTCTGAAGTAAACATCTCATTTGTTGTCAAACAGGCAGACGGCCCCAGGGCAGTGCGAATACTCCATGATGAATTCAGGCTTTCAGAGGAGGACAATGGATAATCCACACAGCTACCGGGAGGCTGGCGTCGATATAGACCTGGAAGCGAATGCAGTGGCAACTCTGGTAAAGCAGCTCGCTTACCGCCGCAGGGGCAGATACGGGATGCTTGGTGGTTCGGGCCATTTTGCCGGTCTTCTCGATTTCGGACACATGGCACTGGCAATGGCCGTGGATGGCGTGGGAACCAAGATGCTGGTGGCTGACAGGCTCCTTGACTGGACAACTGTGGGAATAGACTGCATTGCCATGAATGTGAATGACCTCTATGTCATGAACATAGAACCGGTGGCATTTGTCGATTATATCGCCACGGACAGCCTTTCAGAGGAGAAAATGGCCCAGATAGGGAAAGGCTTGAACGAGGGAGCGGCGCGGGCCAATATCGATATCATCGGAGGAGAGACCGCCACCTTACAAGGGCTTGTAAACGGGCTTGACCTGGCTGGCACCTGCCTGGGTTTGCAGGAGAAGGAAAAGATCATTACAGGTGAACGGATTTCTCCTGGAGACCTGATCGTGGGAGTTCCTTCATCGGGGATTCATAGCAACGGGATGACACTGGCAAGAAGACTGGCCGATACCCGCCAGGCATGGGACGAGCGGATGAAGAACGGCAAGACACTTGGTGAAGAGCTGCTCACCCCCACCCGAATCTATCACGAAGTCCTCTCAGTCACAGGACAGAGCAGCGTTCATGGAATGTGCCATATTACCGGTGGAGGACTTCTGAATTTCCGTCGTCTCACAAAATACGGGTTTGATTTTTACGATCCGCTCCCCCCGCATGAAATCTTCTGCTGGCTGCAGGAGGTCGGGGAGATCCCGGAGAATGAGATGTACCGGACATTCAACATGGGAATGGGATATGCCTATATCGTTCCCGAGGGGGAGGAACAGCATATTCTCTCGCAGGTTCACGGAACAAAAGTGGTGGGAGAGATTACAGAATATCAGGGAATCAGATTGAAAGGCCAGGAGTTCCGCTAAGTGGCCTGATTCTCATCGTTCTCAACAGTTTCATCATCTTCAGGCACATAAGAACATACTATGGCCTCATCGGCGAGTATGGCTGAATTTCCGGTTGGATCATCGATAATAAGAGTAACCGGGAGACGCCCGTCCCTGACCCCCCCTATCTTTTCCTTGAGCACACATATCCTTTCACGCTCATCCTGATCGTCATTGCAAGCCAGCATGCCCTCCAGGATATTTTCTACCCGGACGAAAACCCCCTCAACATTGGACACAAAACCCTCGCACGCCGGCCCCGGGTCGATTCTCACCCCCAGTTCAGGTATGCATATTATGGCATTCATGCTTCTGACGACCCGGATTGAAAGGTCTTCTTCTGATTTGACGGACAGCTGCCACCTGGAAGGTTCCGCATTCTTCAGGAGCTGGGTGTCGACATACCGGTAACCGCAGGATGGGCAAAGCGCGCTGATAATCAGGATTCCGGAAAAATAGGGAATTTCTTCAGTCTGATAAATATATTCTATCTCTGCATTACATATGGGGCACGGACCGGGGACATCGGCACGCACCTACACGACCTCGCCAATCTTATCTCTGGATATCTTGACTGAATTGGGGGTTATGACTACATACCGCTGGTCACCGAGGCCGATGATGTCTCCATTCACATCCCTGGCCACTTCCTTGAGATCCTTAAGAACCCGCTCATACATGACCTTGTCCATCTTGAGGCGGGCAATATCGACGATGACAATGTTTCCATTGTAGATCTCATCCTTTATGCTGGGACTGTCCTTGATATCGCCGATGCTTGCAATCTTCACATACATGGCAGGGGCTGACGCGTCAGTGTCTTCAAAGTCCTTCAGATCAAGATCCATATATTCATCTTCCGAGGCCGGGGATGTCCTGCCAAGGAGCGTTTTCAGTGAAAATTTTGCCATAGGAAAATTGTCTATTGAATTTTATTTAATAGTATCTATTCTCAAAAAGCCCATGCAGTATCCAAATAAGGATAAACGCACAGCACTGCGATTTTTTAGCGCCTTTGGCAGAGGATCCGACCCAAAGATAAAAATCCATTAAAATTCGATATTCCAGATATCGTCGCCCACATAATGGATATTTTTTATCACCTTGCCGGAAGTCTTCTGTTTCATCTCCCCGGCATCCATCTGTGCTATGCCCAGGGCAATAGGTTTTTTATGGCGTTCTTCAACAATCACCACTGGGTGACCTGCCATTACATCATCCGAGATATCAACTATCCCCGGTCTCATCACATCCGCACCATTCACTACAAAGGAGACCGCACCCGAGTCCACCGTCACCCGGCGTTGGGGGAACGGATATGCAAGCGCCCCCCTGAGGGTAGGAAAGACATGATCGCGGTAGTCCATAATAAACGGTTTTTTATCAACCAGAAACAGGGAAAGTCCTTCCCGATCAGTTTCCACTACCTCAACCCTGTCACTGTGAAAGAGCAATGCGGATTCCCCGATTTCCTCATCAAGTTGGGTATAAAGTGAGGTTAACTGCGATTTTCTGATACTGTGACGTTTCTTTGTGACTATCCTTGCCATTATTATACTAATATTCTCTTCCCTTCGACAAAAAGCATTTGAAGGTGGACACAATAATAAATGGTTAGGAATATATGGCGGGCATACGGGGAGTTCACTCCGGTATTCCTATATCTGGAAGTGAAGATTCTTTCATTCGCTATCTTTAAGTATCCTAATCGCGCACATATATTACTCCAAACGAATTTATGTTGGGTTAAGAATATGACTAAACGGCCGTTGGATATTTTGGATCAAGTATTGAACCGGCAGCCTGTGATTGTCTCCCTAAAAGGTGGACGGGAACTTCGGGGCGTGTTGCAGGGCTATGATGTACACATGAACCTGGTGCTGGACAAGGCAGAAGAGATGGAGAACGATGTAGTAAAGAGCGTGGGCACGCTCATCGTTCGCGGAGATAATGTAATCTATATCTCGCCATCAATGGAATAAAACATGAGGT
Source organism: Methanoregulaceae archaeon (assembly GCA_035528475.1). Taxonomy (GTDB): domain Archaea; phylum Halobacteriota; class Methanomicrobia; order Methanomicrobiales; family Methanospirillaceae; genus SD8. The sequence goes on along the minus strand of DATKYO010000103.1, from coordinate 13,207 downwards.
GAAGAGTAATGTCAAAGGGCACTCCATCAATGGGGAAGCGGAACAAGAAACGGCATATCGCCTGCCGGAGATGCGGTAGCATTTCCTATCACGTCAGGCACAAGGTCTGTTCTGCCTGTGGTTTTGGAAAGAGTACCAAGATCAGAAAGTACCAGTGGTTGACAAAAAAACCAAAGATCCCCACTCATTAAGGAATATCTATGTGTGGTATCGTTGGCATCAGGGATGCTGGCGGTGTTTCTTTTTCTATTTATTATGCCCTATATGCTCTCCAGCACAGGGGGCAGGAGAGCGCGGGTATATGCACTTTTGACGGCACCAGCCTCTATAAGCATAAGAATCATGGCCTGGTGTCCGAGGTGTTTGACTCATCCATCCTGAGTCGCCTGGAAGGGTATGTTGGAATAGGACACGTCAGATATCCAACCACGGGTGAAAACAGGCCCGAGAACGTACAGCCGTTTGATTTTGTGTATCGCAACCATGTTATTTCCCTGGCCCATAACGGCAACCTGATCAACGACCGGCAGTTAAGAGAAGAATACGAATGCAAGGGCCAGATATTTTGCACCAGTACAGACACCGAACTCATTGCAAAAGTCATCACCGACGAGATGAGCAATTCCGGCTGTATTGAAGATGCCATTCATATGTGCATGAGGGTGTTGCAGGGCTCATACTCGGTAGTAATGATGATAGACGGGACACTTTACGCTTTCCGCGACCCGCTGGGTATCAGGCCCTTATGTATTGGAAAGACAGAACATGGCTTGATCATTGCATCGGAGAGTGTCGCGATCGATGCTCTGGGTGGTACATTTATCAGGGATGTCTCGCCCGGCGAGCTCGTATGCATCGATGAGGAAGGGTTACGGTGCATGCAGATAGCCCGGGCTGACAGGCGGGCCCACTGCATATTCGAGTACATCTATTTTGCCCGGGCTGATGCAGTCCTGGACGGAGCCCTGGTCTATGACGTGCGCACGAATATTGGGAAGAAACTTCACGAGGAAGCCCCTGTAGAGGCTGATTCTGCCTGCGCGGTTCCGGATTCGGGTACTGCATATGCAATAGGATATTCCATGGGTTCCGGGATTCCTTTCGTTGAAAGTCTTTTAAAGAACCGATATATGGGCCGGACATTCATTATGCCAACCCAGAAAGAGCGGGAATTGGCAGTTCGTATCAAACTCAATCCTATCAGGGCGCACCTGAAGGATAAGTCCGTAGTGCTTGTAGACGACAGCATTGTGCGTGGGACTACTTCCAGGAGAATCATTGATATCATGAGGGAGGCAGGGGCCAGGGAGATCCATGTTCGGGTCGGGTCGCCGCCAATCAAGGCCCCCTGTTACCTGGGTGTTGATATGCCCACCCGTGAGGAACTGATTGCCAGTGACAGGGAGGAAGAAGAGGTCAGGAAGAGTATCACTGCCACTTCACTGCACCATATCTCGCTGGATGCTCTGATGGAAGCAATCGGCATGGATCGTTCCAGTCTCTGTACGGGATGCCTTACCGGGTGTTACCCATCGCCAATCGACGGGGAGAATTCTGATCTCCCGCATATTGATTTTCTGGACGGAACGTACCAGACAAAGCTCGAAAAATTCGATGAATAGGCCAAATATCATTTTTTTGGAAAAATAAGTAGCGAGGGATGGATTTGAACCATCGATCTACGGGTTATGAGCCCGTCGGGATATCCTGACTACCCCACCTCGCTGCAAGAATCGAGGTTATTATATTCACTATCTGGAGTGATATAGTTTACTCCTCGGGTTGCTCTACCGGGAATAGGCATTAATACGTTCATTTCCAAAACAGGTTCTCATGGACGATGACGAACTGCAGAGGATAAGGGAAAAAAAGATCCTTGAGTTGCAGGGGAAAATGGAGCATAAGAATATTTCAGGAGTAATCCCGGTCGACCAGGCAGGTTTTCCACAATTAATTGAAAAAAATCCGTTCGTCGTGATAGATTTCTGGGCAGAATGGTGTGGTCCCTGCCGGATGGTGGGACCCGTTATAGAAGAACTGGCGCGCGAATTTGGGGGGAAAATAGTATTTGGGAAATGCAATACCGATTATAATCAACGCCTGGCAGCACATTACGGGATCACTGCAATTCCTACCATACTCCTGTTTTCTCATGGCCGGATGGTGGACAGGGTAATTGGAGCATATCCCAAGGACGCACTCAAATCGCGGATCAAACGGGCTTTCAGCATGGAGTCCGAATGAAAAATTTGAGATTGCTGTGGTGAGGAGTACATATGAGAAACGGCCGGTGATGACCGGAATATATTGAAGATGCGGAGAAATATAAAATGCGGATGATTGTGGGATTATCGGGTGCCAGCGGGATAATATATGGTATCAGGCTGCTTGAAGCACTTGGGGAACTGGGCATCGAATCAGACCTGATTATGACCGATCTGGCTGCAAAGATGATAGAGATTGAGACCAACCGCCAGGCCGACGATGTGATTGGCATGGCAACACGGGTCCATGACTGCTTTGATTTTACATCACCACTGGCAAGCGGAGGGTTCCGCAATATGGGGATGGTTGTGCTGCCCTGCAGTATGAAGACTATCGCCGGTATTGCCTGCGGTTTTGCCGACAACCTCCTTTTAAGGGCTGCAGACTGCACACTAAAGGAACGCCGCCCGTTAGTCCTGGTTCCAAGGGAGACGCCGTTCAACACAATCCATCTCCGAAACATGCTGACCCTGGCAGAGGCCGGTGCGATAATTTTGCCTGCCGCACCCGGTTTCTATCACAGGCCGGATAGAATCGAGGATCTGGTCGACCATATCGTCGGTAAGGCACTTGATATTTTCGAGGTTGACCACCATCTCTACCGCAGGTGGAAGGAAGGAGAGATTACGGGGTAAAAACTCTTTCTGATGCCATTCATCCATTCAATTTTTTAATATACACCCGTTCGATGAATGGACTACTCGATTTCCAGGGAAAAAATTGGTGATATGCTCCGATCCCTCACAATATTTTCAAAAAATTTGAGTGAATATTATGAGGTTTGAGGCTCGGTTCTGCATCTTCCCCTCTGCTTCTGCAGAATAAGAATAACCAGCGCAGAAAGTGGCAGGGCAATTATCAGCGGATCGATCACATTCCAGGGATACCCGAGCACGCCGCCTGAACCTATCGCTGCCTGGGATAACCCGAATACTTTGGCATACTTGGCATTAACGAAGAATGCCCAGAGGAACCACACGATTGCCCCGGTGACAAGACTCGCCTTGGCGGCAAGGGGATCAGGTTTTTTGCAATATACTGCCACCGCAAAGATTGGGAGGAATGCAGATGCACACAGGCCCATGAACATGGCGGTTGCAATGGCGATGATACTTCCTGGCATGAGGAAGGCCACGATGATGCTTATCACGATCATGACAAGAATTCCTACCTGGTTTGCCCGAAGTGACAATGCACATTCCCTGCCCCGTCCCCATACGTCACATATAAGGGCAGTTCCCATGGTATGGAAGAGGGAACTCAACGTGGACATGGCGGCAGCAAGGAGGGTGAGCATGAAGATCACCACGAACCAGTCGGGCATGGCCTGGTTGATATACAGGGGTATGATAGTATCGATATTCCCCGCCGCAGCCTGGACGGCATTCATACCACTGGTCTGGTTGAAATACACATTGGTAAGGGCACCCACAGTGAAGGCCACACCGGTCATCATCAGGATGAATGGCCCGCCGATAAGCACTGCCCGGTTCAGAGAACGGCCGTCCTTTGCGGTCATGAACCTGACAACCAGCTGTGGCTGGGCCAGCACACCTATTCCCACCCCAAGCACAAGGGTGGTAATAAGGGTGAACCAGATGGGAGATCCAAGTTCAGGCATGGAAGTCCATCCCGTCATCCCTCCGGCAGCCAGCGCCTCCGGTACCATATCGGACATGGCTGTAAGTGCATTATGCGCTGCGTTCACTCCCCCCAGGTAGAAATAGGTAGCCACCAGGAGGAAGGTCATTCCCAGGAACATGATGGTCCCCTGGAGGGCGTCGGTGTACATTACTGCAATCAGGCCGCCGAATACCACGTAAATGGCCACGATCAGGGCGAACCCGATGAGTGCTGTAGCATAAGGAATGGAAAGGGTTGTTTCGATAAACCTGGCTCCGCCTATCAGGATTGCCGCCGTATAGAGGGGCATTCCTATGATAATCACCAGTCCTGACGCGTATTGCAGGAATGTCGACTGGTAAATCTTTCCCATCAGGTCCGGGAACGTGACAGCCCGGAGCCTTTGCCCGATTTCCCGGGTCTTTTTCCCGAAAATCACGAAGGCCAGGAGAATGCCCACCCCTATATTGAATACGGTGAGCCAGATAAGCCCCATTCCAAGATTTGCAGCGGCCCCTCCGAACCCTACAATTGCCGAAGTGCTGATGAATGTGGCGCCATAGGAGAGGGCAATAATCACAGGATGGCTTTTCCGGCCTGCGACCAGATAATCCTCAGCCCCCTTGGTCTGTTTATATCCGATGTATCCGAGAGCCATAATCACACACAGGTATATGATGGTGATTACGGTGATGGCCAGGGTGCTTACCGCCATCCTTTACTCTCCCCCCTTGTTCCAGTTCAATAGTCCGTACACTATGCAGGCCAGGGCCAGTCCGATGGCCAGGATATATGCGATCCATATTTGCGGGTCAGGAATTCCAAGCATGATGAACACCTTCGGTAAACTTATCAGGGTTTGGTATTACAGGGGATCCGGCGATTATGCGGGTCCCCTATCTAAAGAAAAAGAAAAAGTCTGCAGTAATATGAGCCTCAGTATTTTGGGAGGTCGGCGATGCAGACATTCGAGTTTACCTGATAAAAAATCGTTTCATCTGTATTTATTCGTTTCTGATCAACGCTGATTCAGCCCCTACCCCGAAAGAAGATAATGAGATAGGGCAATAATAGAATGAAGAACCTTGAAATCCGCCTACTCAGGTCTCCATGAATCGCTTCAGGACATCCTTTCCAACCGCCTGCGATGGGACAGTATGAGGGATGTACAGGAGGATGCCTACCGGGCTGTATCAGCTGGAAACGATGTTCTTGTCATTGCGCCCACGGCAGGCGGAAAGACGGAAGCGGCTTTGATCCCTGTACTTGATCATATTCTCAAAGAAGGCTTGCAGGGAGTAAGCTGCATCTACCTCTCTCCCCTCAAGGCACTGATAAACGACCAGGAGGACAGGTTTGCTTCTTTTTGCATCCCTGCGGGCCTGGAAGTGCTGAAATGGCACGGGGATGTCCCACGGGGAGACCGGAGCTGGGAGGATGGCGAGCCGCCACATTTCCTGATGATCACCCCGGAGTCACTGGAAGTGCTTATGGGTGAACAGGACCTGATCCGGGATCTCTCCCATGCCCGGTTCGTGATCATTGATGAACTTCACGCCTTTGTTGAGTCCGAACGCGGTGTGCATCTGCAGGTATTGCTTGACCGGCTTGATCTTCTTGCCGGGCGCCCGCTGCAGAGGATAGGGCTGTCAGCCACCGTAGGAAACCCTGACGAGATTTTAGGCTGGCTTTCCGGCAACCGGGGGCAGAAACGACTGGTACAGCTGCCGATTCCTCCCCGTGAAAAACGATTCTCTTTCTGGGTGGAAGGGGATGAGGGGGCAAGAATGGATGCACTGGCAAAAGTGGCTGCCGGGAGAAAGGCGCTGGTCTTTGTCAACAGCCGGAGTGACGCGGAGAAAGTGGGACGTTCATTGCAGGGAAGGGTGGAGCAGCTGTTCGTCCATCACTCATCACTCTCGCCGCAACTGCGCAGATCGGCGGAGAGTGTGTTTTCCAGGGAAGGGAGTGCCTGTATCATCTGCACCAGTACCCTTGAACTGGGTATTGACATAGGGGACCTTGATGTGGTTGTGCAGGTGGGTCCGCCCGGTTCGGTCTCATCATTCCTCCAGAGGATGGGGAGAAGCGGGAGGAGGGGAAATTCGCCATATGTGGCCTGTATTCTCAAAGATCCCTGCGAACTCCTGTGCATGGCGTCGGTCATCGAATGCGCCAGCAAAAAGGAAGTCGAACCTCTGCAACCCCACAAGGTCCCCTACAATGTCCTTCTTCAGCAGGTCTTTTTGGAGATCTCCCGTAAGAAACGGATTTCATGGTTCCGGCTCAAATCGGGTCTTGATGTCCTGACTCCATTTCGTGAAATTTCTCCTGAAAGAATGGACTTAATCTTTAAGCACCTTCTCGATGGAGGATTTTTAATAAAAGACGGTGACCTGCTGATGCCGGGCCCGCAGGCTGAATGGCTGTATGGGAAATCAAACTGGAAAGATCTCTACTCGGTAATAAAGGGCGGAGGGGAATACCGGGTAATTACCCCCGAAGGAGAGGTTGTGGGAAGACTGGATGCCCGGTTTGTGGCCAGCAGGGGTGCCGGGGGATTCTCCCTGGGAGGAAAGATCTGGAACCTTATCAAGAGCGATGACGATTACAACCTGGCAGTGGCGGTGCCGGGAAAGGACCAGAAATCGCAGGTGTTCTGGACCGGCGGGCAGACCGGATATTCACCAGTGATCTGCAGGGGTGTGCAGAGGATCCTGGCGCGCAAGCGATCGGTGCTGCCCCTTGATGAATGCCGGACAGATGTGCTGGCAGAATTTATTGACCGTTTTCCCCGCATTCACAGGAAAGGGCTTTGTATCTGGGAACAGCCCGGTAAAAAAGGGAGTGACGTGGTAGTGCTTACCTGCCTGGGAAAGGAAAAAAACAGCATACTTGCCACCCTGCTCAGGTCGCAGTTTGAAGGGAAAATAAAGGTAAAACACCATGATTTCTCGGTAATTGTCCAGGAAATACGGCACGAGGGCGGCCTGGGAGACGTGGAAGACGCCTTACTGGCCATCCGGGCTATGGATGCCGGGGATATGGGGGACCGCCTGAAGCTCCCACCTGCAGATCTCTGGAAATTCGGGGAGGCAATCCCGGAGGATATGAGACAGGAGATGGCGTTTTCTGATTATTTCCATATAAAGGAATTTGCAGACACAATCGGCAATCTACCTGTTCGCCGGGTCAAATTCCCTGATAGCCAGCTTAAGTGACAATCGCCTTTTTAAATCTCCAGTATGCCAGTCCGAACATCATTGCGGCAAAGACCAACAGTAGTGCAAAGGATAGTGCAATTGTCTGGGGAGTCGCGGTGTAGTGTATCCCTATGGCCTGAAAATTACCCCCTATTGCAAAGTACCGGATCCCGTTTACCAGGTGGGTGAGGGGATTGACCGTGGAGATGGCCTGCAGGACGGGGGGAAATGCGTTCACCGGGTAGAGGGCGTTGCTGGCAAAGAATATTGGCATGGTAAGGAGGGTGATGATCCCCTGGAGGCCCTCCGGACTTTCCAGCGAGATGGAAATTGCTGCCGAGAGGAAGAGGAAACCAAGTGAGAAGATTCCTACAAAAAGGAGTATTCCCAGGACAGAAACCGCTACCTCCATTGCAGAATACCCATGAAAGAATTCTGCACCGATAAATATCCCGAAGACCATGATAATCACCGCCTGGATGAATGATTTTGTCATTCCGGATAACGCAATGCCAAAGATTATATGGTCCCTGGGCAGCGGGCTTGCCATGATCTCCCGCATAAGTCCCCAGTTCTTATCAAAAAGCAGCACGATCCCACCGAAAAGGCTGGTGAACAGAGTGGTCATGGCAATCACGCCGGCTCCCATGTAGGTAAGATAGGTGACGGTGGGAACCCCCGGTATGGGGGGGATATTGCCGGTGAGCCTGTCGAAATTTGCAGCCATTGCGATGCCGAAAAATGCCATCCAGAGTGCGGGCTGGACCAGGGAGGAGATAAGGAGGGTCTTGAACCTGACGAAGCGGAGCATGTCCCTCCAGTAGATGGTGAGGAATCCTAGGTTGACCATCATCTCCTCCCTGCCCTGGCAACGGCGAGTGAAGGCTTCTCTGCACCTTCATCGCGAAGCTCCCTGCCTGTATAGTGGACAAAGACATCGTCCATTGAGGGTTTTTTCAGGTTCACGGTATCCAGGCTGATGCCGCTCCGGCCGAGCGTCTCCATGATTCTCGGCAGGAGCCTGGTGCCGTCGGTATTGACCATAATTAAAAGACCCCTGCCCTTGCCCCTGATATCGGTCACGCTGTCCATTCCTTTAAGAATAGCCTCTGTAGCAGTATTGTCGCTCGTTTCAAGGTAGATCAGGTCTTTTGCGAGCATATTCTTCAATTCATAGGCCTTACCGGTGGTTATGATCCTGCCATTGTCAATGATGCTGATCCGGTCGCTTAAATGGTCAGCTTCGTCCATATAGTGGGTGGTGAGGAAGATGGTGGTCCCATCCCGGTTGACAGCCTTGATATAGTCCCACATCTTCATCCTGGTCTGGGGGTCAAGGCCGATTGTGGGCTCGTCAAGGAAGAGCAATTTCGGCCGGGTCATCAGACCCCTGGCAATCTCCAGTCGCCGTTTCATGCCCCCGCTTAAGTGTTTTGTGAATGTATCCCGCTTGTTCTCGAGCTGGACCAGCTCCAGCAGTTCCTCGATGCGCAGTCTTCGCTCATCCCTTGGCATGGAATACAGGCGCCCGTGGAATTCCAGGATTTCCCAGCAGGTCATATCACGATCAAGGGTCACTTCCTGGAAAACGATACCAATGGATTCTCGCACCTTTTCCGGGGCTATCCCCACATCATGCCCGGCCACCACGGCCTTTCCTTTCTGGATGCGCAACAATGTTGTCAGTATATTGATAGCGGTGCTCTTTCCTGCGCCGTTCGGCCCGAGAAATGAGAATATTTCCCCTTCGAACACGGAGAAGCTGATGTTGTCCACCGCCACGAAGTCTCCGTAGCGGTGAACGAGACCCGATACTTCAATAATATGTGTGTTTTCCATATCGTACCAGCCAACGGATTCCTGGGGCCGCCATAAAAAAACGGCAGGCCCTGGCAAGTGAATTCAGGCTATTTTCTTGATAAGTTCTGCTACGTTCCCTGCAAAGAGGCGGATTGTGCCAATCCCCTCCTCATCGTTCCATACCTCGCCGGGTTGCTTGCCGAATGCCATATTCCAGTACGTGGATCCCGGTACAATCATCCCGTTGATGAAAAAGAACATGAGCATCTCCTGGATGGTAGCGGTATGACCCCCTCTCCTGGCGATGGCGATAGGGCCCCCGACTTTCCAGTGGAGGAAGTTATCGGTTGCCATGGAGACCATCCCAATCCGCTGAAGGGCTGCCATAACATCGCCCCGTGCAGTGCCGAAGTAGACAGGTGATGCCACGATGAAGCCGTCTGCATCCCTGATCTTGTCGATCAGCTCATCAAGTCCGTCCTCAAGGATACAGAAACCTTCCTCCTTGCACCGGTAGCATGCGGTGCAGGACTCCACTTTTTTCCCTGCCAGTGAGAACACCTCGGCCTCCAGGCCCCGGTCGCGAATGACTCTGGCGCAGTCTTCCACAACCTGGGCAGTATTCCCGTTTGGCCGCGGGCTCCCACAGAGAAGCACTACCTTCTTCATGACAGAGTAGTTTTGATAGTCTTTTTATTAAGACCTCTGGGAGGCCTGGCGTGCGGGAATATTCGGGAACAGGGACGGTCTTTTCTGTGAGTCCGGCTTTTCGAATAATATATGAAAAAAAATAGTGATCTAAAGTCTTCTCCGATAACTGACATGGTATTTGCGGGGCTTTCTTTCACGCTGTGCCAGGTATTTCACAATTTCACTCTTATGAAAATCGGTATCGGTATCTTTTTCCATCGTCGAAAGGTTACCCGGCACGTTACTATCAATAACTATACTGGGAGAAGTAGAGTAAAGATTTAAAATTTGATACCTCTCCCGCTTCACAAAATCTCTTATGATTTTCAAGGGTGGATTGAGGGCCGGGAGACGTATTGGCAGAAAGATTGTGAGTACTTGATCGAAGAGGGGTAAACTGTGCCCGAAAAAGATAAAAACTACGAAGAACGTCTCACCTACTTCCAAAATGAGATGAGGGATGAGAATCCCGGCACCCGTTGGAAGGCAATCGAAGCCCTCGCCCGGATGGGTGATGAACGGGTGGTGGACCCGATAATTTTCGCACTATCAGATGAGGACTGGAGGGTAAGGCAGAAAGCCGCATGGGCGCTGGGCTTTCTCGGGGATCCGCGGGCGATCCTCCCCCTGCGGCATGCACTTCGCGATGAACTGGAAGGAGTGAAAGAGATGATTACTGAGGCCCTGGACAAAATAAATCGAAAAATGGCAGAAAGTGGCTGATATGCACAATAAGACAGTAATTTTTTATTATACTTTACGGTGTGGGAGAGAAACCCTTCGTATCACAGACCTTTCTTATAAATTATTAATACCCTCCGGGGGGAATACTAATGGAAATGATCGGGGTTAGGCGCTCTCCCGATCAGCGGCCGGTTATCGAGACATGGGAAAACCGCCGGATTGAGGAAAAATTTACACGAATAAAGGAATTATTTCAGCAGTTTCAGGGAAGAGGACAGAGATGGATGAAAGTAACCCGAATATACATTTTGAGGAAACGAGGCTGGAAAAAGTCAGGGAAATGAGAAATGCGGGGCAATCGCTTTACCCGCCCTCATTTCTCAGAAAAGATACCATAAAAGAGATCAGGAATCGATTCTCCGAAGCCGGACACGAGAAGAGTGAGGGCAGGATTACGACGGCGGGAAGACTACACACTGTCCGGAATCACGGGAAGACCATATTTGCCGATCTGGCCGACGAGAGCGGGAGGATCCAGCTTTACATCAGGAAAAACGATCTTGGTGCGGAGAAATTCTCATTTTTCACCCGCATGGTGGAACGGGGGGACATCATCGGTGTGAGCGGGCATGTGTTTCGCACTAAGGTCGGAGAGCTCACAATCTGGGCCGATGACATTATTCTTCTCACGAAAGCAGTCATTTCCCTCCCGGAGAAATTCCATGGCTTAAAGGACGTGGAGAAGCGCTACCGCCAGCGGTACCTCGACCTGATAGTCAATGAGGAGGTCAGGGAGACATTCCGTATAAGGAGCCGTATCATCTCACTGATCAGAAAATACCTTGTTGATTGCGATTTCCTCGAGTTCGAGACCCCGATTTTGCAGCCGGTTTACGGGGGTGCGAATGCCCGGCCGTTTACCACCTACCACAACTTCCTTGAGCAGAAGCTCTTCATGCGTATTGCCCCCGAGCTCTACTTAAAAAGGCTTGCAATCGGCGGATACGAGAAAGTCTTTGAACTTGCCCGTAATTTCAGGAATGAGGACATCGACACCCAACATAACCCCGAGTTCTCAATGGTCGAGATCTATGAGGCCTACAGGGACTATAACGATATGATGGCACTCACCGAGGGGATAATCTCCTACCTGGTGTACGAAATCCATGGGAAATATGCCATCACCTATGGAGAGACAAGCCTAGATTTCACTCCGCCCTGGAAGAAAATGAGCATGGATGAGGCAGTGAAAGAAATCGGTGGCATTGACATATGGACATACACCCCGGATGAACTCAAAGAACTGGCCCGACAGAAAGGGCTCGACGAGGATCTGTCCCTGAAGAGTCATCGTGAATATTTGGTACACTTCTTTGAGGGGCTTGTGGAGGAAGCATTGGTCCAGCCCGTGTTCATCTACGATTTCCCTATTGAAAACTCGCCGCTGGCAAAGAAACATCGGTCCAGGGAAGGTTTTACCGAGAGGTTCGAGCTTTTTGTGCATGGGATGGAGATAGCCAACGGTTTTTCCGAATTGAACGATCCCCAGGACCAGCTGGAAAGGTTCGAGCGGCAGGATGAAAAGAGAAAGGCAGGCGACCTGGAAGCACAGATGATTGATTATGATTTTATCAATGCCCTTGGGTTCGGGATGCCTCCCACCGGTGGAGTTGGCCTTGGTATCGACCGCCTGGTCATGCTTCTTACCGACAGGACGTCGATTAAAGAAGTAATCCTCTTCCCCCAGATGAAGGCCGAAGTCGACATCAGGGAGAGCGAAGAAGAACCAGGCCGCGAAGAAGACAATTCAGAATAATTCCATTTTTACTTTGAGCGATGAGTGGATCGCAAACCCGCGATTCAGGGGAAGACCTCATTCCCTGTCCCGAAGATTCTCTTCACATGCCACGCCGTCTACATATATATCGATCATCTCGGATGCGGCGTCAAAACCGAAGCGTTCCCCGACCATTTCTATAAAATTACGGGCATAGAGAGGTGGAATGCATGCCACGCTCTCCGAACCGTCCCTGATGAGATCGATGAGATACAAAAATTCCTGGTCGGTGAGGGTATCCAGGCGTTTTCGAAAGTCATTCACATCTGAAGCCAGGTGATTTGCCAGTGGCGGGAGTATGGACTGGAATGCCATTCCCGACCCGCTGCAGATGATATCGGAACATTCGGGAGCGAGTTTCTTCAGCAATTCAAGATCTTTGTCAGAGAGATCGCGGGCCATACACTCATTTTTCTGCGTTCTGCACCATAAAGAAAGCGGAAATTGAATGTGAAAAGTGATGGGGAAGATTCGTGACAATGAACAACCCTCTATTCCATACTGATCACTTCTGGAGCCTTCAATCAAAAATTCATGGGAAAAAATCTCATTTTAGGGGGAAACTTTTATACCTATAAAAATAAAGGGATTTTTTAGTATATCTGATCAGATTTGGAATCTTGGTTTCCCACACGGGACACACTCTGATATGGTGGCATCGGGGTATTGAGAATACGGGGTATACTCAGGTATCCCTTACGACAAAACCGGCCATCATTCGGGGTTGATGCCAATCCATGTCGGTTTCGGGGGTAATGAGTATGAAATCAATTATGAAGAAAACCTCTCTTGTTGTTTTATTAGTATGTATATGCATGCTGGCCGGAGTTCCTGTGGCCACTGCGGATGACGCAGCAGTGAAGACGTCGGTGCTGCCATTGAGTTTTATTGAAAACGTGGGCCAGAAAGATCCCGCGGTGCTGTTTCATGCTGATGCAGCCGGGCATGCCCTGTATTTTACCGCCGGGGAGGTAATCCTGGCAAGAGTTGATACGGAATCCGGTATTGCATCCCTGATATCAATAGGACTCACAGGAACGCAGCCTGATGTAGTAGTAAACGGGCTTGATCCGATGGCCGGGAAAGCAAACTTCTTCATCGGGAA
>DATKYO010000102.1:0-2774 GCA_035528475.1 Methanoregulaceae archaeon | reverse complement strand
ACCTATCATGCACCGTGCGTGATAATTCAAACTGCGGTCGATGTGAACTTAACCATGACCTGAATTGCCGATGGCAGAAAGAGACACTGTATGCATTTATATCAGTGGCAACACCCACATTTGCCGCCACCTTGATCCTGCTCATCATTATCGGACTGCATACGGGCTTATGGTGGGGACTTACCGGATACCTCCTGCTTATCGTTCTGTATTTCCTTATTGCTGAAATACGCTTCCTATGCAGTCACTGTCCATATTACAGCAGGCCCGGAGCAACTCTCAAATGCATCGGGAATAACGGAGCATTAAGGATCTGGAAATACAATCCCGGCCCTTTGAAACCTTATGAAAAAGCGGCGATGATACTGCTTGTCCTGACATTTTACTTATTTATCCCGGTTATCGCCGGCATTTATACCATATGGATGGTCCGGGCGGCAGAAATGGGCCTGGTTGCCACCGTCGCAGTCGGGGCAGTCACGCTGTTGGCATTGCTCTCGTCCGTCGCATTTTACCTGGTAATGCAGGCATACGGCTGTAGACGGTGCGTGAACTTCTCCTGCCCGTTGAACCGGGTGGAAAAGCCGGTGAGGGATGCATATTTAAAAAAGAACGATGTGATGCGGGCTGCATGGGAAGAATCCGGATATGAACAGGAGTCCTGATCCGATTCAATTTTTTCCAAAAACTCAATTTCTGCAAAGCATAATTTCTCAGTTTTATCACTATCCTGAGACACATCATACGCAATTATCTCATCATGAGACACTGCTTTGCGCAAATATCACATCATGGTGAAGAGATATCTTTCCTTTCAAGACGTTTCTTTACTTTATCGCTGGTCAGTTCCCTGAATGCATCAGACCCGATCCAGCGGGAAGATTTGACTTTTGAGGCCCGCAACTCTTCAGCCACCTCTATCGCAAACAGGTTGAGCCGGGTATTTCTCTTCCCTATCTGGCGGAGGGCCCAGTTCACCGCTTTTTTCACGAAATTGCGATCATCAGAAGCCTGCTTTCGTATGAGGGGAAGGAAGGCCATAAACCGGCCATCGGCTGCCTTCTTATCATGGACGGCCAGGGCGGCCATGAGTACAAATCCTGCCCGTTTTACGAATTCTTCATCTCTTTCAGACCATTCGACTGCCTTATCCCAGGCATACGGGGTACGGTCGAAAAGGTTGCTGCAACACTGGTCGCAGAGGTCCCATGAGTCGAAGTCAAGGACCCACAATTCCATCTGGGAATCTGTAACTTTCTTCGGATCATCAATAAGGCAGGCCAGGATCCGGGCTTCATGTTTCCCCGAATCCCATATGTATGCCGCGAGTTCATGATCTTTTCCAATCTCACGGGCTGTTCTCCGGAGCTCAGGAAGAGAGATGCCCCAGGCAGACTCGACATTGATTCCGAAACGGGACATTCCAGCTACATTCTCAGGATTTGCAAGCGATGCAAGCCTTTCGAGTAGAGCCTGGCAGCGATCGACTGTTGACATCTGGTCAGCGGTTCATCGGTGTCGAAATAAAGGTTATGCAGGCACGGCAGGTGAAAGTGCAGAAACGGTTAACCGGGGAGTAATCCAAGAGCCTGGTAGGGAAGAATCTGGTGACTGGTATAAAGTATGCAGGGGTGAAACTTGAGCGTGGCGTTACGGTAGGGAGGAGGGATGAAGTCACACTCTATGCAGATATATACGGGGTGGAGGGCTGATATTTGCGAAAAAGCAGGGAATTGCTGCTCAGGTTTTTTCATGACCCGAAATTCAGGTTCGATGATGTCGAGGTCTGCTACGTGAACCGTGGGGTCCCCGGGGATATAAGTTGCATATCCGGCGACCGTATCACATCTCTTGATTCTTTTTACATGGAGATAGAATCGGAGTGGGGGAAGACTCCCATTCCCTACCACCGCCTTAGGAAAATTCTGTATAAAGGTATCCCTGTATGGGAGAAATGAGAGGAAACCGGATCCGTAGCACTTGTACAATATTCAAAAAGAAATCGATTCCGCTGACTGATATGCCGTAATGGACCTGGGTTATCAGTCGAACGGGATGCTCACATTCAGCCCTGGCGGAATCTGCGGGTCGTAGGAGAGCCGGATATACCGCCATTGAGGGTTCTCCTGGTGGGAAAGGACGTCAGTGGCGGGATCATACACCAGTGTTTCTGCCACCTGGATTGTCTGGTGAGAATCTGTGGCGAAATCATGGTGAATCATCTGTCCGGTAATTGAATACCGGTTATCCCCGGCACTCTCCCAGGAGCCTGCGATTATATATTGTTCATAAGCGAGTTGGACCGAGGGATCACCTGAGAATGCCGCGGCGTCGAACCTGCCATAGTCCTTGAAGATATACAAGTACAGCACCGTCTCTTCCGGGTCGGCGTGGAGGACCCAGGCCCCCACAATCGGCTCATCAGGAACAACCGGTTCTGATGGCCTTTCAGGGGTCAGGACCGATGTGCAGCCTGAAAGGAGCAAAAAGGCTGCGATAATAAGGACAAGAAATGGAAGAGTGCTGCGATGCGTCACATACTCACACTTCTCCAGGAGGATGATATAGCTTTTTCATTCAAATTCGGCATGCCTGCGGTCGGAAGGGTTCCCTGCAGGCGAAAACCCGGTGCCGGACCGGATAACGATCCATTCCCGCAATCGCCATCTTTTTTATGCAAAATCACTAACAGTATATGGCGCCTCAGTGGCTTAGTTGGCAGAGCGGCTGACTTGTAATCAGCAGGTCCCGTGTTCAAATCACGGCTGAGGCTT
>DATKYO010000101.1:0-22242 GCA_035528475.1 Methanoregulaceae archaeon | reverse complement strand
TCAAAAAAGGATTTGGATTAGTACTGTCTGTCAAACAGAACCTGCTGTGATCCATCAGTAAATGTTCCTCGAATAATAAATCTTACATTACTATTGTCAACATCATTGGTTGCACTGCCAGCCCAAAGCACCGTGCCAACACCATAAGTCGTTGGATCAGCAGCACCAGCCGTGGTGTTAAATCTATTAAAATTAGAACCGTCTGATGACCAATTAAGCATATTTAATGTCGGAAGATCGGTTCCTCCTTGAATTGTAACCTTAAAACCCTCGTCTGTTCCATTTGCAACAACTGTCAATCCAACATTCTTTGATGACCCCGTTGTACCCGCAAGTCCGAACACGAATGCCGCAATGACCGCCGCAAGAATGACGGTGATAGCGACCATCAGGATCACGCCGATAACGGGTGATACTGCCTCTTCATTTTGAATCTTCATAAATCAACACCTTGATTGTTTTAGGCAATGCCCACTCTCTGGACATGACACTGTATCAGGTTATTTTGCCGGTTTCTATTTATAAGTTCTTATCCCTGCTATAATCCTTCATCCATGATTTTGGATGGCAATTTAGAATCAGAGGGAGTATTTTACGATTTCAGGGCTGTTGTCAGTCCTGTCGCGACCAGTGTAACACCCCAAATTTTTTCTGGAACGCGAATTGTCATGAAAAAGGGATCAGGCCCTTTTTGCTGATCTCCATCCTGCTTTCGGGACCCCCATCACAAAGCGGGCCCCATTGCCTTTACCTCCGCTCTCGGTAAGGGTGATCCCGGTGACCGAGAGGATCTCCCCGGCCATCCAGAGGCCGTAGCCCGCATTCCGTCCATGGCCCCGCTCGAATAACATGTCACGCTCTTCTTCCGGGATTCCCGCCCCATCATCCTCCACAAGAATTGACAATGCGTCGTCGTTCCCGGCAGAAGTTGAGAGGATGATCCTGGAAATGCCCTTTGCATGCTTCATGGAATTTTCTGCCATTATGAAAAAGACCTTCTCGATGAGAGGGGATGCGAAGATTTCAATATCCGGCACTGAGTTCTCCACCGAGACGTTGTTGAAACTGATTGGGAAGAGGCCGTCCCTCACAATATCGGGAAGGAAAATCCAGGCGGGTTCTTTTAACACCAGGTCCTGGTATTCGCGGGTGAATTCCACCAGTGCCTGGATATTCATTCCGGCCGTCTCTTCCTTCTGCACGAACGCCTTAATCTGTGGATCTTCTATCATATCCTCGGAATACTGGAGAAACCCGATAAGAATTGTCAGCTGATTCAGGAGGTCATGCCTGATGATGGAATTCAATTGTGTAAGTTTTTCGGCAGCAGCCCGCCAGGATTCCTGTCCGTTTTCCGGATCGGCAATAGTATGGTCACCAGATACCTTTTTTTCCATCAGTTCGTACCCCCGAACCGTTATTGTTCCTATGTCTGGCGAATTAATCAGTCTTTTGCTGTAAATCCGGGTATTGAGTAACATTTCCTGGCGGGAACCCCGTCTAAAAGGGGGTCGGGAAATTTCCTTCCCATGCAATGAGCACCGATCACATTGAAGGGACAGTGCAGTGAAAGAACGCAGTCCCGCGATTCAGGGGTTTACCATATATTTCCCGCTTCTTCCCCTGACCGCCCTGCCGATGGCATGATCAATGAAAATCTTGGCCATGTGGAAGGCTTCCGGGACAGTCCTGCCCATGGCCAGGTACGCCGCAAGCGCCGCGGAAAAGCAACAGCCGGACCCATGCACCGAATATGGATACCTGGTACCTGACTCTGCCCATTCGCCGTCCCTGGCGATAAGGAGGTCGGTGGCCTGTTCTATCGCGAGGTGGCCTCCCTTCATCACCACATATTCGGGCCCCTGGTCAAGAATCGCGAACGCTGCCTCCCTGGCATCCTCCAATGTGGTGATTTTATCCATCCCCGAAAGCACCACTGCCTCCGCGATGTTGGGAGTCACCACCGTGGATCGCGGGAGCAGCCTTTCTACAAGGGCACTTTTGGCTTCCTTTTCCAGGAGGGGATATCCACTGGTTGAAACCATGACCGGGTCTACAACCAGCGCAATCCCGGAAGGGAGACAGTCGGCAATTGTGTGAATTGTCGTGGCATCTCCAAGCATTCCTGTTTTGAACGCCCCTATTTCGAAATCATCAAGAACCGTCTCCAGCTGGAGCCCGACAAAATCCGGGGGGATTATTATTGATCCTCTCACTTCCCGTGTATTCTGGGCGGTGACCGCAGTGATCACCGACAGCCCCCATACACCCAGCGAATGAAAGACTTTTTGGTCGGCCTGCACTCCCGCACCTCCTCCCGAATCGGATCCCGCAATTGTGCATGCGCATGAAAACGCCCGCTCATCCATGAGCAGGCATTGGTCAGCGGGTAAATTGTAGTTTTTCCTTTCATGCACCCGGGGCGTTCCTTTCCTTATTGGGAGTGTTTATAGTGCTTGAAGCAGCAGATCATCCATTATACCTATGCGGCAGGTATCTCGAACATGACCGGGCTTACCCTTGAACACCCCAGCGATGATACGGCGGGCGTCTTTACCCGCGAAGGGATACGTCTCTCCCGCCAGGGCCGGTACGAGGAGTCCATCCGCTGGTTCGAACGTGCCCTTACACACGACCCGCAATATGCACAGGCATGGATGGGAAAAGGCCATGCCCTGGGCAAACTCGGCCGCTACCAGGAAGAAATCGAAGCATGCAACAGGGCAATTGAGCTTGATCCGACACTGATCCAGGCCCTGGTGAACAAGGCCTTCGCCCTCGGCCAGCTGGAACGGTTCGAGGAAAAGATCGCGGTGTGTGACCAGGCCATCCGGGCCAACCCTGCCTATGCCCATGCCTGGAATGCCAAGGGACATGCCCTTGGAAAAATGGGCCGCTTTGAAGATGAGGCAGCGTGCTGCGAGATCGCTGTGTCATTGCGTCCCAGATACCTGGGTGCAATGGTAAACAGGGGTTTTGCCCAGATGAAACTGAAACGCTATGAAGATGCAGTCGACTCTTTCAGGCAGGCCCTGCGCATTTATCCCGGTTATCTCTCGGCATGGATCCAGTGCGGCACGGCCCTGGTGCTCAATGGCCAGAATGAGGCGGCCCTGAAATGCTTTGACCGGGCAGAAAGCCTTTCTCCGGGAAATCCACACATCCTCTTCTGGAAGGGACTGGCACTGAGCCGGAAAGGTGATTATACACAGGCACTCCGGTGCATGGAAGAACTTGTGGAGCAGGATCCCCGCCATGCCGAGGCCTGGATTGTGATTAGTAACTGCTATTTTATGCTGGGTAAGATGGATGATTCGGTCCGTACTTTCATGGTGGCATATGATATCGACAAAAAAGACATCAAGTCCTGCATTACCAGGAGTGTCTCCCTTATCCGGGACGGAAAAATGGATGATGCCCTGCATTCGATATCGCAGGCATTCGGCATCCTGCTGCGTTGATGGGTTGGATAGTCAAACCTGGCAGAACAATATCTCAATATCCCGATACCTTGTATCCTGCAGCGAAATCTCACCTGTCCGCTGGTTGCCGGGGAGGGCATGAGGGCAATACTTAAATAGCCCTTTTTACGCGCGTAATTCTGCAATATATCCTGATTTCATGTGGTAATGCGTATAGTTTTATGTAGAAATGGTACAAATAGAAATTGCGAGTTTATTCTGGATGAATGTGTTTGAAGGAGATATCAGCAAAATGGGTGGCGATGGTAATTATACGGCGCTAAAACATGCATTTTCCCCCCTGTCGGGATATCCGGAAGGGCAGCGAGTAATGCCCCCGACAACGCCGTCCGTTGCTAATATCCGGCGCTCCGTATCCAGGCGTACGATGAATAGTAAGGGTACCGTTATGCGGACCCGCTCACCACAGCACGTTGACTATGCTGCACTGGCAGAGCACATCACTGCCTTTCCACGGTATCATAGATGACATCACGAATGCATGCACCCCACACCACCTGCCCCGGTTGCCGGGAAGAGGTGTATCTTGACGAACTGGTGAAGGGCCGGTGCCCTCTATGCGGTTGCTCACTTGAGGAGTACGAAGATGGCCAGGAGGCTGAAGAACTTTTCGAGCGGTTCGACCTGTCCTGGCTGGTGTTCAATTATTTCATATTCAAAAAGTTCATCGATATGGGGGCAAGTCCTATCAGGATCATGCAGCTGGTCTCGGCCTATGAAGAACATTGCGTAAAGAGCCTGGGATTACATAGCGATACCAGGTTCAAGTTCGAGTTACCACACACTATATGGGACAGGATAAAGCCGAAGCGGTGTTCAGAGTGTGGAAAACTATTCTTCAATGGCGGAAAAAAGATGGTCTCAGGGGACCTTTCATCACCGGGCTTCTCGGTTTCATACCTCTGTCCCGGGTGCTGAATTTTTTTTTAATAAGCCCGGCCTACCAGCGTAGTTTCCCCATCGGCGCCGCACACAATACATTTTCCGGGTTTGCACTCAACGAAGGGTGATCGTACATCTGTCCCAAGGATACTGGCATTTACTTCTTCTTCAATCCGGTCCGCACAGTCTCTCTTGCCGCACCAGGAGACTATTGCCACGCCTTTCTCTACTGCAGACTTCACAGCCTCCATCGATCCGGGCATATGAATATGCGACCGCACGTGTTCATCCGCCCTCGCCCGCAGTACACAGTTGAATTCTAACAGGCGTTCCACCACTCCCTCGCATATCGTATCCAGGGGTATAGCTGTTTTTTCGCCCAGCCGGGTCACCGCAGTGGCCTGCGATGCATCCAGATCCCTTGGGCCGATCTCAAGGCGCAGAGGTACCCCACGCATCTCCCAGTAATAGTATTTCGCGCCCGGGCGAATGTCCCGAACATCCACTTTTGCCCTTATTCCTGCTGATTTAAGGGTTTTTTCGAGGTTTTCTGCAGCGCTGATCACCTCTTCCCTCCGCTTTTTGATTGTGATTGGAACAATTATTACCTGCACAGGGGCAAGTGCAGGGGGGAGCACCAGCCCGCGATCATCTCCATGCATGCTGATCAGGGCAGCAACACACCGCTCTGAAATCCCATAGCAGGTCTGGTATGCAAACTGCTGTTCCCCATTGAAATCCTCATACGTGATCTCGAATGTCTTTGAGAAATGGTCACCGAGATGATGGACAGTCCCGATCTGAAGGGTGCGGCCATCGGGCATGACCGTGTCCACCGCAACGGTGTAATCAGCACCTGGGAACTTGTCCCAGTCGGGACGGCGGGAAATAATGACAGGGACGCAGAGGCTGTCATAGAATTCCCTGTAGAGCTTCACCGCTTCCTCCACCTGGGCCTGTGCCTCGTCCCATGTTGCATGTACGGTATGGGCCTCTTTAAACGAGGTAATCTCCCGAAGCCTTATGAGGGGGCGGGTATGCTTGGTCTCGTACCGGAATGTATTGACGATCTGGTAGATCTTCACGGGCAGGTCGGCATGGGAACGCACCCACAGTGAGTACATGGGGTATATGGCGCATTCGCTGGTTGGCCGCAGTGCGAGATTGACATCCAGCGGGGTCGTTCCCCCGTGAGTGACCCAGTACACCTCTTCTTCAAATCCCTTGATATGCTCAGCCTCTTTGGCAAACTCCGTCTCCGGAATAAGTAGTGGGAAGAGCGCCTCCTGGTGTTCCCTGTCCATGATATCACGCAGGCTGGAATAGACATTCCTGCGAAGGGCAAACCCGAACGGATACCATACGTAGAGGCCTTTGACCGGGTAACGGACATCCATGATCTCGGCCCGCCACAGGAGTTCGTTATACCATCCGCTAAAGTCTAATTTAGGGGGAAGTGCACCATGATCCTCTTCCAACGCTATCCGCTCCTCAAACTAGAAAATGTATAATTTGAGGCGTTATAAATGCCTCTGTAAAGGCTGCAATTACAATTAGGGGTAAAACAACTTTGAGAAATGTTTTTCCCAGTCCCGCAGCATATGCCCCTGCATCACAGGAGGCCGTCCATTCGTTCCACAACGCTCGTGCCAGGAGAAACCCAAGCGCTCCTGATATGATGAATGCAGGTATCTCGAAGATGCCATGAGGGATTATCGCCGCAGCCACGTACACCACGCTCTGCTCCTGCCTTACAGCCTCAATAATGGAGCCGATAACCAGGCCGTTTGTGGCGATGATAAAGAAGGTGACAAGGCCAAGCGAAGCCCCGCCAAGGAACATGAATATGCAGGCCTGGATATTGTTCAGGAATAATTTTAATGCCAGATCCAAAGGTGATGAGTCCATGATATCCCACAATATGGCCTCTTTGAAAAACTCCAGCAACTGTTGCCCGATCTCGGGGTTGGCTATGGTCGCAACGACACCTATTGCGAGGGATACGAGAAAGAGAAACGTGGTCATCCCCAGTGCATTCCGCATTTCAGACATAGAGCATCATCCTCACCATGTCCCGGACGCCGGGGGCCAGGCCAACCGTGATCATTGCAAGCAGAATCAGGTGCCACAAAACCGGTGCCCCTTCGTTCCTGAACCTTTCCAGGATATAGATTCCCGGGAAGATAACCAGCAGTTTCAGGGGAAACATGGAGAAAGCCGTCCCGGTCCAGGCAATAAGATTGGATCCCACCACATGGACCTCTACATAGTCCAGGGGATGAAAATCAATCCCGTAGCTTGTAGCGCTGGCATCAAGCATCTGACCGATTATCAGGGCCAGGTAGAGGGGATCCCCGGCATAGGCCCAGCGCAGCAGATACCGCATGGCTGTATAAACAAGAGCTGTAGTGACAACTGCTAGGGCGATGATGAATGCAGCTACGCCAAGGTCCACAATACCATTTTCCAGACCAAATAAGAGCAGGACCCCTCCGGCAACCAGGCAGGCTGCCACTCCTGCAGCCACGTAATACGGGATGTAATCTTTGATGAGTGCCGCCTTCTGGCATGAAGACGTGATCACCAGGGTTCCTGCTGTAAAAAAGAAGAGCACGAAATAGATGAGGGGAGTGATCAGCAGGTACTGGAAGTCGGAGGTGATCATCCCCGTATCCTGTACCACCCGCAAAAGCCCTCCCAGGACTACATAGGGAAGGGTGGCAAGCACGAAGTTGCCGTCAATGGTTATCATTTTTGAACGGGAAAACCAGCGGTAAAGGATATATATGGATACTATCAGAATCAGAGCATAGGTGAGCGTGTCTACAATGTTGTAGGGCTGGCCATAGCGGATTGGATCGATGTAGTATTTGTAGATGAATTCCCAAACCATTCCTGATATAAATGAGCGCAGACGGTAATAAAGTACTCAAAAGGAAAGTATTCGACAGGTCCAGATGGATGCAGCTTCCGCGGGACGTAGTGATAGGTCATGATGTACTTTCCCAGCTGCCGGCCGTCTGCAGTGATCTCCGCCTCGGTCACTCGACGATGGTGGTTACCGGTTCCCACACGATCAGGTTTGCCGGGGAACAGGTAATGAACCTGATGAAAGAAGACTACGATGTGTGCTCATTCATCGGAAAATCCATCAGCATGGATATTATCCACGAGGTGGAACGAGCCGCGAAGGATGTGGATTTTCTTATCGGCGTGGGGGGGGGCAGGGTGATCGATACCGCAAAGATTGTCTCCTACAACCTGGACCGCCAGTTTATCAGTGTGCCCACCGCCGCATCCCATGACGGTATCGCCTCCTCCAGGGCATCCGTTCCCATGGAAAGCGGGCAAGCATCGCTGGAGGCCCACCCTCCGATTGCCATTGTAGCCGATACAGGCATCATCGCCGCCGCACCGCACCGCTTCATGGCCTCCGGATGCGCAGATGTCATCTCCAATTACACTGCCGTCCTGGACTGGGAGCTCTCGCATCGCCTCAAGGCAGAACCTGTGAGCGAGTATGCGGTAGCGCTTTCCAGGATGACTGCCGAACTGGTGATGAAAAATGCCCGGAACATCCTTCCGCATAATGAAGAAACTGCGTGGTTCGTTACCAAAGCCCTGGTTTCCTCCGGTGTGGCCATGAGCACGGCAGGATCTTCCAGGCCGGCCTCGGGCGGAGAGCATAAATTCGGACATGCAATAGAACGGCTTGCCCCGGGAAAAGCCATGCACGGGGAAGCCTGCGGAGTGGGGACCATTATCTGCATGTACCTTCATGGAGGTGACTGGAAAGAGATCAGGGATGCATTGAGGATAATTGGGGCTCCCACCACGCCTACTGAAATGGGGATCGACGATGAAACCGCTATCGAGGCGCTTCTGATGGCAAAGACTATCCGTCCCGAGCGCTTCACTATTTTAGATATGGGAATTTCCAGGGAGTCTGCAACCGGAATTATCAAGATGCTCTATGAGGACTGAGCGGCGATGGCGGAGCTCAAATCAAAAGTAACCCTTATCGGGACGGAACTGGCAAAGACCGGGCTGGAATTCATCTATGAGGGGAGTATTCCCGAGTGTGACGATTGCCCGGTTAGAAAGGCCTGCAACAACCTCAAGGCAGGGAAAAAATATCGGGTGATCGGGATTCGTCCGACAAGCCACAGCTGCAATATCCATCTGAATGGTGCACGTGCCGTCGAGGTGGTGGAATCTCCTATCTCTGCCCTTATAGGTGCGGATATGGCCATCAGGAATACCCACATCCACTATGAATTCTCCTGCAACCGTGACTCGTGCGTAAACTTTGATCTCTGCCATCCCGAAGGCATCACTGATGGAGAGAAATACGTGGTGAGTGATGTGGTAGGCAATGCTCCCGACATATGCGAGAAGGGCAGAAACCTCCAGCTTGTGGAACTCATGCCGGTGTGAGGCGGCGCTATTTTCCAGACACCATCCAGAGCCTCATAGCCGTGTCCATCAACCCGGGGAGCACTCGCAGACCTGCCATCCATCGCGGGGGAATCGAAGAGAGGCCATAATAAGCCCCGGCGAGGGAGCCGGCCATTGCTCCCACCGTATCGGCATCTCCCCCGAGATTCACGGCTGATACAAGCGTGTCCCGAAACCTGTTGTTCTCCATGAAACATGTGATTGCCGCATGGGTCGCGTCAAGTGCATCAAGGCCGGGTACAGGCTCATGATGCATATAGGAACCGAGGACTTCTGATACCTCAAATTCCGTACACAGGCGGGCTGCCTGCCGGAATGACTCATCACGTGAATACCCCCTGCAAAGGCTGCTCACCATCCTGTTTATCCAGGCTGAGCATGCACAGGCCACAGGATGATAATGGGTAAGTCTCGAGCAGGCAATGCTGTATGCCTCCAGTTCAGGACCCGAATAGAATATGCCAAGAGGCGGACCCCTCATCACGCTGCCGTTCGACCTCCCGCCGGACAATATATACACGTCCCGGGAGGCTTTTTCATACTCAACTCCTTTCATTACCCGCTCAAAAACCGCACTCGAGGTGGGCCCGTACATATAAGGATTCCTGCGGTAATCGTTAATAAGACGGTGCAGTATATCATAGGGATAGTATCCCCTGCACATGGCAAGAGAGTCGGCAAGGGCTCGGGCCTGCAGGGTATCATCAGTGATCTCGCCGGAACGGCGGGGGAAAATTCCTCCGCTCTCCATTTCGGTAAGGCGAAGTGGAGGAGATTGGTGGCCTTCCAGGGGCGCACCCAGCGCATCCCCTATTGCCAGTCCTACCAGTGCCCCACCAGAGTGCACAAAGTCCGATATAAAGATCACCAATAAAGTATATCTGGTCAGGAAAAAAGTAGTGTTTTGGAAGAAAGGTGATAGTGTGCAAAAGGAGGAACTACTACATTTACACATGTTGATGATACACATCAAAAAATACTATGAAGGCATCACCGAGGATGAAATTCCCACAAATCGTTATAATTCCCTCAAAATTTCTCCTGTTCATATCCACAAAAATAAAAAATGCCACAAGGATGCAATTCTTGCACTGGGCGATGAAATTGTCACCCATATCCGTGGCCAGAAACTGGTATCCGTGAAATACACCAGCGAGGCGGCATCTGAAAGGGTTGCGGCCGAGCATTAACCATGGTATGAGTGATCAGGACATCCACCGTGAAATCATCTCTTTTATCTTTTCGAACAACCCGGAACCAGGTGACCTCAACCGGCTGAAGATCAGGATCTGTAAACGGTTGGGGGTTAATTCCGTCCCTAAAAATTCCGCCCTCATGGCATGTGCCCGTCCGGAGGAACGGGAGAAGCTGCGAACGCTCCTGATGGTCAAACCGACGAGAACCCTCTCAGGTGTAGCCCCGGTTGCAGTGATGACCTCCCCGTTCCCATGCCCCCACGGAAAATGCCTGCCCTGTCCCGGCGGTCCCGAACACCAGTTCCAGTCCCCCCAAAGTTATACAGGTGAGGAACCGGCGGCATTACGGGCACGCCAGCATGAGTATGATCCCTATGCCCAGGTAAGGGCCCGGCTGGAGCAGTTTGAGATCCTGGGCCATTTCGTGGACAAGGTTGAGCTGATTGTGATGGGAGGAACAATGACCGCCCGTCCACCCGAATATCAGGAACGGTTCGTTACCGAGTGCATACGGGCCATGAACGAATACAGGGGCGTTCCTCCAGGCCAGGCAGGCAATACAGCAGC
Organism: Methanoregulaceae archaeon; assembly: GCA_035528475.1. GTDB lineage: Archaea > Halobacteriota > Methanomicrobia > Methanomicrobiales > Methanospirillaceae > SD8. The sequence goes on along the minus strand of DATKYO010000101.1, from coordinate 11,657 downwards.
GATTTTCCATCAGAACGAGTATTCACCGGTGCGGTGTGTGGCTACCACGTTCGAGACCAGGCCGGACTGGTGCCGCGAAGAACAGATCCACCGCATGCTGGAGCTTGGTGTCACAAAAATAGAGCTTGGTGTGCAGCATCTCGACGATTCCATCCTGGAATTCAACCGAAGGGGATGTACCGTGGCAGATACCGTGGAGGCCAACCGGTTGCTACGAGATGCCGGTCTCAAGGTAGGGTTTCATATCATGCCCAACATGCCGGGGAGCACAATAGAAAAGGACCGCTGGATGCTCGAGGAACTTTTTTCGAATCCTTCGTACAGGCCGGATTTTCTGAAAATTTATCCCACCCTCGTTACTCCCGGATCCGAGATCGAGCAGCTCTTCCTGGACGGGCGCTATGCTCCGTACGAGGAGGATGCCTTAATCGATCTCATCGCCTATGGAAAATCCCTGCTCCCCGAGTACGTCAGGCTCCAGAGGATCCAGAGGGATATCCCGGCAAAGCTCATAGTTGCTGGATCACGTCATAGCAATTTCAGGCAGCTGTGCCAGGAACATCTGACTGGCTGGGGACTACAGTGCCGTTGCATCCGCTGCCGTGAAATCGGGCGAAAAGTGGCGGAAGGGGAGTCCCGGACAACAATCCAGGACTATGAATGTGCCGGTGGCAGGGAATATTTCATCTCGGCTGTTTCGGGAGACGCACTCATCGGTTTTTCGCGCCTGAGAACCGGTGGCCTCCGTTGCAGGGACGAACTGGAAGAAGCGGCGCTTCTTCGGGAACTTCATGTATACGGGAGTATTGTACCGCTTGGTGTCTCGCCCGAACCTGCGCAGCGCCAGCACAGGAAATATGGGAGGGATCTGCTCACCCAGGCCGAAGAGATCGCCGCCGGTGAAGGGTATCAGCGAATTGCAGTGATGAGCGGTATTGGTGTCAGGCCGTATTACCGCAGGCACGGATATGAACGCAGGGGACCATACATGATCAAGGAGTTGTCATGAAGGCGGCCACCATAGAATTCTTAAAACAGAGGTTTCGGGAATACTATAAAGGGGCCTATCTTTCCGCTCCACCTTCGGTTGAACAGAGGGAATGGGGCTTTGTATTCTTTGAAGCAGATTACCCGGAGATCAGGATGCGACGGCACATCGGGTTTGGTAGCCCACAGGAACTTTTTGAATACGCAAAGGCCATGGTTCCGGCCCATGCCTATTATTCAAGCGCCTATTATGCTACACCAGGCGCACCGACAATGGCTACGAAGGGTTGGCTTGGTGCCGATCTCATCTTTGATCTGGATGCCGACCATATTATGAGGGGGCCATATGACCTCATGCTTGCCAGGGTGAAGCAGGAGTGCGAAAAACTGATTGGCATGTTAACCGATGAGCTGGGATTTTCAAAAAGAGAGATAGCGCTTGTGTTTTCCGGCGGGCGTGGCTACCATATCCATATACGGGAGATCGCGGTGAGGGGATGGGGAAGTGCTGAGAGGAGAGAGATTATAGATTATGTCTGCGGCATCGGGATAGACCCGGGGGTCATGCTCTCCATGCGATCACATTCACCCCGCGGATGGCACCAGCGATATATATCGTCCCTCCATGAATACCTGGTGTGGCTGAAAGGGATGGAGAATGAAGAGGCGATATCCCGGCTTTCAGCACTGGAAGGGGTAGGGAAAGTGTCTGCGGAAGAATTCATGAAAAGGAGTGGTGAACTGGTCCGGCTGCTCGAGTCGGACCCGGCAGCGATCAACCTCCGCGACCGGACGGTGGGAAAGGTGATCTGGGCGCTCTTCCAGGACAAGGAGAGCGATTTTCTGGCCCGGATCAGGGAACAGGCAGCCCTCGCAGACGAACCGGTCACCACTGATACGAAAAGGCTCATCCGTATGCCCGGGTCGCTTCACGGCGGAAGCGGGTTCCGTGTCACACCGCTTGTCGCGGACGAGCTCGAAGATTTCAACCCCCTGGTAGACGCGGTAGTATTCGGGACAAGGGAAGTCGGCGTGGATATGGCGAAAGGCCTGTCAGTCCCACTGCTGGGGAACACCTACACGCTTGAGGCAGGGAAGAATTCTGTCCCCGAGGCTTTGGCGGTATTCCTCTGCTGCCGGGGTATGGCAGAGATTGCAGGAGGCAGAAGAGATGCATCTTGACGAGTTGCGAAGTATTCTTCTTTCAGAGAGGGAGACCGGGCGGCTCATCCAAATCCCGCACGACCTTTTTGAATCCACCCGCGAGGAAGTAGACTCACTCTCCCAGGAGGTCTACGACAGTGAGGACCCGTTTTCGGACCGGGTCAGGATCCTTATCGAACGAGTGAGCAGTATCAGGGAAACCCTCCAGGATATCTTCCGTACCCGTTCGGCCAAGATACTGGCCCTTGCCCAGACGCAGGAACAGGGGCAGTTCGTGAATCGTGACGAACTCAAAAAGATGCTCGATGAAGAGAAGGAAATGTTTGACAGGCTGGTGATGGGCATCGAGCAATGCCGGTGCCGGCTTGTTGACGGGACTGTCCACAGGCACGGAACCGGGGAAGCGGAAGGAGCGGTAATAGAAGAGCCCTGCGCGGCGATCCTTGAGGATGTCCAGGCATCCTCCACTGCATTCGTGCTTGGCCGGGTTCTCCAGGACATGGAGCCTTTCATGGGGGTTGACGGCAGGATCTACGAGTTGCATAAGGAGGATATTATCACGCTCCCGGAGAGAAACGCCGAAGTCCTGTGTGAACGAAACATTGTCCTGAGTCTTGAAAATCGCTGAAAGGGCGTATATACCAACGTAAGAATGCCCGGATCACAGTTCGAGGCGAGGCTGTAAAATCCCTTTTTTCACAAACGGTTACAGGGTGAAGAATAGTCTCTCCCACATCTGCGCCTGCCCGGAGGGCGGGGAGGATCACCTGGTGTCGCCATGGCCATATTGAACCCTGCAGGCAACAAAACGGCCGATGATGTGATAGCCGCGTAAACACCCTTATTATCGTTAAAAAACAGAATGAGTAAGTATCCTTTACGAAATTACTGAGGAATCAGTATTGTAACGCAGGCACTACAACAGTCTTAAATATGAACCCGGTCAAATAATACTGCTATTTGTTACCGAAAGCGGAGAGGCAAATTTCATGAAAATCCCAGCAAAATTCAAAACCTACTGCCCGTTCTGCAGGCACCACCAGATGCACGAGGTCGAGAAGGTGAAAAAAAGCAAGACCACCGGCCTGCACTGGATCGACCGGCAGAAGGCCCGGAGAGGTACAGTGGGCAACATGGGAAAATTCTCGAAGGTACCGGGAGGCGACAAGCCCACCAAGAAGATCAATGTACGGTACCGCTGCATCGCATGCGGCAAGGCGCACCTGCGCCGCGGGTACCGTGCGGGAAAATTCGAATTGACGGAGTGATCACGTGGTAAGACAGTCAAGAGTAAACAGGAGCAAATTTTTCCGGGTGAAATGCCCGGACTGCGAGAATGAACAGGTCGTATTCGAGAAGGCCAGCACCGTGGTGGACTGCGTGGTGTGCGGAAAGGTTCTAGCCGAGCCGAGCGGTGGAAAAGCACATATAAAAGCTGATATACTGGCAGCGCTTGAGTGATTGTACGATGAGCGAGAGAGAGTGGCCGCAGACAGGAGAATTGGTAGTCTGCACGGTCAGAGAGGTAAAGGATTTCGCAGCCTTCGTGAGCCTGGATGAGTACAAGAACAGGGAAGGGCTGATCCCCATCTCTGAAGTCGCCACGGGCTGGATCAAGTATATCAGGGACCATGTAAGAGAAGGGCAGAAGGTGGTCTGCAAGGTTCTCAATGTGGATACCAGCCGGGGTCATATCGATCTCTCGCTTAAAGACGTGAACGAACATCAGCGCAGGGAGAAGATCAGGGAGTGGAAGAATGAATCAAAGGCAAAGAAATGGATCGGGTTTGCCTCAAACGCTTCCAGTGAACCTGCAGAACCAATAGAATCGTCAATATACCAGAAATACGGCGATCTTTACTCCATTTTTGAAGAAATTGTTATCAGAGAGGATAAGGCGTTCGAGAATACCGGACTTTCCGCAGAAGTAAAGGAAGCCCTCATAAAAGTGGCCCATGAAAACGTCAAAGTGCCCAGGGTCACCGTGAGCGGCAACCTGGTCCTCACCTCCACAAAGTCCGACGGGGTTAACATTATCCGCAGGGCTCTACGGAGCGCAGAGCCTAAGATTCAGGACGTGGATATTGAGATCACCTACGTGGGCGCCCCGCTCTACCGGATCAAGGTCACTGCCCCTGATTATAAAAAAGCGGAGAAAGCCATCGAGAAGGCTTCCGCAGCGGCAATAGGCGTAGTGGAGCGGGCTGGTGGCGAAGGCAGATTTACCAAGAAACCCAAATCCGGAAAGGCCGCATGAGGGGACGTATCCGCCGCTGCCCGAATGATTTTACCTATACCCTCCACATGACCTGTCCGGTCTGTAGCGAGCCCACCGTCACGGCCCATCCTGCCCGTTATTCCCCCCAGGACAGGTACGGAACCTACAGGAGAATTGCCAAATCATGGATGAAATAAGCATTCGTTTTCTGGATGAAATCCCTCTAGAAGAGATAAATGCCCCGGTGCTCATCGAGGGGCTTCCGGGGATCGGCCATGTAGGGAAACTTGTGGCCGAGCATATGATACGCGAACTTGGGGCGGTAAAAGTAGCCGAAATCGAGTCCATCTTCTTCCCCCCCCAGGTAATTATCGAAGCGAACGGAATAGTCAGGCTGGCTAACAACGAAGTATATTATTATCGGGGGGAAGACCGGCGTTATCTTTTCCTTGTTGGGGATTACCAGAGCACATCTGCCGAGGGCCACTATCTCCTGGCCGATGCCTATCTTGACATTGCGGAGCAGCTCGGGGTCTCCAGGATCTTCACCCTTGGCGGCTACGGGGTGGGTCACCTGGTAGAAGAGCCGCGTGTACTCGGCGCAGTGAACGGCGCTGACCTTCAGGACGCTGTGGAATCCGCCGGAGCCCTGATCAGCAGGGAAGAGCCCGGCGGGGGGATCGTCGGGGCTGCCGGACTCCTGCTCGGCATGGGCAGGGCCCGGGGCATTGAGGGAATCTGCCTGATGGGAGAGACGTCGGGATACCTGGTTGATCCAAAAAGTGCAGCCGGCGTGCTCCGGGTGCTCACCGCCCTGCTGGAGATTGAGATCGATCCCAGCCACCTCCAGGAACGTGGAGTTGAGATGGAGCATATGGTCCAGAAACTCATTGACGGGGAACGGGGAACCCAGGACGACGAATTGCGCTACTTTGTGTAGTCATGCAGGTTTTTGCTGATTTACATATCCACTCCCGTTTTTCAATCGCCACATCAAAACATATGACCCCTGAGGCACTCCTCTCTGCATGCCGGCAGAAAGGCATCAGGGTGCTTGGAAGCGGCGATGCACTCCACCAGGGATGGAGGACGTGCTGGGAAGACAAGGCATCAGGGGGATCCGATATCCTGGTGGTCCCCTCTGCCGAGGTAGAGGATTCCTCCCGTATCCATCACCTCATTCTCATGAATTGCTTCGAAGATTTTGCAGCACTGCAGGAAGACCTGACGCCGTATTCCCGTAACATCGCCAGTTCCGGGAGGCCGCATGTACGCATGGGAGGAGAAGGGATCGCACAATTTGTCCATGCCCATGACGGTCTCATCGGCCCGGCACATGCGTTCACACCCTGGACTTCCCTCTATGCCATGTATGAAAATGTGGGCGGCTGCTATGGAATGGAGCAGATAGATTTCCTGGAACTGGGCCTCTCCGCCGACAGCTCTTATGGATCGGCCATTCCGGATCTTTCCGGAGTGACGTTCCTCTCCAATTCCGACGCTCACAGCCCTGATCCCGTCAAACTAGGGCGGGAGTTCAACCAGATCCGCATCCACGATCTTCGTACAGGAGATGTCCTCGATGCGGTGAAATCAGGGGATATCGAGATGAATGTGGGTTTTTTCCCGGAAGAGGGCAAGTATAACCGTACTGCGTGCGTGAGATGTTACCATCACTACACACCGGAAGAAGCCTCCAGCCTGAAGTGGCGCTGCCCGCTGGACGGGGGCAGGATAAAAAAAGGGGTACGGGACCGGGCGGGGGAACTTTCGACAGGAGAGCCCGTGTCGCGCCCGCCATATCTGCATATGATCCCACTGGGCGAGCTGATCCAGAAATTGCTCGGCACCTCGTCCCCGGGAACGAAAAAGTGCCGGGAGCTGTATCACCAGTGTATCAGCCATTTCGGGGATGAGATAACGGTACTTATCAGTGCCCCGATACAGGAACTTGCCGGGATTAACCCGGGACTGGCAAATGCGGTGAATGCGCTTCGCAATGGTAGGGTTGTGCTCACTCCGGGTGGGGGAGGCCGATACGGATCATTCTCATTCAGTTGACATGCGGACTCTCCGATATTTTGCGAATATTCTTTAAAATTCGGCCCATTTAAGGGTTTTAACCCTGTTTCATGAAGAAAAGATATAAGGCGATTCCATTCTAACATGATTGGGATGTTACAGGTTCATAGAGACATCTGTGGATATTGCGGGTGCTGTGTCTCAGTATGTCCGGAAGGGGCCCTGGAGCTCATCGATGCATATCTCGAGGTGGGGGATTCCTGTATAAGTTGCGGCATTTGCGCAAAGGTCTGCCCTCTGGGGGCGCTGGAGGTGTTGAATGAAACGGAATTATGATGTCCTGGTAATCGGCGGAGGGCCGGGAGGTGCCGTCGCCGCCAGGACTGCCGCGGAGAAGGGGCTTTCGGTCTGCCTGGTGGAAAAACGCCCGGCCATCGGGGTGCCAGTACGCTGTGCTGAGGGTATTGGGAAGGACGTGCTTTCCGAGTTTATCACCCCTGACAGAAAATTCATCGCCGCAGAGATTAAGCGGGCAGAACTGATTGCCCCCGACAATACCTCCATGGTTCTTGAGTCGGAGATGGCAGGCAGCAAAGTGGGGTATATCCTGGACCGCAAGATATTCGACCGGGAACTGGTATGGCAGGCTGCTGATGCGGGTGCCGAGGTCTATGTCAAGACCAGGGCAAGGGCTCCTGTCACTGTTGGGGGAGAGGTAAAAGGAGCTGTCCTGGATTTCTGCGGGTCGAGCAGGGAAGTGCACGCCGATATTGTCATTGCGGCAGACGGTGTGGAATCCAAGTTTTCCCGCTGGTGCGGAATAGACACTACTGTCCCGGTCCGTGAGATAATGAGTTCGGTCCAGTACCTGATGACTGATATCGATATCGATCCTCATACCACGGTGTTCTTCCTGGGCAACGAGGTGGCCCCCGAAGGCTACCTCTGGATCTTCCCCAAGGGTGAACGCAGCGCCAATGTAGGAATAGGAATAAGCGGTAAAAAGAGCGGTGCAGGCCATCGGGCCAAGGATTATCTTGATAAATTCGTCTCGGCCCGCTTCCCGGACGGCAAGGTCATCGAGTGCACCGTTGGCGGTGTATCGGTGTGCAAACCCCTGGAGTGCACGGTTGCCGACGGGCTGATGATTGTGGGCGATGCCGCCCGGGTGGTCGATCCACTGACAGGCGGGGGGATCTACAATGCCATGTTCACCGGAAAAGTGGCCGTGGAAGTGGCCGAAAAAGCCATCGCGGCTGGAGACTTTTCAAAGAAGGCCCTGATGGACTATGACCTGCAGTGGCGGGAGTCGTATATAGGCAAGACGATCGCCCGCAATTACCAGATCAAGGAATACCTGATCACACTTTCCGATAAGAAACTGAATGCCCTGATCCAGTCCGTCTCCCAGATGAACTTAAAAGAGTTCAACACCCTGGCTCTCATCAAGGAATTGATAAAAAGGAACCCGAGACTCCTGACAGAGCTTGGTACCCTGCGGGCGTCAATCAGGTGATTTCCGGAGCTGCCTGTTGAGCAGCTCCAGGCACTCATTTTCTGCTTCTTTTTTGGTAAATACCGTAATAGTATCGCCTGGACGGATCTTGACCGTTCCGCTGGGGATGATCAGTTCGCCGCCCAGCCGCCTGATAGCGATAAAGACAAAATCCTTCACCTTGAGTTCCCGTATCTCATGGTCCACGATGGGGGCTCCCTTATCAGCCACCACTTCAAATATGGTCCCCCCGGGAATGGATGCCAGCTGCTGGAGCTGGGGGTTCTCGGCCCAGTAGTACAGCCTGGTGGCCACCAGCTCGTCCGGGTTTTCGCTAATCTTCACCCCCACTTCTTTGAAGAGGTCGGAATGCTCTTTCTGGTTGACAATCGAGACCACGTTCGAGACCTTGAACCGCTTGGAAAGCCAGCAGGTCATCAGGTTGACCGAATCGTCGCTTGTAGTGGCTATCAGGGCGTCCGCCCGGTCAATCCCTGCATCCTCAAGAATTGATTTGTCTGTGGCATTGCCGGTGATGGCCAGTACATCGTAGTGCTCTAGCATGTCACTGCAGCGCTGCTCGTCACGGTCGATAATTACTACATTGTTCCCGTGTTCCACAGCCAGCTGGGTCAGGCTCCTTCCAATGCCACCAAGACCGACAATGATGATATACATGTGGTACGCATACAATCATTGGCATTGAAATATTTTGCGCAATGAACCTCTTATGAGCATGTGGTGCGGGGTGGATGAAGCTGGCAAGGGCGCTGTACTGGGGCCTCTTGTTGTAGCCGCAGTGGGATGCGACAGCGAAGAGGAAATGTTGGGGATGGGACTGAAGGACTCAAAACTACTCTCCCCCCAAAAGCGGCGGGAACTGGAAGAAATTATCTGCTCCCGCTTCCCCTTCGCAGTCCTGGTGATCGGGGCCGATGAGATTGATGCCAAACGATCACAGATGAATATGAATGCACTTATGGCCTGGGCGCATGCACAGGTGATTACCGATATCGGTGCCTCGGTGGCCTGTGTGGATGCCTGTGACGTAAACGCTGCCCGCTACGGAAACATGGTGGGCTGCAACCTGGGCCGTCCCTGCCGGATTATATCAGAGCACCATGCGGATCGGGACCGCCCCATGGTTTCTGCGGCAAGTATCGTGGCAAAAGTGCACAGGGACCGGGCCATTGAGAACCTGGCAGCGGAATATGGCGAGATCGGAAGCGGATATCCCTCTGATCCGACAACCATTTCCTTTTTGCAGGACTATATGGCAGCTGAAAAAAAGCCCCCGGGATGCGCCAGGCAAAGCTGGCAGACAATTCACAACCTTGTCGCTCTTCATGAACAGTCCGAGCTCTTCAAATTCATATAAGTCACGGCGTGGAGGAAAATGTGGGCTCTATTCCACAATTTTATGTAGCCATCAGGCCCATGTATGATGAATGAACTGGCTCCTGCTCCTGGTGCTGCTGGTCATGGTCTATGCCGCGATCGCCTTTTATGTGCACCGGAAGAAAATTTACTCAGATTATATTGTCTTTTACGGCCCGATTCTGGCCATAAAGACCAGCAGGGTCCAGTTTTTTGATTGGTTCCGGAAATATACACGTTTCTTACGACTCTACGCCTCATTCGGCGTGGTCATGGTTATCCTCATCTCCGTGGCCATCACCATCCTGCTCTTCATATCGCTCCAGTTCACCCTGATAATCAGGCCAGATCCCACTGGCATATATGCTCCCCAGAACATCCTCCTCCTCCCGGGGATCAATGAGTATGTACCATCCACGCTTGCAGTATGGTTCGCCTTCGTGCTCACCATCGCCATCCATGAAATGGGCCATGGCATCCTCTCCCGTGTGGAGAATATAAAAGTGAAGAGCATGGGCGCCCTTCTCATGGTCATCCCTATAGGGTTCTTTGTGGAACCGGACGAGGAGGAACTGGAAAAGACGCGGGGAATGCCGAAGATACGAATGTTCGGGGCAGGGATTACCAACAATATTATTGTCGGTGCCGTATGCTTTGCGGCCATGATCCTTCTGATGGGTGCGGCCGTACCCACCAGCGAGCCGGTAATCCAGGGGGTATATAAAAATTACTCCGCAGATCTTGCAGGAGTTCCCTCCTACTCGGTGATTACCGGGATCGACGGCATTGATGTCAATACGCGTGGCCAGATCTCCGCCATCCTCAACGGCACAACACCCGGCCAGACCGTCGCGCTTACAGTTCTCCACGAAGGCCTAAAGAAAAATTATACTCTCACTTTGAGTCAATGGCCTGCTGAATTAGAGCAACGTGACTCCGGGTTCATGGGAATCTATTATTATAACGGGGGCGCGATTATTGATGCCATCGGGGGGAGTCTCTCCCCTATCGGGTACCTGCGCCTCCTCACCGTCCCGTTCGATACATCATTCGGGGGGCAGATGCTGCGGATCGTGGCCTTCGATACTCCGGACATGCAATTCTACGAGGTTCCCATCCCCTGGTTCTGGGGCCTGGTGCATCTCCTCTTCTGGTCCGGGTGGATCAATATCAATGTCGGTATCTTCAATGCTATCCCCATGGTGCCCCTGGACGGCGGCTATATATTGAAAGAAGGAGTGGACAGACTCTTTGAACGGCGGGGCCTGCAGAAGTATGCGCAGCCGGTGGTGGCCTTTGTCTCCTCGCTGGTCCTGGTTATGCTTATTTCATTAATCATCCTGCCATACATTTTCCAGCTCTGATACTATTTGCATATCCTGACCGGCAGGGATGGCCTCTGGTACACTGGTAATCGCCTGATTATTTCCGGGGGGGTGTATCTATCTATTATCAGAATGTATATCAGGGAGTTTTTTGAAAAAGTACTCATACGATCGTTTCCGTAGCCTGCATGTCTGCCGGGCCGGGAGTTGTAAGCTATGATCCTGCAATCCTGCAAAAAATCCTATAACAATGAGACCCAGCGTACCGTCCCGCCTGAAGAGACCCTGGCCAGGGTTGAAAAGGCCATGCCGGCAGCAGGGATTACCAGGGTTGCCGATATTACCAGCCTGGACCGTATCGGAATCCCGGTTTTTTCCAGCATCAGGCCGACTGCCCAATCAGGGGCCATTTCAGTCTATAATGGCAAGGGCGCCACACCGATTGAGGCCAGGGTCTCGGCAATGATGGAGGGAATTGAGCGCTATTCCGCCGAGAACGGCAAAATTGACCTCGAAATCGACCGGTTCAGCCATATTTCCGGGCAAAGAACTACGCTCAATCCCTTGGATCTGATTCTCCCGCACAAGGCCGATCCTGACATGCCCATACCCTGGATCACAGGGTACGACATTATGCAGGAGGAAGAGATTGCGGTCCCTGCCAGCGCAGTCTTCCATCCACTGGCTGTGGAATATCCCCAGCTCTTCCGTACTTCAACCAATGGGCTGGCATCGGGAAACACCACGGAAGAGGCCATATTCCATGCTCTCATGGAGGTGATCGAACGTGATGCCTGGTCGCTTGTGGAGGCGACCCGTGATACAGGGCCAGAGATAGTGGAGATTAAAGACCCCCTCACGAGGAGCCTGCTTGATAAATTTTCTTCCGCCGAGGTGGACGTCACTATCAAGAATATCACAAGCGAGATTGGAATTCCCACCTTCGCTGCCGTTTCCGATGATATTCGCCTGAAGGACCCGGCTCTGCTGACTATTGGCATGGGAACCCACACCAGCGCCAGGATAGCCGTGCTGCGTGCCCTGACCGAGATGGCCCAGAGCCGTCTCA